>DFDU01000087.1 GCA_002369325.1 Lachnospiraceae bacterium UBA3820
TTAATGATATTAAAGCCGGTAAGATTGAGTACAGACTTGATAAGTCAAACATTATCCATGTGCCAATTGGAAAAGCTTCTTTCTCAGAGGAGCAGTTAACAGACAACTTCCAGACTTTAATAGACGCTATTTTGAAGGCTAAGCCTTCAGCTGCAAAGGGTCAGTATTTAAGAAGCGTGGTTATCGCATCTACTATGGGCCCTGGAGTTAAGCTCAACACAGCTAAGTACTAGAATTCAATATAGCACGATATATATAAGGCGGACCCACAAGAAGTACACGCATAGCACGTTAGACTTGACGCTATGCTTAGCACTTTTGTGGGTCCGCCTTTATATATTGCTATTTAATCTTGACGCTATGCTTAGCACCTGTGAGGGCACATTTTTTCTGAATAAATATACTGCTTATGCTCGTAAAAGGTATATGCATAGCACGTTAGTCCGGGCGCTCTTAAGCGTCTTTCTTTTTTTCATTCTCTCTTGATTTATGAAGTAAAAAATAGTACAATATTATTTGGTTGAAAAATTTTATTAGGAGGTTATTTCTCATGGACAGAGCACAGATTAATACTAAACTCGAAGAAGTTATTGGGGAAGTTATGCCGGAAATCGAAAATATAGATTTGGCTGCGTCAATAACTAATGAATATGGCGTAAACTCGGTATCATTAATCAGACTTATTCTTGCAGTTGAAAGCAAATTCGATGTTTCATTTAACGATTACGAATTGGCATTATCTTCATATGATACATTTGGAGACTTGGCAGCTACGGTTGCTGAAAAGTTAGCTTAAAAATATAGTATTGGAGGAATAAAAAAGATGGCAGATATTAAGAAATTACCCGTAACTTATCCGATGATTACATCATGGCAGTGGCATGCAACTTTATTTTCGATTTTATCCGATGATGAAAATGCAAAAAAATGGATTTTCAGTAACTATATACAGTTACGTTGTTATCATATTCAGGAGATATTTACAGGAGATGATATGCTTTTTGCGGATATGATGCCGGGAAGCAGTTCCCTTAAGCAGTGTCCGTATCTTGTATATTCACTTATGACAAAGGAGCAGATTGAGAGCTACTGCGGTAACATCATTGATTTTGTTATTAAGACTATTGATCTTGACGGATATGTATATGGTGTATTTGATGAGGCAAAGATTCTCTGCGATGCAGAGGTTGATTATAAGTTCCCGCATGAGCTTTTCATATATGGATATGACAGAGATAAGGAAGAATTTTACGTAGGTGACTTCACTTTCCAGGATCATTATGGATATAATACGGTTTCATTCTCGGATTTGGAAAGAGGCTGGGAAGTTATCAGTGCGAAGGAAGACCACATGTTTAAGGATGCCGATAACGGCAAGCGTGGACTCTATGTTATTATGAAGAACAGCGAGATGCCTGTATATGATGTAGACCTTGATCTTATCAGAGAAAACATTAAGGAGTATCTTAATTCTGAGGATACAAAGAATCATTTCCGTATGTTAAGAAACAGATTTGATGATACTACTTTCGGTATAAAGGTTTATGATAAAGCACTCGCACAGGTTGAGAAGCAGCTTCATGCAGAAGAACCTGACTTTGATATCAGAGCACTCCATATAATGTACGACCATAAGGTTCTTATGTATAAGAGAATTGAATATCTGATGGAGCATGGATATCTTAAATTTAATCAGGAAACTCTGGATGCTTATGCTACCGTTGTTAAAAATATGCTTGCTGCAAGAAACCTTCTTGTGAGGATTTCCATAACTAACGAGATTGAGGCATCATCAAGATTTAAGACATATTTCAATGCAGCTAAGGAAAAAGAAGTAAATGTACTCTTTGAAATCCTTTCAGAGCTTGATGAGAAATAAAATATATTAAATAAAAAATATTAAACAACCTCCGGAGTATGCCGGAGGTTTGTTTATAGTATGAAAAATGAGTAAAATAGATATTAAGATAAAGAAAATAAAAAAAAGTTATATTGATGATAATTTCGAAAAAATCATTTCGGAACTATATCCTCAAAGAAAAGAAGCTGTATTAAAAATAAAAAACAGGCAGGCGGTTTATACCTCAATTACAGCCGGAGAGCTTCTTATTGAAGCTTATGATAAAATTTATGGTTCGGGCGGTAATAATCTGGAAATAATGAAGGGAGAGAACGGAAAACCGTATATAAAAGATAAGGATGAATTTATCTTTAATCTCTCACATTCCGGAAATTATGCTGCTATTGCATATTCTGACGACCCGGGAATTAGAGCGGTAGGAATTGATGTTGAAAGAATAAGACAACGGGATGATGACATGAAGCTTGCTAACAGATTCTTTACGAAATCGGAAATTGATTACATAAGTGACGGTCTTGAGTGTTCGGATATTGATATGAGATTCTACAAAATATGGACCATGAAAGAAGCATTTATGAAGCTTACCGGAAAGGGACTCGGTCAAAGACTGGACAGCTTTAGTGTTAATCCCGACGAGAAGAATATTGACATAATTGATAAAAAGATTTATGAATATATTCCATACATTAAGAATGATAATGATTTAAAGATACATTATGATATAAAAGTTTTTGACGGATATGTTATTTCCGTATGTACCTGTTGTGGTTTTGACATAAAGTTTTGCTACATATAGGGAAAATGTCAAAGAATGAAATATGGTAGGGTTAACTTGCTTTAAATCATACTTGACAAACTTTTTTATATAAGGTAAAATCACTACTGTTGTAAATATTTGTGCGGTAGTAGCTCAGCTGGATAGAGCACAT
>DFDU01000106.1 GCA_002369325.1 Lachnospiraceae bacterium UBA3820
GTTATATATTCCTCAGTATAATAAGGTGTCTTTGTACTTGTCCTTATGTTCTCGGCATCGTAGGTATACTCTGTTTCACCCGCTTTTACAAGCCTGTTTCGACAGTCATATGTAAATATCACCATACGTCCGTTAAGAGGTCCGTAGGTCATGTTTCCGTCATCATCATACTCAACCATCTTTCCGTTATAAGTTATCATACGGTTAGACGAATCATAGGTCATGGTTGATGATTCTAAAAGCTCATTCTCGTTTTTGACATCACTTAATAATCCATCTGATGTTTTATCAGACAGGTTGTCTTTATACGTTATGCCGGTTATGTTACCACTGTCATCATACGTGTAACTGTAAGAGTATAACTCTCCACCATACGCACTGCCTTCAGTAGCACCCTCAACACTGCCACTACGTTTTTCTTCACCCGCAGCGGCTTTGTAAAGTGTTTTTGTTACAAGTCTGCTTAGCTCATCGTATGTATTTACCTCAACCGTTCCGTCATGGTTTTGAGTAGTAAGCAGATTGCCCCGTTTATCATACGTATATGATGTAATAAGATTCTCTGTATCTATGACTTCCTTTAGTGCTCCGTTGTCATAGTACTTGTATCTTACTATCTCTCCGCCTGCATAGGTAAGGCTTATCAGGTTTCCAAGTTCATCATAGCCATACTTTACCGTGTTACCCTTATAGTCCGTATAAGAGCTAATACGGTTCATACAGTCGTAAGTTCTGCTTATGGTACTTGTGTTTCCATCATTATCTGTTTCACTTACCGTAAGTACGTTTCCACAGCCGTCATAGGTATAGCTTATGGTTCCGAGTTCATCTGTAGCACTTGTTAAACGGCCGAGCTTATCATACTCATATGTGGTTTCCATAGCTGGTCTTTCCAACATTTTCACTTGACTTTCCATAGCTGGTCTGACCTGCACTTTTAACATCAACATTAGCTTTTTCAGAAAGATTACCCACTTTAAATAATCCGGCATTAAAATTCAAATTCCACATACCTGCAGCTATTGTGATGTGGGCAGTTGCAGTCATAAGGTATTGCATAGCTATATTTTTATCACCATTTACATAATAATATCCTGCATATAATAAATCTTCTCCACTAAAAGTCAGTTCACCAATCATATATACTTTCCATAATGATATGGCATAACATCCTGACACAAATAAACTCAATGCACTAAGTTAGAATCCAAATCCTTTCCAAAATGCAGCTGTAACAGCATTATCATCACATCCACACAATGATGCTAATGATACAGACATCAACCCATTTAATATACCCAGATTAAATGAAGTTTCAATATTATCTAATATTGCGGAAATTCCCATTGCTACATTAGCTTCACCAAGTGTAGCCACATTTTCACTCGGATCCACATACTTTACAGGATTACCGTTTGCATATAAGTACTTGTGAAGCGTATCAGGGTCACTTATGTTTCCGGCGTAGCTATCCATGCTTGTGAAGGTTCCTGTTGATGGGTTCATATACCTTGCCCTTAGGTAGTATATTCCGTTTTCCTCATCATAACATTCACCTGCATACATATGGCTGTTTTGATATCTCCTGAAGTTTCCAGCAGTTCAACATAGCCACTGTATCTGTATTTAGTTTTTACGTGACCGTCCTCGTCCGTTATAAAACGGACATCTCCATGACCGTCACTTATGTAGTAATAATCCTCCCTGCCTCTTGAAAAGCTGATAAGTTCTAATCCTATTGTATATGATGTATTAAGTTCATCTGATGAATTAAGTTCTGCAAGCGTCTGCGATTATTCACACAAGGTATCAGAGATATATGTTATCTTACTTCCCTGTACGTTATCGTTTTGCCTGCTCCTTCTTATACCCTAGTAAAAAAAATTAATTATCAATTACAACACTTTCGCATATTATTTTTATAATGACACCATCTATCAATTCAATATTCATGCATTTCCAGTTGAAGTCATATTTTTTAGCACCTCCTCCTTTAATATTTTTTAAATTAATTTTGTTTTTAGCAGTCATTATTAAATCACTATCATTGGACAATATAATCTTCCTTATTATATTTTCATCCCACTGTCCCAAGTATTCAATTCCAATATAATTACAACAAATCAACCTAACATTCTTATCATCAACTTCGATTTCCACAACGATATTATCATAATCAATCGTTATTTTATCAAGTGAACTATCATGCCAACATTCTCCCCACATTGTGTTTTCTCGCATCAATCATTCCCTCCAATCCAACTCATTGGTAGTGAAACCTTATTATTAAATCCTTTCCCCCATTGTCCAGTAGTACCATTTTTTCTATGTTCAACATGAAAATGCTTCACAAAATGGTCGCTTTCAAAATTACCATTAAAATTATTATCAATAGGATGTGGTTCTTCAATTCGTATTCTAACCGGTCCATGCGAAGTTTCACCTATATATTTACCATCCACATTTTGCATCATCGAAAGATTCCTATTGAACTCAACATGATTTGTTGGAATAGCGTCTCCAGCCGGAGTTACATAGTAATCAGTCTTTATGCTACTTCCACCTATATTTGAAACGGATATAACATCAGTTACGCCCGGAAGTTCCGAACTACTTGGTACTTTGTTTCCCCCATAGGTGACGTTTTCTATTAAGGATTCTGTTATTACCTCGCCCTTAAAATCCTTTGGATTCATTTCAAGGTTTGCCGCCGAGTTGGTTGCTCCCCTGGAATAGTGTCCAAGCATAAAGCCTGATATAACCAGATTACCTACTTCACCGACAGTTTTCCATGATGCCGCTTCACCGTTGACCAAATACGTATCTATCATGCCGGCTACGTTATCACCAAAACGCTGTGCGGTTATACATGCGGCAGCTACGTTTGCTACAAAGTCTACACCCTTTAAGACTTTTCCGGCTACTCTTGCGGCTTTTGTTCCTCTTAAGATATATCTAGTTCCTTTTCCGCCCAAGTCCATACCTGGTATTGCAAAAATAACACTTTCTGCTGCTTTTCCGTATTCACCTTCAGCGAAATACAATCCTGCATTTGTGAGGTCAAAGAATGTTCCTACAGGTCCAGGTATACATCCAAGAGCATCAAAAACTGCATGTACCGACGTAAACGGTTTAAAGATATCAGTAAAATAAGCAAACGGTGATAATCCGAACGGGTCTGTATAGCTTACAGGATTTCCTTCTA
>DFDU01000009.1 GCA_002369325.1 Lachnospiraceae bacterium UBA3820
AATAATTTCCTGAGTTGTCATTTTATATTTCCTCCTGATTTTCAAAATTGTATGAACGAATTATTATCGATCATCTGTTAATCGTTTCATTTTACTTAATAAGGTTTAAGCATACCTTACATTTTCAATAAGCTTTGTATTAAGCTTCCTTTGCTTCTGCAATCTGCTTAATAACACGAGCAAAGTTTGTAATAGGTGACTGAATACTTCCAAGGAACTTGGATATAAGTTCTTCTCTTGAAGGTATAGTAGCTATCTTTGAGATACCTGCTGCATCATAGTAAGTACCTTCAACAATACCTGCTTTGATTTCAAGTGCCGGATTCTCCTTTGCGAACTTAGCAAGAACTCTTGCTGCGGCTGTTGCATCAGTCTTTGATATTGCAACTGCTGTAGGTCCCTCAAGGTTATCCTTGATTGAATCAAACTCAGTACCGTCAATAGCAAGCTTAACCATTGTATTCTTGTATACCTTGTAGATGATTCCTGCTTCTCTTAATGACTTACGAAGCTTTGTATCCTGCTCAACTGTAAGTCCACGGTAATCAACTAATACAACTGTCTTTGCATCATTGAGGCTTTCCTTGATTTCCTCAACTATAGGCTGTTTTAATTCTACCTTTGCCAAAGTTTTGCACCTCCTTATAATATTTGAAATGAAGCTGCAAATATATGCGAAAGAAAAACTCTCGCGCTACGCAGCACGAGAGTAAAAATACGTTAAATCATCTGACTTTACGATTCTTCCTCGGCAGGCGTTTACTCCTTATGCCTTACGGCACCTGCTGTCTACGGCAGCTCATCGAGTCGTATATTAACACAGAGCGGCAATCGTTGTCAAGAACATTTTATTTATTTTCTCAATATACTTTATTTATTTCCTTATTTCTTATTACTTTACACTTTATTCGTTTTTCCAATTACTATAAGTGTTTCATATCCACGGTCTCTTAATTCACGGCTTGCAATAAGTGCATTTTCGATACTGTCATAATTTCCTACTCTTACCTGATACAAGCCTTCATCCTCATATATTGTAGAAGGATAACCGGAATTGATCAACTTATTCATCTGATACGAAGCCGACCCCATCGAACGATATATACCTGTTAAAAGCTGGTAATTACCCTCATTGTCGTTTTTTCCTGCAGGGACATCTTTTAAATAGCCTTCATAATTTGAACTGTCGGATATTCCATCTTCATCTTCACTAAACCTTACCGTTGCCTTTTCATCATCCAATTTGTCATAATCATTAATTTCCTTATCGTTTTTATTTACCGATATGTCACCGATCAATGTATCCTCTGCCGAAATAGACTCCTCCACCTTTTCGGAAGAATTTACATTTTCAAATTTATTTTCAGCAAATACTGTTGTCACATTATTACTATCTTCAAACGAACCGGCTTTCAATCCCGCTTCTCGAATGACATCATCAATACCGGCAGCAATCGCCATGGCCGTTTCGTCAAATTTACTGTCAAAGCGGTTATTGTCTTCATCATTATTTATAAATCCAACCTCAACAAGTATAGCAGGCATCTTCGTTCTTCTCAATACTGCAAGATTTGGTCTTTCGACAACATTTATATTTCTGTATCCGACTTTTTCAAGTTCATTGTTCACACTTCTTGCAAGATTTGCCTTAAGTCCCGCATCCTCATATACAAGTGTCTGAACACCTTTGTAAATATTTGGCTCCGGAGATGAATTTCTATGAATTGATACAAAAAGATTAGCATTGCTCTCATTTCCTATACGTGCTTTTTGAACCGGCGAGTCATACACATCCGTAGTTCTTGTATAATCAACTTCATAGCCCATTCCCGAGAGTATTTCTCCAACGGCAAGAGCAAGTTTCAGTGTGTCATCTTTTTCGAGTCTTCCATTGTAGGAAGCACCTCCGTCATATCCGCCGTGTCCGGCATCTACTATTATTTTATAAGCCATATTATTTCCTAACATCATAATGGTCTTTTTACATTATATTATGTAATAGACAAAAAAATGCACACTCCGGATATTGTCACTGCAACAAATCCGAAGTGTACATTGAATTTCAAATACTTATTTTAATCTGCTTTCACCGTTTGAATAATCTATTTCGATACCGGGCTGTACATTGTATATGAAAGCATTGAAAAATACACCCATTCCGTCATCTTCTACCGAGTAAGCTTCCATAAGCACTCCCGTAGCAAGAAGATTATCTCCTTTATAATAAGGTGTTACTCTGTACATGACATGATTACCGGTCTTTTCAACATATCGTGCAACCATATTTTCAAACGGAAGCATTCCTTCCACGTTAAAATATTCCGTGCCTGTAATAAAATTTTTGACTTCGGTATTATTACCCGTAAGCTGATAATCAATCAAATGGCATCTGTTAAATAAATAATCGCCTTCTATTTTTCCTTCGTATTTGGCTATATGCCAGCCGGTAGGCTTTATATCACCAGGTATTTCACTTCTCTCTGCCTGAGGTATAATGTCAATTCCTATGCATGCCTCAACTTTACCGCATCTTCCAAGCTCATCAAATTCACTGAATCGTTCAAAGGATTCGGTTTTTAATTCATCCTTTGTGAAAAACGGCTCATTATAATTAATCTGTGCATATGGCTCATCAACATACTCGGGTACCTCTTCACCGTTGATTACTATGCCTGCTGTTGATACGGCATCAGCTGAAAATGCTTCTTTACCGGAATCGATTTCATCTGAATCTGCCTGCATCTTTCCACCATCGTCCGCATCGGAACTTGAAGAAACGCTTTCGGTATCATTTGAACCTCTTTTTATCGTAAGCTTATCTTCGTCTTTTTTTCTTCCGGAAATGATAATAATTATAATATATGCTGCTATAACCAATATAATTATAGGTAAAAGTATTTTGATTTTTTTCATCACTTTACTCCAACAGATAACAAATTACAGAAAATAACTATATGTAGTATTATACCCCCTTATATATACAAAATGCAATACTATCTTGTCGCATTTCTTAAATTATGATATAATCTTATAGTCTTATTATATCCGTCTGAGATATTTTTATTTCAGAACGGATATTATCATTATATATAGCAAGGGGGAACTTAATATGTGGGCTTACGAAAGTGTTTTTTATCAAATCTATCCTTTGGGATTTTGCGGTGCTCCTTATGAAAATGACGGAGTATTGACTCATAGAATTGAAAAGGTGAACGACTGGATTCCTCATATGAAGAAGCTCGGTATCAATGCAATTTATTTTTCACCGGTATTCGAATCCGATACACATGGTTACAATACCAGAGATTATTCAAAAATAGATTGTCGTCTCGGTACCAATGAAGATTTCAAAAAGCTTTGTGACAATCTTCACGAAAACGGAATCAAGGTTGTTTTGGACGGTGTATTTAATCATGTCGGAAGAGGCTTCTGGGCATTTCAGGATGTTCTTGAAAAGCGTTGGGACAGTCCTTACAAGGATTGGTTTCATATAAGCTTCGACGGTAACTCTAATTACAATGACGGACTTTGGTATGAGGGCTGGGAAGGTAATTATGACCTTGTCAAGCTCAACTTACGCAATGAAGCCGTTATACAGCATATTTTCGAAAATGTAAAAAAATGGATTGAAGAGTTTGACATAGACGGTCTTCGTCTTGACGTGGCATACTGTCTTGACCATGACTTCATCAGAAGGCTAAGAAGTCATTGCGACGGTCTAAAACAGGACTTTCTTTTACTCGGTGAGCTTTTACACGGCGATTACAATGTATTTGTAAATGACAGTATGCTTCACAGTGCAACAAACTATATGTGCTACAAGGGACTATATTCAAGCTTTAATTCCATGAATATGTTTGAAATCATTCACAGTCTCCTTCAGCAGTTCGGTCCGGAGGAATGGACAAGATATAAAGGAAAGCATTTTCTTTCCTTCGTTGACAACCATGACGTAACAAGAGTGGCAAGCATTCTTACCAACAAGAATCATCTTCCGCTAATTTACGCTCTTGCATTTGGTATGCCGGGATTTCCATGTATTTACTACGGTAGTGAATGGGGTGCCGAAGGTCGTAAAGAGGAAGGTGACCCATCATTAAGACGAAGCTATGATGCCCCGGAATGGAACGAGCTTACCGATTGGATTTCCAAGCTTGCTGAAGCAAAGAAAAACAGCAAAGCCCTTAACTACGGTGGTTTCCGTTCCGTGGTACTTACCAACCACCAATGTATCTTCGAGCGTAAGGTCGATGACGAACGTGTCCTTGTCGCCATCAATGCAAGCGATGCTCCTTACACCGCTCACTTTGATGCCGGTTGTGGAATGGCTGTCGACCTCATCACAGGCGAAAGCCACGACTTCGGTGGAGGTTCCGAACTTCCGCCATACAGCGCAGCCTTCTGGAAAATGGAACGTTAAAATTCTATTTCTCACACTAATATCGGTATCATATTGATTAATATACTGAACAAAGAAAACAGCACCATGGTGCTGTTTTTCGTTTCTAATATAATTTTTACAATGCGGCAATTTTACTCATATTCTTTTTTGCCCACTCTTTTAATTCGTCCAATTCCTTTTGAAGTTTGGAATTCTTTTCTTTTTCCAGTTTTAGCTCATTATTTAAATCTCTTGTTTTCTCTTCAACTTCTTTTTTTGCCATGTCCTGCGCCATGTCCTGCGCCATGTCCTGCGCCATATCCTGTGCCATGTCCTGTGCCATGTCCTGTGCCATGTCCTTAGCCATATCTTCCGCCATATCTTTCAATGCATCTCTTATATATCCCATTCCATTCATCTCCTTCACATATTCTTCACTTACATTCAGTTTATAACTTAAGTCTATTACAGATTCAGCATTTAGTAAATCCTTTTCATCTTTAAGTTTGCCGGCTTCATCATTTATCTTTATCAAATCTTTCTTCTCAAGTCCGGATGTCAGCTTATTTATCCATACATATGTATCAGCAAGCTCCTTCGTTACTATAATCTGCATATCTATATGATTCTTTCCTTTTATATGATATATACCTGACTTAAACCTTGTTATATCAAATCCGTTTTCGCCAAACCACTTTATAAGATTTCTTGGATAGCTGTTTCTTATAAACGATATCGTTATGTCATCTTCTGAAATCTTCTTTTCGTCATATGCCGCATACAGATATGCATATCCCATAGTACGCTGATACACCTTAAAATCAAGTGTATCTTTCGGACTTTTAAACTCAAAAAGGTTATGTTTCCTGAATATCGCACCCAGATCACTTTTTACCTTGATGCTGTCATTTACATTAATAACAAGGAAATCTATACTGTTCGGTTTGGTATTTAAGTTATACTCTTTTTCGAATGTAAGATTTTCCTTGTCTTCTCTAAGTTCCAGTTCCATCGCTGCGCAAAATGCCGGATGATACTGATTCTTTTTCTTTTTTGTCGCTTGATTTTTTAAATCTTTTGACTCATCTTGTTTCATAAGCTCCCTCCTTCTCACAGGAGAAAACAAATAAGAACCAGATATACTATCTTTTCTAATCGTATCCGAAATCCCCTGCTTTTATTTTTTTTATTTGGAAATAAAAGCACTTGAAATTTCAGATAATACTTTGATATTTAGATTGAATAATTAATTATTTCTATTAAAAATAATTCTTATTGAAACCAATATGCTTTGGAAATATACTAACACGGTTTTCTATTAAAATCAACAACATAAATACTAAATTTCCAGTTGAACAATACAACATTTTCAGTGAATCATATTGGTTAATGTAGATCACCGTTTCAATATTTTTATTAATTCAACAATAAATACAATTGTAAGTACCGCAAATACGATACCGACTAAAAAAAACAAAGTTTCCAAAGTATCAAATAATTCTCCCCATTTATTAGTAGCCAGCTTAAATCCTACAAATAAACAGATTACCGATAAAAATAATGATGTAAATATTACAATTACTAATATATGATATTGTAACATAATACGGCAGCTTTATACCAACCATTTTTTCTTAATATTATGAATAATCCGGCTAGAACACTTCAAATTAATCCTATTAATATTTATATTTTAAACAAGAAACTCCAAAGCTGATTTTTTAAATTTATCCATGCTCACTCCCGCCTATTTTTAAGAATCTACTGTAATTTTGGCTTTTATCTCTAATTTTACAGTACTTTCAAGCTTATCTAAGCCTTTATTTGGCATTATCTACTGTAATTTTGACTTTTATCTCTTTTTTTACAGTAGTTGCAAGCTCATCCATGCCTTTTTCATGCAAAATTTACTGTAATTATGGCTTTTTTCTCCATTTTTACAGTACCGGCTTATTTTCTTTAAGCTTTTCTATATCAACACATACTGTACATCCAAAGCTTATGCTCCCAAATATGTGATAAACAAGCCCTCTCTTGTAACACGATCAGAGAAAACAAAGTTCAAACAACGCTGAAAGTGCTGCTTGAGCTTTGAGTGCAGAAACAGTATTGCAGAAACAGTATATAGTATATATAACAATGCAACAGGCAGTTGTAATAACATTTGCATAATTTGTGTTAAATCAGCAATGAAAATTTGAATATATTCGCTTAGAAACCGAAGTGTCTGAGTATAGCGAGTTTTCGGTTTCTTGCGAATATAGAAAATTTGAATGCCCTGATTTAGCAAATTATGTCAGTTATACAACTGCCTGTTGCACTGTTATATATCGTTTCTGCATCCACCCATGCTGCGATGGGCAGGTATTATGTAAGCATTGAAAAGAAGTCGTATTGGTTGGTTTCAGGTAGTCCGCCCAGGATTCCGAGAGTTTCCATGTCATCGAGAATAGTTTTGGAAACCTTTGCACGGATACGCAAATCTTCTTTTGACGTGAAAGGCTCACCCTTTGCTGCTTCTTCAAGCATAATGGCTGCCTTATCTCCCATGCCCGGTATGGAATTAAAACTCGGCATGATCTTTCCGTCTATAATCTGGAAACGATCAGCCTTGGCTCTGTAAATATCTATCGGCATAAATTCTATGCCTCTTGCATACATTTCCTGAACAATCTTCATATCCTTAATGGTATCCTTTACGGTTGCGGTCATCTTGTCCTTTTCAGTCTTCTGAAGCTCTGCCATATTAGCTTCAAGAGCAGCCTTACCCTGACACATGAGCTTGTAATCGAAGGCCGAAGCCCTGATACTGAAAAATGCAGTATAATACTCCAAAGGATAATTAACCTTGAACCATGCTATACGCCAGGCCATCATAACATATGCAACCGCATGAGCCTTAGGGAACATATATTTAATCTTTTCGCAAGACCAGATATACCAGTCAGGTACATCGTGTGCTTTCATTTCTTTCTTCCACTCAGGCCATTGTTCACATTTCCCTTTAGCAACAATACCTTTTCTTACCTTCTCCATAATGTTAAAGGCAAGTCCGGATTCAAGACCTCTGTACATGAGATAAACCATAATATCGTCACGTGTACAGATTGCCGAGGAAAGCTCACAGGTTCCCTCCTGAATAAGCGTCTGAGCATTTCCGAGCCACACATCGGTTCCGTGAGATAGTCCCGCTATACGAACAAGGTCTGAAAATGCTTTAGGATGTGTATCTATAAGCATCTGCATCGCAAATTCGGTACCGAATTCAGGTACACCAAGGGTTCCGAGCTTTGTACCTCCTATGTCGGAAGGTTCAATTCCAAGAACCTCCGTGCCGTGGAAAAGAGACATTACATCTTTATCATCAAGCGCAATCTTCTTTGCATCAACTCCTGTTAAATCTTCAAGTCTTCTTATCATGGTCGGATCATCATGTCCGAGTATATCCAGCTTCAAAAGGTTATGATCGATGGAATGATACTCAAAATGCGTAGTAACAACATCAGTTGTCATGTCATTTGCCGGCTTTTGTATCGGCGTAAATGAATATATCTCCTCATGTCTTGGAAGTACTATCATTCCTCCCGGATGCTGACCTGTGGTTCTTTTTACACCGGTACATCCAAGAGCAAGTCTTTCCATCTCACAACGTCTTTTTTCCTGATGACGCTCTTCGAAATATTTGTAAACATATCCATATGCCGTTTTATCTGCCAGAGTACCAATAGTTCCTGCCTTAAATGCCTTTCCTTTTCCAAAAAGCTCCTCTGTATAGGCATGTGCCTTTGCCTGATACTCTCCTGAGAAGTTAAGATCTATATCCGGCTCCTTATCTCCCTTAAACCCAAGGAACGTTTCAAAAGGAATATCATGACCTTCTTTTTTCATAAGCGTACCGCATTTAGGACAATTCATATCCGGCATATCGCAGCCTGACTGACCTTCATATTGCTTGACGGCGTCAGAATCAAAATCAACAAAATAACAATGCGGACAAATATAATGTGCCGGTAATGGATTAACCTCGGTTATTCCTGCCATGGTAGCCACAAACGAAGAACCTACGGAACCTCTCGAACCAACAAGATATCCGTCTTCATTTGATTTCCACACAAGTTTCTGAGCTATGATATACATAACCGCAAAACCGTTTGTTATAATCGAATTAAGCTCTTTATCAAGCCTTTTCTTAACTATATCCGGAAGCTTTGGACCATATATCTCATGTGCCTTGTCGTAGCATATTTTTGTAAGCGTTTCATCCGAGTTTTCTATTATCGGCGGACATTTATCCGGGCGAACAGGAGAAATCTTTTCAATCATATCCGCTATCTTGTTTGTATTTGTTATAACAATCTCCTTAGCGACGTCACTTCCGAGATATTCAAATTCCTTAAGCATTTCTTCTGTTGTCCTGTAATAAAGAGGCGGCTGATCATCCGCATCATCAAAGCCCTGCCCCGCCAGAATTATACGTCTGTATATTTCATCCTCCGGATCCAAAAAATGTACATCACAGGTAGCAACTACAGGCTTATTGAATTGCCTTCCGAGATCAACAATCTTTCTGTTGATATTTTCAATATCCTCAACGGAATTAACATTTGATATGCTGTCTTTTTTTATCATGAACATGTTATTTCCGCTTGGCTGTATTTCATAATAATCATAGAAATCGCAAAGTCTTGTTATCTCATCCTCACTCGCATCATTAAGAACCGCCTGATAAAGCTCTCCCGCTTCACAGGCCGAGCCTATTATAAGTCCTTCACGATATTTATTTATAAGGCTTTTGGGCATTCTCGGGCGTCTGTTGAAATAGTTTATATGCGACTCGGAAATGAGTCTGTACAGATTTACACGTCCTATTTCATTTTTAACCAGTATTATTCCATGGTAGGTTTTTGCTTTTTTTATCTTATCGGCTGACGCTGAGCCTATCATATTTAATTCGCTTATGGTTTCGGCGCCCTTTTTGTGCACCATATCAAGCATCTTGACATATATCTCGGCTGTAGCATAAGCATCATCGCAGGCTCGGTGATGATTTTCCAAAGAGACTCCGAATTGCTTACAAAGTCTGTCAAGAGTATATTTTCCAAGCTCCGGTATAAGCACATGTGCAAGAGTCATTGTATCAACTATGGTGTAATCAAAAGGAAGCCCCTGTCTTTTTGCAAATTCCTTTATAAAACCCGTATCAAAGCTTGCATTATGAGCCACCATAATCGCATCACCGACATAATCCAGAAACTCCGGAAGAATGGTTTCTATAGTCGGCGCATCCTTAACCATATTGTCATTTATCGATGTAAGCTTGGTTATATGATATGGTATGGCAACTTCAGGATTAACAAATCTGTTATAAGTATCACATATCTTTCCATCCTTAATCCTTACTGCACCTATCTCGATTATCTTATTATGCTTGGGACTTAAGCCCGTGGTTTCTATATCAAATACCACATATTCGGAATCTATTTTCTGACCTTTATCATTTAGAACAAGATCCTTTAAGTCATCGACAAAGTATCCTTCAACTCCGTAAATAATTTTAAAATCTTCATCAGGCTTAACACAATGATTTGCAACAGGGAAAGCCTGGACACAGCCGTGATCGGTTATGGCAATAGCCTTATGTCCCCACTCCTTCGCCCGTTTTATCACTTTTTCTATGCCTACAACACTGTCCATCTCACTCATAACTGTATGAAGATGGAGCTCAACTCTTTTTTCAGGATAAGTATCCATTCGCTTTTCCCTGAAATCATTTATCGGCTTGATTCCGCTTATAGATGAAACTGTAAGTTCCTTTGCATATGTATCATATTGAGGAACACCCTTTATAACATAAAATCCATCAAGCTTTAATTCTTCAAGCAGCGGACCTCTGTCCTCGGGAGAAACAAAAACCTTAAATGTAATGGTATCCGTAAAATCCGTTATCGTACCGTTAATTATGAACTTTCCGCTTTTAAGTTCTCTGTCCTCAAGAGTTATTATCTGTCCCTTTATGCAGACTACTCCGACTCCATCATAAAGTTCACCTATACTTATGGTATCCCCTTCACAGTTTCTGCCATATATAACATTCTCATCATATTTACTGTCAGAATTCTTACTATATTTTCCTTTTGAATACTTATCAAAATTACCCTTAACACCTTGGTTATCCTTAGCTTTTGTATCAGATTTTTTTCTGCTTTCCGAAGAATCTGAAATCTTATCCCCGGAACTGTTTTTGCTGTCATTTACACCATCTTCGTCTGTATCCGGCTTATTTTGTTCTTCAACCTTTTTCTTCGGTCTTTTTGATTCATTTAATTCTTCTATACTTTTTAATTCATATTTTAATCTTAATTCATTGGCAGCTCGAAGAGATGTCTTTTGCTCGTCGGTATAATCAAATCCGACCTTAATTTCCATACCGAATCTTTCTTTATATGTACGCTCCAAATACTCTTTTATTGCCCTTGAATGATTTCTTGCAAGTCCTGTATTTTCAAGTGCAAGTGTGAGAACATTATCGTCATTGCAATACCATTCTCCACGTGACAAAAGCCTGTAGCTTACATAGCTTTCATTTTTTATCTCAAGAAGAAAGCTTTCCTTATATTCATCGGTAAGCTGCCTTAATTTATATTGGCTGGAAAGATTGAAATGTTCGTCAATAATGCATATTACCTGCTTGTTTGCAAATACAAAATCAGATATTTCATTTTCAGCCTTGTATATCATTTTTTTCGGTATAAGATTATTACTTAATATTGAAATAACCATCTTCTTTTCTTTTTCGAACATGGTTATTCCGGTGACCTCAGATTGACTGATAAGGTCATTTATATCATTTGAAAATCTTAAACCCGGAAAAACATCTTTAATCTGTTTTCCTGTCATTTTATCACTCCGTTTTTACTATAACTTAATTATCAAATGTTAATTTTTCCAATTATCAAGTTCTTCCTTAAGTGCATTTAAAAGCTCACTCTGAGGAAGTTTCTTTACTATCTCTCCTTTTTTGATCAGCAGACCTTCCCTGTCACCGCCTGCTATTCCTATATCGGCTTCTCTTGCCTCTCCAGGACCGTTTACGGCACAGCCCATTACCGCAACCTTTATGTTAAGGTTGTCATATCCCTGAATAAGTCTTTCAACCGAATTTGCAAGACCGATCAAATCAATCTTTGTTCTTCCGCAGGTCGGACATGAAACAAGCTCAATTCCGCCCTTTCTCAATCCCAGAGTTCTTAATATCGTCTTTGCGGATATTATTTCTTCAACCGGATTTCCGGTAAGAGAAACTCTGATGGTATCGCCTATGCCCTTGCTAAGAATAAGTCCTAAACCTATACCCGATTTAATATTTCCAAGATTTACCGTACCTGCTTCTGTAATACCTACATGCAATGGATATATGGTTTTGTCTGCAATAATTTCATGAGCCTTTACGCACATCATTACATCCGATGATTTTATGCTTATAACGATATTGTCATAATCGCATTTTTCTATCATTCTTACCTTGTCAAGTGCGCTTTCAACTATCCCCTCTGCTGTAACACCACCGTATTTGGCAAGTATATCCTTTTCAAGTGAGCCGGAATTTACACCGACTCTTATAGGAATATTTTTTTTCTTAGCGGCAGCCACAACAGCCTTAAGATTATCCTCGCCTCCGATATTTCCCGGATTGATTCTTATCTTATCCGCACCGTGCTCAATTGCGGATATGGCAAGCTTATAATCAAAATGTATATCCGCAACTATAGGTATATGAATTCGTTCCTTAATCTTATCAAAGCTTTCCGCAGCTTCCCTTGTATTGGCTGTTGATCTAATAATCATACAGCCTGCCTTTTCAAGCTCAAGTATCTGCTCAACGGTTTTATCAATATCCGATGTTTCAGTATTGGTCATGGATTGAATGGCAATGGGATTTCCTCCGCCGATAACCACATTTCCTATTTTTATCTGCTTTGTTTTTTCTCTGAATGATTTGTCCATAACTAAACAACTCCTAAATCAAATCGAATGTTTTAAAAGAAAACATTCTTAATATCATTAAAGAACACAAGTACCATAAGCAACATCAAAAGTGCAAATCCGATCATATTAACTATGGCCTCTTTCTCCTGAGGAATCTTCTTTCTTCTTATAGCTTCTATGAACAGGAACAAGAGTCTTCCTCCGTCTAATGCAGGGATTGGAAGAAGATTCATTATACCGAGGTTAACGCTCAAAAGGATGCACCAGTTAATCATATTAAGAATAATATTTATGGCTGTTTCCTTAAAGCTTGTGCTTTCCTTCTTAACCTCCTCGATAATGTCATTAAAGGCTCCTCCGACACCTACCGGTCCCATAATATCCTTACTTTTAACACCTCCGGTAAATATCATCCTTAGACTCGAAATTGTGGCATCAAACCAGTATTTTGTCTCATAGAAGGCATATTTTACCGTTCCGACAACACCCTTTGCTGCTACATTATATCTGTCTCTTGCAATTCCGAGATAATATTTTCCGTCTTCGGCTTTTTTCGGATTTACGGTAACCTTTTTTGTCGTACCGTCAGCCTTTTTTATTACCATATCCACAGGCTTGGAAGAATCATTTACCATCATATAAATCTGTATTTCCCTGAAGAAATGAACCTTCTTACCACCTATTTCCACTATGGAATCGCCCGGTTCAAGACCCGCTTCATAAGCAGCTCCGTCCTCTCTTACTACCGAAAGCTTTGTATCATCATATCCGCAAAAGTTTATAAGAATAATGGAAAAAATCAAAGCAAGGATAAAATTAAAAAACGGTCCTGCGGCTATAACAAGTATTCTTGCCCATACAGGCTTATTTGAAAAAGCATTCTCATCATCGGATTCTTCATTTTCGCCTACCATCATACAATATCCGCCTATCGGAAGAATTCTAAGCGAATATTTTGTTTCTTTTTTCTTTACGGAAAATATCGCAGGACCCATGCCTATCGAAAATTCCGTAACAGCAATATGATTGGCCTTGGCAACAATAAAATGTCCGAATTCATGAAAGAACACCACAATACCAAAGACTAGGATTATTAAAATGATATTCATAATTTACTCCTTAAAATTTCCGTAGTTAATGAAATTAATATCTTGCTCTTATCGATTCATTAATTTCATTTTGAATACTAAGTATATCATCGAGTGAAGGATTTGAAATAAGCTTATGCGAATCCATACACTCCTCAATTATGTCATATATTTCAAGAAATCTTATTTTTCTGTTTAAGAAAAGCGCAACAGCCTCTTCATTTGCGGCATTAAATACCGTAGGCATGGAACCTCCCTTTTCTAATGCATTATATGCAAATTCCAGACCCTTGAATACATCTTTATCCGGTTTGTCTATTATTATTCCGTTCATCTTTGTAAAATCAAGTCTGTCTCCTGCAAGATATCTTCTTTCGGGATAATATAATGCGTATTGAATCGGAAGCTTCATATCCGGTGTTCCAAGCTGAGCCTTAACCGCGCCATCCTCAAATTCTACCATGGAATGAATTATGCTTTGAGGTTGGACCACAACCTCAATATCCGATGGCTTAACATCAAAAAGCCATCTTGCTTCAATAACCTCAAGTCCTTTGTTTACCATGGTAGCTGAATCTATGGTTATTTTATGCCCCATCGACCAGTTTGGATGTTTCAAAGCGTCTTCAACAGTAACATCAGCAAGCTCTTCTCTTGTTTTTCCTCTGAACGGACCACCTGATGCAGTTATAAGCAGTCTGCTTATTTTATTATCGTCTTCTCCGTGAAGGCATTGAAAAATTGCCGAATGCTCACTGTCCACGGGAAGAATACGCACATTATATTCCTTGGCCAGCGGCATAATTATATGTCCTGCCGTAACAAGAGTCTCCTTGTTTGCAAGTGCAATATCCTTGCCTGCCTTTATGGCTTCAACCGTAGGTCTTATACCTATCATGCCTACTATCGCAGTAATTACTATATCCGCTTTTACATAGGAAGCCACTTCTATAAGACCATCCATACCCGAAACTATCCTTATGTCAAATTCAGACAAGGCCATTCTTAATTCCTTAGCCTTGTCCTCATCCCAAATTCCTATTATGTCAGGCTTAAATTCTATAGCCTGTTTTAAAAGAAGCTTATCATTACTTCCTGCTGCAAGAGCAACCACATTTAAATCCTTATTGGCTCTTACTATATCAAGGCTCTGTGTACCGATAGAGCCTGTCGAACCTATAATCGAAATATTTTTCATAAATCCTCCGATTTTGATATATCATTAACAAACATCAACTACACCATAAATATAAATAAATAATATATTACCGGTGCCGTAAATATAATACTGTCAAATCTGTCAAGTATTCCGCCGTGTCCCGGAATCAGATTACTGTAATCCTTTATATCATTATTTCTTTTAATGGCAGACGCAGTCAAATCTCCTATTACCGCAACTATAGCTCCGGCAAATCCTATTATTGCAAATATAAGTATACTATTGTCTATTGCCGAAACATACTTATCAAAGAAATATCCGTATATTCCACCTACAAGAGCCGCACCCAAAAGGCCGCCCAAAAGTCCTTCTATGCTTTTTTTAGGTGAAAGCTTCGGTGACATTTTATGCTTGCCCATGGTTACACCCGCGCAATAAGCTAAAGTATCATTTACCCACGAACATATAAATATCATTATTACCAGAATGCCTCCATGCGGCAGACTTCTTATCTCATAAACATATGAGAACATGAATGTCGTATAGAAAAATGCAAATACAACCGCCATTATTTCCTTATCAGTATACTTAGGATATGCAAATACATATATTCCGAGAATAATTAGAATAGCAACTATAAACATGAAAAGAATATATTCCCGCAAATCCAATATTAACATAAGGTAATATGCCACTACCGCTGCATAAGCAGCAAACCCAAGCAGTGTATTATGCTGTTTGTAGATTCTAAGGAGTTCAAACATTGCTCCCATAGACAAAAGCAATAAAGCCGCCCATGTTACATATCCCCCGAAATAGAGAACAACAACGGCAAGTATTACCAGAACTATTCCGCTAAAAAGTCTTTGTTTAAACATCTACTTTACCCCGCCATATCTTCGGTCTCTGCCGTTATAATATTTTACGGCCTTCTTTAATTCATCCATATCAAAATCAGGCCACAGACAGTCAGTAAAATAAAACTCGGCATAAGCAAGCTGCCAAATCAGATAGTTGGAAAGTCTTAATTCACCGCTTGTTCTGATAAGCAGGTCAGGATCGGGGATGCCTGCCGTATCCAGATAACACGAAATCGTTTCTTCCGTAATATCTTTATCTACTTTTCCGGCATTTACATCTTCCAAAAGCTTTTTAAAGCTTCTTCTTAATTCATCCCGTCCGCCGTAGTTTATGGCTATTGTAAAATTAAGACCGTCACATACGCTTGTCACACGCTCAAGCTCATCCATTTTTTCAACTATATCAGCATCAAGAGCAGTCCTGTCTCCGATTATTCTTATACGCATATTATTCTTTGTAGCTCTCTCGATACAGGTCTTAAGATAATCTCTCAAAATATTCATAATTCCGGAAACCTCCTCCACGGAACGTTTCCAGTTTTCGGTTGAAAAGGCATATACGGTAAGATATTTTATTCCCAGCTCATGAGCGTCCTCACAAACCTTTTCTATCGCCTTTGCTCCGGCTTTATGACCGAAATTTCTCGGCATAAGTCTCTTTTTTGCCCATCTTCCGTTACCGTCCATAATTATGGCAACATGGTTGGGTATATTTAGCTTTTCGCCATCAATTATCTTTTCCAAAAATCATTCTCCTTGATACTATACTGTAAGAATCTCTTTTGATTTTTCTTCTATAGCCTTGTCAATCTGCTCTACATACTTATCTGTAATTTTCTGAATTTTATCCTCGTTATCCTTAAGCTCATCCTCAGAAATTTCGTTAGCTTTGTTCATTTTCTTTACTGCCTCGTTTGCTTCACGTCTAACGTTTCTTACCGCAACCTTTGCAGCCTCACCCTTCTTCTTAACATCCTTTACCATTTCTTTTCTTCTGTCTTCTGTAAGCTCAGGGAAATTAATGATAACAGCTTTTCCGTCATTATTTGGAGTAACTCCGAGGTCCGAAGTAATTATGGCTTTTTCTATTTCTTTAATAAGACTTGCTTCCCATGGCTGAATTATGATGGTTCTTGCCTCGGGAACAGTAATATTAGCCACCTGCTGTAAAGGAGAAGGTGTTCCGTAATAATCAACTCTTAACTTATCCAGAATATGCGGATTGGCTCTTCCGGCTCTTATACTTGCATATTCCGATCTTAAGTTTTCTACTGATTTTTCCATTTTTTCTTCATACTGTTTTAACATTTTTATTCCCTTTCTGTTTTAAAAATAATATTGTTTTTATTCACATTTAACCATGGTTCCGGTAAACTGACCTGATACAGTTTTAATTATACTGTTTTCTTCATTTAATCCGAAAAGCATCATCGGCATCTTGTTCTCCATGGCAAGTACTGCAGCCGCAAGATCTATAACTCCGAGTTTCTTGTCAATTATCTCGTTTATATCAAGATAGTCATATTTTTTAGCATCCGGATTTAATTTAGGATCACTGTCATAAACACCATCTATAGCCTTTGCCATAAGTATCGCATCGCACTCGACTTCAACAGCCATAAGAACCGTTGCGGTATCGGTTGAAAAATAAGGATGTCCGGTTCCCCCCGCAAAAAATACGACCTCTCCGTTTTCAAGATATTCAATCGCCTTATCTTTATTAAACAATTCAGTCATACTTCCGCACATAAACGGTGTCATTATATGTGATTTAATTCCATGTCTTCTTAATGCATCCGAGGTATAAAGACAATTCATAACCGTTGCAAGCATTCCTATCTGGTCAGCTTTAACTCTTTCCATATGCTCAGAGGTTCTTCCTCTCCAGAAATTGCCTCCTCCGATAACTATACTTACCTGTATACCTTTATCAATTACCTCTTTTATCTGCTTTGATACCTCAACTACTGTCTCGTCATCAAATCCGGTTTTCTTATCACCGGCAAGAGCCTCTCCGCTGAGCTTTAGTAATATTCTTTTCATTTCCAAGCCAATTCATCTCCTATTCAAAAAAACTCTTTACATCTATCTCGGAATAACACTGTGAACAACGTCCCTCAATAACAGCACCGTTATTTATCTGAACCGAACGTGACTTTATATCACCCATTATTACCGCAGTCGAATCAACTATAACAGGTCCCTTTACATCTATATCACCATTTACCGCACCTGCTATAACAGCCGAGGTTGCCGAAATATTTCCAACTACAACCGTGCCAACTCCAATCTTGACACTTCCTTCCGATAATATCTCGCCTTTAAGCTTTGCTGCATTGGCATATATCTCACCTGCAACGATATTTCCCTGAACGGTTCCGCCAATTATAAGCTTTCCACCGCACTTAACATCTCCCTCAACGGTACCTATTACATCAATTCCTCCGTCTGTTTCGATATTACCCTTTATGGTGGTTCCCTTTGTTATGTATGTTGTATCATCGGCAAGAATACTATTTGCTTCCTGTTCTTTTTCCGCTGTTGTCTCTTCCTCATTTATCTTTTCTTCTATATCAGCCATACCTGCCTCCTCATATTCATCGCTATCTCCGTTTTCATTTCTGTTATTTATAGCTGTTTCGACAGCCGCATTTAAATCCATATTCTCAAGGTTATTTGCCTCAGGTTCGAGAACCTTTGCATCCTCAGTATTTTCAAGCATATTATCTTCATCCAGGGCATCAATTGCTTTAAGCTCGTCCTCACCGTATTCTTCGGCTGTTTCCTGATATTGTTCTGATGCTTCTTCCGCCTTTTCATCCGCATCGGTCGGATTCTCAACCTCCTCAGGCGGCAAAGCTTCAAGGATTTCCTCTTCAACTACCGTCTCGGTTTCCTCAAATCCGTTTATCACATCTTCTATCTTTTCATCCTCATCCGTTACTATTTCGGCCTGTGGAATATTATCAAACGAATCATTTTCCGATTCATGCTCGATAATTTCAGGTTCTCTGTCCTTAATTTCTTCCTCAATATTTTTCTCAAAACTATCTATATTGATATCATCGATATTTTCCAGCATATCCTCAGGAGCAACATCCATATCATCACTGTCAAATGTATTGACTATATCTTCGTCATCATACTCGTTAGCAAGCTCATCTTTATCCGGCATAAGCTCATTAACGGCCTGTGCAAAATCACGTTTAAAATCTTTAAAAAATCCCATTTTTTTCCTCCTGTATTATAATTCTGATGTTAAATACATATCTTTTTGATTATACATCAATACACATATTAAATCAATTCAAAAAGCCTTTATAAAGCTTTACTATTACCATCAAAATCGCGAATGTAATATTGATATCATTCTCCGACTCAAGTGAATGTCCGACGTCGTCAAATTGTTTTAATGCCACATCCTGCTCGACACAATAAATCTTAAGTCTCCTGCTGTCAAGAAACCTGTCGTTTTTTCCCGATACTACTATGCATTTTCCTCTCTTCATATACTTCAGTGCACTTTGAACCGGGGTAAGGAAAATATGCCTCACCCTGATTCTGTAAAACTCCTCAAAAAAACCTGCAAGAGTTGTACCCATACTTTTGGAAACAAATACGATATCCTCGTATATGGAAAAGTCTATCTTGTCAAGAACCTTTTTTATATAAGGCTTTGACTCTTCTATAAGTCCGTCTATGTCATTTTTATCTCCGGTCAGCTTGTAGTTATAGCCCAGCCTCACCACTTCATATTCCTTTTCTTCAAAAACCTTACCGGCATAATATAACAGCGGTTTATCAGTACTGTAATTCCTTCCCGGAAATTCCACCATCAATTTTTTTTTGGCCATAAAATCACCTCATGCCATAATCGCTTAATCCATTCCGTAAATTACTTAAATTCGATTACATCAATATCTCCCACATCAAATATAAGATCAGGCAAAACAAGATATGAATAAGCATGATACATATCTCGTCTGGATTGAATTATCTGAATATAAGAATCCCTGCTGTGATAACTTATAAGTTCCTGAATCTCGAGATACGACATATCTTCCCTGTCTATTCCGTGGAGTTCCCCCACAACGGCAATCATATCAAGTATAAGACTTATGGATTTTATAAATTCAAATCTGAAGTATGCTTTATTTTTTATCATATCGGAAACAAGATTGATAAAATCCGTGTTTGTAATATCAAAGCCTATATCTCTTAGTGCTATTGCAAGCTTCTTGTCATCCGGTCTGTATGCGTCTTTTTCATAACTGCCTTGAATTCTTTCGAATATCCCATCAAGTTTCATATGCTTATAGCAATCGGTTCTGACATCAAAGGTCTTCAGTCTTAAATGACCATACATCTTGTTAAATTCCTCTCTGTCAATATCACCGTGTATATATTGCATTATGTATTTTTCAAATTTTGTTTCCTCTGTTTCGATTGAAGAAATAAACTTATATATTTCTTCCGATGTAAAATAACCTTTATCCGAAAGACTCTTTAACAAACTTCTTGCTATTATATCGCAACGTGATTGTCTTATATATTGAAGTGCCCCGTATTTTTCGATTGCATTCATAAGATCATTTATATATTTATACACCTTCATGATATTTGTTTCCTTGAGTGGCGCATATGATCTTATCTCGTGGCGAAGCTCGGTAAGCTTGCTTAAGTCATCAAAATCTCTCTTATATACATCATCATATATGTTAAATATATTGGTCGTAACCTCATATAAGGCATCTGAGATTTCGGTTACTTCATCCTCCGTAAAACCTTTATCCAAAAGATCCTTAAGCTTATCCTTTGTTGCAAAGTCATAACAATTAAATATCAAATCCCTCTCAAGTCTTTCATGTAATTGCGGTCTGCTCTTTAATTTTGATATATAATATTCTTTAAGTTTAAATTTTATATTTTCACTCAAATTATTCGGAGTAAGTCCCTCAATGGAATAATTTACCGATATATAAGGCTTGTTTCCGACCTTTTGCATTAATTCTTTTGCCTCATTGGCATATCCGAGATGTCTGATACTTTCATTCCATTTTCCGGATGTTATCAACTCTTTATAAAGCGAACAATCAAGCGGTCTTGGATTAAGTCCCAAAATCTCCGCAGGCTTCCACCCCGCCATATCTGACAATACATGATTTGTGTCAAGATAATCGCATTTTGCAAATGATTTTGCATCATAAAACTCTTTATCAGTAAGTGCCATAGGTTTATCAAAAAGCTCTACCAACGGTCTCACCTGATAAATGACAACATTATCTATGGAATCAATTCCGAATTTTATCTCCAGTGCCTCTATATCTCCATATAATTCTTCTATCTCTTTAATGGCATTTATAAGGCTTAAAAATTCATAATCAAGGAATTCCTGAGATGTGTTTTTTGCAATCCATTTTGTTCTGCCATACTCGGTATCATCCTTAATGTTTCCGACAACCTCATAGTTAATCATATAATATGGTCTTTTGTATATAAAATCCCTTGTAAATGCAACACCGGAAATTATTATATTCTCGGAATATCTTTGAATGAGTATCTGCTCATCAAAATAATCCGAAAGTTTGCTTTCGTCATTACCGGAATACATGTAAGCCATATTTTTTAATGCTTTTTCAACTTCCGATCTTTTTCCGGAGTTGATTGCATCACTTGAATCCAAATGAATTCTTTTGACATTATGAAAATTACCGTTATGCTTGAGGGAACTTCTGACTATAATATTGTCTCCGGAAAATTTTTCCTTTATCTGTTCATATACGTTATTGAAATTAACCAAAACTTCACTTACGTTTACACATACTATGTCTTCAATATATGATTTTTTGACCAGGTCCTTCAATACAATAAGGGACTCTGCCTTTGTTAAAAGCATCGGATTATCCATCATTAAACCTCAACAATAATTTCTATAAAACAAATTTTTCTATAACTTCTACAAGCCCATCTTCTTCACATGAGCCGGTAATATAGTCAGCACAATCCTTAACCACCTGCTGTGCATTGGCCATTGCAACTCCTATACCGGCATACTTTACCATCGTTGCATCATTGAAACCGTCACCACAGCATATGGTTTTTTCTCTCGGTATATCCAAAAGCTTTAACAGCTCGGGAATTGTGGTGGATTTATCAACTCCGTTTGTTGTTATTTCGATAAAATAAGGTTCGGATCTAAAAACATTTATCTCAGGTGCAAACATTTTTTTAAGTTCCATTTCGCACCTTGGAGCCTTAACATTAGGTTCAGCCGTCATAAGACATTTTATCATATCGTAATTCACAAAAGAAAGAAAATCCTTAACCCGCTTAAGCGGCATAAAATTAAGTCTTGCCTCATATTGCATATAATTGTCGGGCTCGGTACCGGTAATAACCATATCATCCTTATAGGTAACCAGACCCAATTCATTATCCAGTGCATATTCATATAAAGGCTTCATATATTTGTTTGGTATGCACTTTTCTATAACAGGTTTGCCTGTTTTGCAATCGACAATCATGCCTCCGTTAAATGCAATTGCATAACCGCCCTTTTTATCCATTTCCAGCTTCTCAACAAACTGCTTCATACCCGGATAAGGTCTCCCCGAGGCAAGAGCCACTATATGCCCCATCTCCTGTATTTTCATTATGGCTTCAAAGGTACGCGGTGTTATTTCTTTCTTTGAATTAACCAAAGTTCCGTCTATATCAAGTATAAGTATTTTTTTATCCATCTTTATCTCCGTCCGTTTTTCACACTTATTATATTTTAACACATCAAAGGTATGTAAACAACAAAAAGTATTGTGTTATCACCATATAAAATGTATTATTAAATCAAATAATTATTATTTGATAAAAATATCAACAGGAACAGGGTTGCCGCATATGAATATCACACTTTATATAAATGAAAAAAAGATAGATTCCGGCTATCAGAAAGCTATTGATGAATACTTAAAACGTATCAGTGCTTTTATTAAAGCCGAAAAGAAGCTTTTCAAAAATATAAATGATATAAAAATCAAAAAAAGCAGTTTTGTTTTTATTTTAATATCCGGAAAAAACAGCATTACTTCAGAGGCTTTTGCAAAAAAAATAACTGAACTCAATCTATCAGGTTACTCATCAATTGACTTTATCATATCTGAAAACAAAGATATTATCAAAAAAATAACGGAAGCCTTAAATACTTCCGAAATTTCCTTTGAGTTTTTTTCAGTTTCATCCATGCAATTAAAACCGGACGCTCTTTGTACCGCTCTTTCAGAACAGATATACAGAGCATATACAATCAACAATCATATAAGCTATCATAAATAATCTCAAGCAAAAGAACTCTCATTAACTGATGCGGAAAGGTCATATCCGATATACTAAGCTTATAATCGGCTCTTTTCACAACTTCATCGGAAAGTCCGAGAGAACCGCCTATTATCAAAACAAATGACTCTGCATAATTATTTTCGGCTTTATTATAAAGTTCTTTTAACATTATATTATCGGTCGGCTTTCCGTCTATACAAAGAGCAACAACATAATCCTTCGGATTGATCAAAGAAAGAATCTTTTTCCCTTCCTTTTCCTTAATACTTTTCATGATGGCAGGTCCTGCATTTTCAGGGATACTTTCATCCATAACCTCTGCAAGATTTATTTTTTTCTTCGGCAGACAATTAATTTCCCTAATCAGTTCGTCTATCTTATCTCTGTAGAACTTTTCCTTCACTTTTCCGACAGTAATAAGCTTTATTTCCAATATTTTTCTCCTATTTCTTATTTTCTTTACTTAAAGTTGTCATTCTTGTCATACTTTGTTCATAATTTAGGTTTATATTTAATTTAAAGTTTTTCATAAATCCTCTCTTTAAATTATATAATTTTGGTTAATAAAATGCCGGTTTTGTTCTACCGGCATTTTATTATTTATATATTTAATTCCTATTCGATTCCGTTTTTTACATCTTCAAACTCTTTTTCGATTTCTTCACTTACCTTTGGAGTAACCAATGATATAAGTATTATAAACAGAAGACTTACAAAAAATCCTATAAGAAGCGAATAAGCTCCCGTATAGGTTGCAAGTGTAACCTTTGCTCCGTCCATATTAATAAACTTTACATAGTCCCACACTATTACCGTAGCAGCACCGCTTACCATACCTGCTGCAGCACCGAAAAGATTTGTCCTTTTCCAATAAAGTGACATAAGAATCGTCGGACCGAATGCCGCACCAAGACCTGCCCAGGCATCCGAAACAAGTTCCATGATGCTTGAATCAGGATTCCAGGCTATTACAAAGGCTATAATAGCAATTACAAATACACATACTCTTGCAATAATCAGCACGGTCTTTTCTTTAAGATTCTTAAAAAATACTCCCTTAAACAAATCCTGTGAAATTGATGATGAAGAAACCAGAAGCTGTGAATCCGCCGTAGACATTATCGCAGCAAGTATACCGCATAAAAGAAGTCCTCCTATGAAAGGAATCTTTACATCTTCAGTAAACATCTTCATTATCATTTCAATATAAACATTCTCGTATTGCGACCCCTTTGTTTCAAGCACTGTAGGATAAAGATATGCTCTTCCGACAACACCTATTATACATGCCACTACCAGTGAAAGAAGTACCCATACGATAGCAACTTTTTTTGATTTCGAAAGTTCTTTCTCATCCTTGATTGCCATAAATCTTACAAGTATATGAGGCATACCGCAATAACCGAGCCCCCATGCAAGCTGTGAAGCAATACTCATAGGTTTTATAGCCTTTCCGTCCTCAATAAAGATATTAAGGAAATCGCTTGCATCACTGACACCGCTATCCATAAGATTAGGTATTATCTGACCGGTTCCCATAAGTATAACTGCGATGATTGGTACTGCGAGAATTCCTATCAGCATCATCATACCCTGAACAAAATCAGTCTTGCAAACAGCAAGAAATCCTCCGAGGAATGTATATGCAAGTATAACTGCCGCACCGATAAAAAGGGCAGTATGATAATCTATCTTTGCTATGGACGAAAAAAGCTTTCCGCCTGCAGCAAAGGCCGATGCCGTATATACAAGGAAAAATATAAGTATTACAAAGGCTGAAATAGCCATTAATATTTTCTTTTTGTCACCGAACCTGTTGCTTAGATATTCGGGAATAGTCATGGCATTACCTGCCCTGATTGTATATCTTCTTAATCTTCCGGCAATAAAAAGCCAGTTAAGAACGGTTCCGATGAAAAGACCTATGGCAATCCATGCCTGATTTGTACCGAAAGCATAAATACAACCCGGAAGGCCCATAAGAAGCCATCCACTCATGTCGGAAGCCTGCGCAGAAAGAGCTGCAACCCATCCTCCGAGATTTCTTCCACCAAGGAAATAATCATCTGCGCTTTTGTTTTTCTTGGCAGTTGTTATTCCGATTATCAGCATTCCACCCATATAAAGGGCAAATGCAAACACAATCCAACCTGTCATAATTAATCTTTGGTCTCAAGCAAAAGCAGATATCCGCTTTTTATCCTGATATGACCTTCCTCCTTTATTATTTCATTACTTATTCCGCGTGTTTCGTCCTTTAGCAAAATGCCGTCACGCAGATTATATTTAAATCCCTCAAGTGTAATGCCTTCCGCCTTATCGGTAAAAGGTATGAGAGAAATAAATTTTCCGTATGCCTCAGCTTTTTTTATACAGCAGTAATCTTTTATTATTCTTATTCTGTTTTTTGAATCCAAAATATATGCATTCCTGACGTCCTTGTCCAGACATAGTCTCAAAAGTGCGAGATTACCAAGGAAATGATCCATTCTTCCGCCGGTTGCTCCCAAAATAATAATCTTTTTTTCGGGATCATCAAGCTTTAATGCCTCAAGCACCGCAACATGAGTATCTGTTTCGTCCTTTATCGGATTAAGGATCATTGATTTATATTTTGTAATATATTCCTCTTTAATACTTCTATCCGCCGAATCGAAATCCCCTATAACCATATCCGGTATCGCATTTATTCTGTCAAGTGCTTCTATCCCCTTATCTACTCCTATAATATAAGGCTTATTCGCATTTTTAATTTCACATTCGAGCAAATCATCATCAATTTCTCCGCCCGCTACTATTATTATCTCAATCATGCTTTATTCTCCGAGAAGCTTATTAAACCTTCCGACATTTTCGGATATATCACCGTTAAAGCATGCCGAACCCGCAACTATAACATTGGCACCGGCCGAAAGCACGTCACTTACATTTTCGAAATTGATGCCACCGTCAACCTCTATCAAAATATCCGGATTGATATTTTGAGATTCACGCTTTACCCATTCCAACTTATCAAGTGCGGAAGGTATAAATTTCTGTCCTCCGAATCCCGGATGTACACTCATGACAAGAATCATATCAACCTTATCCAGATAAGGTTTAACAACCTCAATTTCCGTTTCCGGATTTACCGAAAGTCCGACCTTCATACCGGCTTTTTTTATAAGTTCAATGGTTTCATCTATATTTTCGCATGCCTCATAATGAACGGTAAGCAAATCGGCTCCTGCATCCTTAAACGAATCTATATATCTCTTAGGTTCATTTATCATAAGATGCACATCAAAAAATGCCTTTGTTATCTTTCTTATGGATTTGATAACCGGTTGACCAAAAGAAATATTCGGTACAAATGCACCGTCCATTACATCAAGATGATACCACTTTACTCCCGCAGCATCCAAAATCTTCGCATTTTTTTCAATATTGTTAAAATCAATTGATAACAGTGACGGAGAAAGAATATTCATCCTACCATTTCCTCTTTTCTTTTAATTCATCATAAAGCTGAATATAATTATCATATCTGAGTTTACTTATTCTACCTTCCGAGAGCGCATTTTTCACAGCGCAGTCAGGCTCATTTATATGAACACAGCCGTTAAACCTGCAGCCTCCTTCGTACGGTTCAAACTCATTATAATATAGCTTCAAATCCTCAGGTTCCATATTTTCTATATACAACGATGAAAAGCCCGGTGTATCAAGAATATATGTATCACCACCAATACACATAAGCTCTGTATGTCTTGTGGTATGCTTTCCTCTTTTTATCTTTTCGCTTATACTTCCTGTCTTTGCCTCGACATGAGGACAAACAGCATTTACGATTGAAGACTTTCCTACTCCCGACGGTCCTGCAAGAACCGTAGTTTTGTCCATAAGTTTATCCTTTAATTCATCTATTCCGTTATTGTCTTCATCATTTGTCGAAGTAATAATAACCTCATAACCGCAGGCACTGTAAATATCTTTGATACAGACTGCCTCATCCTCACTTACGAGATCGGATTTGTTAAAACATATAACGGTATTTATATTTTGCCGATCCATCATTATAAGAAATCTGTCCAATAGATTGTAGTTCGGTTTAGGATTTGATAACGCAAAAATAATAATTGCCTGACTGACATTGGATACAGCCGGGCGAATCAAAGAATTTGTTCTTTCATGAATGCTTATTATATTGCCGGTTTTGTCTTCTTCACTTATTATATCTATGTCTACATCATCGCCGATCATAGGCTTGATATTCCGGTTTCTGAAAACCCCTTTGGCTTTACATTCGTATATAAAATTATTGTGTAGGTGGACATAATAAAATCCACCTACACCTTTAATTATCTTACCTGTCATATTAGTTCTCAACAATAGTCTTACCTGTTTCCTCAGTATGATACAAGTTACTGTGTTCCGGATCTGAGTCATCCGATATTCTTACACTAAATGTTTCATTCTTGGAGGATAAACCATCTAAAGTAACAGTTACACTAGCTGTACCATCGCTTCCCATAGTGGCATAACCGGAAGCCGATTTAGATCCGTTCGAAACGGTAACCGTAACATTATGACCTCCAAACTGTTCCTTTGTTAATGAAACAGCTTCAGGTTCAACCACAATCCTATATGTAAGCGTAGCCGAATAAGTAACCGCTCCATCGCTTATTACAAAATCAATTGCTGTTCCTTCAGGCACTTCGGTACCACCCTTTGTACCCTGCCTTATAACATATCCCTCAGCTACATTATCGCTCTTTTCATGTGTTACATTACCAACCTTAAGCTTCTTGGTAGCAAGCGCATTTTCAGCCTCTGCCTGAGTATATCCGGTAAGATTAGGTACTTCAGCATTTTTCTCTTCCTTACCGTTACTTACAACAAGCGTAATCTTTGAACCTTCCTTAGCCATAGACTTTCCTGCAGGCTCGGTTCTTATTACCTTATCCTTTTCAACATCTTCACTATACTCGTATGCATGAGTAACTTCAAAGCCGGCCTCCTTAAGAATTGTTACCGCCTGATTATCCTCATAATTTGTAACATCAGGGATTTCCTTTTCTTCAGCTCCGGCACTTACCTTTATGATAATCTCAGCATCCTTTGCGGTCGGAACGCCTTTAGCTATACTTTGTTCAAATACATAGCCTTCCTGCTTTTCGGTATTTGTTTCATGAACCGACTGAACATTGGTAAAGCCTGCATCCTTAAGTATCTTAATTGCAGCCTCCTCGGAAATACCTACTACATCCTCCATAGGTATCTCTGCTACAGCTTCGGTTGTTGCGGAATTTGCCGCAGTTGTTGTTTTCTTATTTCCGAACTTAAACCAGCCCATCATCTTGCCGATAACGATCATTAAAATTATTGCTATAATAACTGCCGTTGCAACGGCTCCTATCATAACAGCCTTCTTAAGATTAGGATCTATATCTCCTTCGTTATCATAATCATCGTAATCATCATAACCATAATCATCTTCGTCATCATAATCCTGAACCTTCTTTATGCTGCCGCGTCTTGGCTGCTGAGGAATGTATTCCTCCTCTTCCTCCCACGGGTCCTCCTCTTCAAGAAGCTGATTGATTCTTTGATTATTTACCGGTATGGTTGAAAGTCCCTGAACAGGTCTCATTTCTCCCATTTCGTTTTGTACAGGTGTATTGAAGAACGCATTTGGCTGTACAGGCTTTGCCTGAGCTGCATTTCTTACAGCCTCGATTTCTTCCTTGGACCACTCCTGCGTAGGGCTGTTAGCTATGGCAGAAGGTGCCACAACTATATCTATATTTGGATTATTTTGAACTCTCTTTAAGTCAGCAATAAGTGCAGTAGCGGTAAGATATCTTCTTTCCGGTTTCTTCTGTGTTGCCTTAAGAATAATCTTTTCAAAGCTTGCATATATATCAGGATAATATTCTCTTGGCGAAACCATTTCGTTTTGAATATGCATAAGTGCTACGGAAACATTATTATCTCCCTCAAAAGGAACTCTTCCCGTTACCATCTCGTACATAGTTATACCGAGTGAATAAATATCACTCCTCTCATCGCTGTATCCGCCTCTTGCCTGCTCAGGCGAAATATAATGTACGCTTCCCATTGCTCCTGAAGTTAAAGTATTTGCCGAAGCAGCTTTTGCAATACCGAAATCGGTAACCTTAAGATTACCGTTCTTGCTTACAAGTATATTTTGAGGCTTAATATCTCTATGTATGATATGATTCTCATGCGCAGTTTCAAGCGCAGATGCAATCTGAATAGAAAAATCAATTGCCTTATCCATAGGAAGTCGTCCGTTCTCATGGATATATTCCTTAAGGGTAATTCCCTCAACAAGTTCCATAACGATGAAATAAATTCCGTCATCCTCCGCAACATCGAAAACATTTACGATATTAGGATGTGTAAGTCCTGCTGAAGCCTGAGCCTCAATTCTGAACTTCGTTACAAAAGTCTTGTCATTTACAAATTCAGGCTTAAGCATCTTAATGGCAACATTTCTTTTAAGTCTGTGATCCTTAGCCTTATATACGATAGACATACCGCCGGCACCGACAACCTCAAATATTTCATATCTATCACATAATATCATTCCCGGTTTTAACATAATTCCAACCCTTTCTGATTATTTCTCGAATAGTTTAACTTGCTATAATGACAACGGATATATTATCAGCTCCGCCGTAATAGTTTGCTCTGTCTACAAGGGACACAACCGCATCTCTTAAATCTTCATTTTCAACAACGATATCTCTTATTTCATCATCCTCAACCATATTGGACAAACCGTCCGAACACAGCAGATATTTATCCTCAGGATTTATTTCAATCTCAAAGAAATCGGGAATAACCTCTTCCTTTGATCCCATTGCCTTGGTTATTATATTTTTTTCAGGATGGTTTCTTCCTTTTTTTCTTTCAAGCTTACCGTCTCTTATAAGCTCTTCGACAAGCGAATGATCCATCGTAATCTGCTTTATTTCGTTTCCTACCGAATAAAGCCTGCTGTCACCTATATTTGCCACATATAGCTTATCATCCTGAACCACAGCCGCAACCATTGTTGTACCCATTCCTCTTAAATCCGGATCGCGACTGGCTGTTTTATATATTTCATTATTGGCATATATCATGGCACGCTTTAAGACGGCAATCGGATTTTCTATAGTTGATTTTTTAATGAAATCAACCGCTATATCAATCGCCATCTGAGATGCCTGATCGCCGGCTCTGTGTCCGCCCATGCCATCAGCAACTATATAAAGATTAGGCAATGGTCCAACCGGCTTATCACTGAAAAATATGCTGTCCTGATTATTACTTCTCTTACTGCCGGTATCTGTTTTTCCGCTAGACCTCATAGGATTCCTCCTAAACCTCAATCGAATACTTTCTTCTTAATTGGCCGCAGGCAGCATCAATATCACTACCCACACTCCTTCTTATAGTAACATTTATTGAATTTTTTTCAAGTACTAATTTGAAATTTTGAATAGAATTGTTATCACCCTTCTCATAATCCCTTTCCTCAATCGAATTTACCGGAATGAGATTAACGTGACTGTTAAATCCCTTCAAAAGTCGTGACAACTCCATTGCATCTTCACTACTGTCATTTTGTCCCTTGACCAGACTGTATTCAAAGCTTATACGCCTTCCGGTTATTTCAAAATATCTCTTACATGCATCAAGAATTTCCGAAATACTATATTTTTCAGCGATAGGCATAAGCTTTCTTCTTTTCTCATCATTCGGTGCATGAAGGGATATGGCAAGCGTTATGGCAAGCTTTTCATCTGCAAGTCTTATTATTTCCGGAACAAGACCGCAAGTCGACATGGTTATATTTCTCATACTGAGATTGTAACCTCTTTCATCCGTTATAAGTTTTATAAATCTTATTACGTTATCATAATTATCAAGAGGCTCGCCGGTACCCATTATAACTATGTTCGATATACGCTCGCCTGTAATTCTCATGGCCGCATATACCTGTTCAAGCATCTCGGAAGCATTGAGATTTCTTACAAGTCCACCGATAGTCGATGCACAAAATCTGCATCCCATACGACATCCCGCCTGTGAAGATATACATATAGAATTTCCGTAGGAGTATTTCATAAAAACGGTTTCTATCATTTGCCCATCCGAAAGTTTGAATAAAAACTTAATCGTTCCGTCCTTTTTTGAAACCTGTCTTGTTTTCTCCTTCAGAACGGTAAACCCGTTTGCTTTTATCTTCTCTCTCATATCCTTCGGAAGATTAGTCATTTCCTCCACATCACCGACAAATTTCTCATGCATCCATGAAAACAGCTGCTTTGCCCGAAATGCCGGAAGCCCTATATTATGTATATATTCTTCAAGCTCATTATAATACATTGATTTTATATCTTTTTTTTCCAAATCTTCCATAAGTCAAATCTCCATCCGTTACGTTCTTTTCATAATCGCATAAAAAAAGCCGTCACATTTATCTACTCCCTGAACAAACTGTCTTTTATTTATCAGCCTGAAATCCGGATTATTATCAAGAAACGCTTCTACCTGTTTATAATTTTCATCGGGATTTATCGTGCATGTGCTGTAAAGAAGTATGCCGTTCTTTTTTACATACATAGCAGCATTTTTAACAATTTTTCCCTGAAGCTTAATCAATTCATCTATCTGCTCGTTTGTAATTCTGTATTTTATATCATTCTTTCGTCCGATTATACCAAGTCCCGAGCACGGAACATCCGCTATTACCAAATCGGTATTTCCGGCAAACTCAAAGTCAAACTCATTTTTGTCTATAGGCTCCAAGGCATCATGCTGCGCTACAATTGCGTTTTCATATCCAAGTCTTTCGATATTTTCCTCTATTAATTCAAGCTTATCTCCGGATATATCCATGGAAAATATCTTTCCTTTTTTGTCCATACACTCAAGAGCTGCCGTTGTCTTTCCTCCCGGAGCGGAGCATATGTCAAGTGCAGTGAAGTTTTCATGCAGTTCCGTTTCTTTTTTTATTTCCTTAAAAGCTTCCTCCACCGCGCATACAGAGCTTTCATCCTGTACGGTAAAATATCCCTGCTTATAGCCGAATACCTTTTTTATAAAATCATATTCCGATATAAGAAGAACTTTATCCGAATAATAACCATCCTTTACATTTATGCCCCGGGATGATAATTCATTTTTTAATTCATCTCTTGATATTTTATTCAAATCAACTCTTATCGAAGTCTCCCTTTTTTCAAAGCATCCCTCAATAATCCTCATATAATCTTCCGGATAATCCTTCATAAGCTTTTCTATAAGCATTTTGGGCATAGAATATCTTACGGATAAATACGAAAGCTTATCATTTCCTTTATCCGGATATTTTATTTTATCTTTATTTTTTGCAATATTTCTTAAGACTCCGTTTACAAATCCCGAAAGGCCGGCAAATCCATGTTTCTTTGCAAGCTTTACGGACTCATTACAGGCAGCGCTATCGGGAACGCTGTCCATATAAAGAAGCTGGTATACGCCCATTCTTATTATGCATCTGATTTTTGTTTTTAGCTTATCGGATTTTGTTTTGGAAAATTGATTTATAATGTAGTCAAGTTTTATTCGTGTTTCGACAACACCTTCAGAGAGCCTCGTGATAAAGGCTCTCTCCTTTTTTTCGATAAATTGATTTTTCTTCAATGCTTTATTCAAAGCTATATTTGAAAAGGTATTATTATCTTCGATATCCATAAGGATATCAAGAACTATATCTCTTTCATTTGCCATTTTTATTCTCCGACAAAGGTATGAACACTAAGCTTGTTACCGTTAAGATAGGAAGCGGCATCCATTGCTTTCTTTCCCTCCGGTTGCAAATTCAATATTGTAAGTGATCCTTCTTTACATTTTACGGTAAAATTCTTCTTTGTTACTTCTACTATTTCTCCCGGCTTGGCATCATTATATTTTTCATCATTTTCATCTGTAACTTTCGCCAAAAGAATTTTTGCTGTTTTATTTTCAATCGTTGTATATGCGCAAGGCCACGGAATAAGACCTCTGATAAGTCTTTCAAGCCTTTGGGCAGGCATATTGAAATCAAGTTTTCCAAGCTCTTTTGTGAGCATATGCGCATATGTGCTTTCTTCATCATTTTGTTTTGTTCTTACAGCTGTTCCTTCTTCAAGAGCCTTAAGAGTTGTTATTATCAGCTTAGCACCTTCGACAGCAAGCTTGTCATGAAGTGTTTTGCCCGTATCACCGGCTTCGATGATAACCTCGGCTTTTTCAATCATATCACCTGTATCAAGACCCTTTTCCATATACATGGTTGTGACACCTGTTTTATCACATCCGTCAATTATAGACCATTCTATAGGGGCTGCACCTCTGTATTTCGGCAAAAGCGATGCATGTATATTTATACAGCCGTACTTTGGAATTTCAAGAATCTTTTCAGGAAGTATCTGACCGTATGCAGCAACAACTATAGCATCCGGCTTGCATTTTTTTATCTTTTCGACTGCTTCGTTTGACTTTATTTTTTCAGGTTGAAATACCTCTATACCCAGGTCGGTTGCAGCCTGCTTAACAGGCGTCGGAACAAGCTTATTGCTTCTGCCTTTAGCCTTATCCGGCTGTGTAATAACCAAAGAAACCATGTGTCCCGCATCAGCTATGGACTTTAAAGCACCGACTGCAAAATCAGGTGTTCCCATATAAACTATTTTCATTATTTTACCTCATAAACGTATTTTAAAAACAGATAACCTTCACTATGCCGCTCTTTATTCCTCGGCCGGCGGAGCATCTATACTGTGAAGCCCGTCTGTTGCCAGATCCTTATATAATATACCGTCAAGATGATCCAACTCATGGCAGATTGCCCTTGCCAAAAGCGCCTCACCCTCAACTGTTATTTCATTCATATTTCTGTCAAATGCTTTGCAAATAACATGATTTGGACGCTTTACATTTCCCGAAAGGCCCGGAAGGCTTAAGCATCCTTCTTCCCCCTCCTGCTCACCGTCAGCTTCAACTATAACAGGGTTAATAAGCGCAAGAGGATTGTCATCCATTACATCTATAACAACAATTCTCTTAAGTATACCTACCTGCGGAGCTGCAAGTCCTACTCCGTTTGCAGCATACATTGTATCAAACATATCATCAATCAGGGTGTTTAATCTGTCAGTCATTTTCTCGACAGGCTTGCATTTTTTTCTTAATATATCGTCTCCGTCTGTTCTAATTTTTCTTATTGCCATATGATTTACCTCTTTTCCGTAATTTTTTCTTTAAATAATTTTGATTTATTCATGCTAATATGTATTCACAGGATTTACATCAAACATTATATTAAATGCATCCTGCTCATAGTCTTCAAATGCTTCTCTTATTCTTCTTAATTTATCAGAGCTGTCGGATTTGATATAAATTACCCTTCTGTAAATATCATTCAGCTTTACTATCGATGCATCCGCGGGTCCGACTATCCTTACTTTTTTATCATTTAAAAATAAGGATTTTATATAATCGGAGGCTTTTTTTGTTTCCCTGCATAAATTATCATAATCATTTGATGTCATAAGCATTACCATCATATTATAAACAGGAGGATACTTCAATATCCTTCTGTAGCTTATTTCCATATCAAAAAAATCCTCATAGCTTTGTTTTTTTACCGTATCTATAGCATAATGCTCGGGTTGATATGTCTGAATTATAACGCTTCCCTTTTTTTCACCTCTTCCGGCTCTTCCGGCAGCCTGTGTCAACAAATCATAAGTTCTTTCTCCCGCCATATAATCATTTGAAAAAAGAGAAATATCCGCCAAAAGTACACCTACAAGCGTGACATTTGAAAAATCATGTCCCTTTACTATCATTTGGGTTCCGATAAGGATATCCGCCTTATGTTTTACAAATTGATTTATAATATTACTTTGCGAACCTTTTCTTACTGTCGTATCCTTGTCCATTCTGAGAGTTTTTGCCTGCGGAAATAATTTCTTTATTTCTTCCTCAACCTTTTCGGTTCCCGTTCCGAATCCGCCTATCATTTTAGATTTACATTTCGGACATTCTTTATGAACTCTCTCCGTATGTCCGCAATAATGACACATCATAAATCCGTTATTGTGAAGAGATAAAGCCACATCACACTTAGGGCACTTTATGACCTCTCCGCATTCCCTGCAGGATACAAAGCTGTTAAAACCTCTTCTGTTTATAAAAAGCATTATCTGCTCATTTCTTTCAAGGCATTCTTTTATGGAATCCTTAAGGGCTTTGCTTATTATGCTTCTGTTTCCAAGATGAAGCTCCTCTCTCATATCAACTATTGATATGTCCGGAAGACTTACTCCGTCAGGTCTTTTTTTCAATTTCCAAAGTTTATAAATACCAAGCTTAGCCTGACTGTAGCTTTCCACGGAAGGTGTTGCTGAACCGAGTATAAGAGATGCTCCCTCAAGCCTTGCTCTTTCCAAGGCTACATCTCTTGCATGATATTTGGGTGATTGGTCGCTCTTATATGCCATATCATGCTCTTCATCTATTATTATAAGCCCAAGATTTTCACATGGAGCAAATAAAGCCGAACGCGGTCCTATTATTACATCAGCCTCATGTTTTCTGACACGCTCGAATTCTCTGTATCTTTCGCCCTTGCTCTGCCTTGAATTGACAACAGCGACTCTATCACCGAAATATTGTTTGAATCTTGAAACATTTTGATAAGTCAATGCTATTTCAGGGACCAGTACTATCGCCTGTTTTCTTTGCTCAGTTACCTTCTTTATACAGCCAATATATACTTCCGTCTTTCCGCTTCCGGTAACTCCCGCAAGCAAGTAAGTTTTATAATCCTCTGCGGCATAATCCCTGCCGAATTCTTCTATACATGAAAGTTGTTCTTCACTAAGCTTTTCTATCGGAGCATTTTTAAAATCCGGCTCCTCCTCGAAGATTCTTTGCTCTGTTTTTCTGATGCTTTCCTTAACCGGCATAACGGTTTTGAGTGCATTTATCATTGTCGAGCCGTATGTATTATGTATATATGCGGCAAGCCTTATTAAATTTCCTTCAATCTTTATGCTTTTGTCTGAAATTCCGGAAATTGCCTTCATCTTATCAATATCAAAAGAAGGTTTATCGGATATATTTATAACATAACCTTTTCTTTTGCTGTTATATCTTCCGAAGGGAATCTCCACCTGCATACCTATACATAAAGCATCGGTGAGCTCATCGGGTATAATGTATTGAAATGTTTTATCAATGGCTTCATGCGAAATATCTATTATTATATCCGCATATTTTTGTGACATCTTCTTCCTCCAATATTTCTCTTATCAGGTCTCTTTCATCCATATGATGCTTAACGCCTTTTATCTCCTGATAATCCTCATGTCCTTTTCCGGCAAGAACAATAACATCGCCCTTTTTACCGTTTAATATCGCATATCTTATTGCTTCTTTTCTGTCAGGTATTTCTATATATTTACCGTCTGTTTTTCCGATTCCTGTTTTTATATCGTTAATTATATCAAGCGGCTCCTCATCCCTTGGATTATCGCTTGTTATAATTGTAAAGTCGGAAAGCTTTCCTGAGACCTCTCCCATTTCATATCTTCTGTCCTTTGAACGGTTTCCCCCGCATCCGAATAAAGTTACAAGTCTTCCCGGATTATAAGCCTTTAGTGCAACAAGAAGGCTTTCGAGCGCCATTGCATTATGGGCATAATCGATCATAATCGTGAAATCATCTGAAATAGGTATCATTTCTACTCTTCCGCGAACCTTAATCTTCTTTAATATCTGCTTAATATCCTCAGTCGGAACTCCGAGTAAATCTGCTATTGCAATTGCAGCAAGCGAATTATGTACAGAAAACTCGCCCGGAAGATCAACGATAATGTCAGCATTTTGTTTTCCGCTTAAGTTGTATTCAATCCCAAGAACTCCGTCCTGATTATAAAGCCTTACATCATCCGCTTTATAATCAGCCGCATTATTCATACCATACGTCACGGTTTTACATGTAGCAGATTCAGTCATTTTGCCAAAAAAATTATCATCGCAATTAAATATACCTGTTTTACACATTGTAAAAAGCTTAGCCTTCCACATCATGTACTCTTCAAAGGTTTTATGCTCATTCGGACCTATATGATCCTTTGAAAGATTAGTAAATATTCCGTAGTCAAAATCAACGCCGGCTACTCTGTCCAGCATAAGTCCCTGAGATGATACCTCCATAACCACTGCCTTCACGCCGTTATCAAGCATATCCTTAAGCGTTTTATGAAGAACTATGGATTCAGGTGTAGTATTTTTTGCCGGTATTCTTTCTTTTCCGTCAAGTATCTCTATGGTACCTATAAGTCCGGTCTTCGTACCTGCTGCTTCAAGCATCTCACGAATCATATATGTTGTTGTTGTTTTTCCTTTAGTTCCGGTTATACCGATAACCGTAAGTTTCTTTGACGGCTCTTTGTAAAATTTTGAACTAATATATCCCATAGCATAGCGGGAGTTTTCAACCTTAATCACGGTAACATTTTCAGGAACATTTATCTCAAGCTTCTTTTCTACTATAAGTACCGAAGCCCCTTTATTTATTACATCTTCCGCATATTTATGACCATCGGAAACTGCTCCGGAAATGCAAAAAAACAAATCTTTATCGCTAACCTTTCTCGAATCGTTTTTTATATCATTAACCTCAACATTTGTATCTCCGCATACAAGCTCAAAATCAAGTCCGTCAATAAGTTCAATAAGTTTCATACAAAGACCTCCCAAAAAAGTAATCAAGGGCTGCTGCATACATGCGACAGCCCTTTAATAATTATTCATCGTCTCCGACAATTTTAACCTTACCGCTGTAAAGTTCTTCAACAGCTATTGATAAAGGTTTCTTATCTGCTGCTTCTACAAGAGGTTCGTCTCCCGCAATAATCTGTCTGGCTCTCTTTGATGTAGCCATAACAATAGAGTATCTACTCTGAACTACAGGGTGCTCGCCCTCCTCAACGTCACTGTTAACAACAGCCATTAAATCTGTGTATGATGGATGTAACATATTCTTTTCTCCTTCCTACAGAGCCTTAAGCTCTCCCTTTATTGTATCAATAAATTCTAAATTATTTTTTCGTAAGCACTTGTTGCTCACAATTATAGAATGAATTGTCTTAACACATTCTTCCAAATCATCATTAACCACAATGTAATCATAAGCGTCAATATCCTCTGACTCCTGAGCTGCTCTCTTCATTCGCTTATTGATTACCTCCTCGCTCTCCGTACCCCTTCCGGCAAGTCTTTCTTTAAGACTTTGAGCACTCGGTGCGGTAACAAATATCAATAATGCATTCGGATATTGCTTCTTAACATTCATGGCGCCCTGTACCTCTATTTCAAGGATTACATCTCTACCATCTTTCATTTCCTGTTCAACAAACTTTCTCGGTGTTCCGTAATAATTATCAACATACTGAGCCCACTCGATAAAGCCGTTATAATCTATAAGATTCTGGAATTCGGCTACAGTCTTGAAATAATACTCTCTGCCGTTTTCCTCTCCCTCTCGCGGAGCTCTTGTGGTTGCGGAAATGGATAAGCTGTATCCGTATTCCTCAACAAGTCGTTTAACCGCCGTACCTTTGCCGGCTCCGGAAAAACCGGAAATTACAATTAAAAAGCCTTCTTTTTCCATATCATCACCTGCTTTTATTCTATGTTTTGTATTTGTTCTCTTACTTTTTCTATCTCGGTTTTAAGTTCTATACCTCTGTCAGAAATCTGAAGTGAGTTTGATTTACTTAAAATAGTATTAGCCTCACGATTCATCTCCTGAACTATAAAATCAAGCTTTCTTCCTACAGCTCCGCCTTCAAGAAGAATACTCTTGGTGCTTTCTATATGACTCTTCAGTCTGACTATTTCTTCATCCACGCATATCTTGTCTGCATAAAGAGTAACCTCAAGTGCTATTCTTTGTTCATCTATCTGCGTATTGGCATTTAATTCTTCAATCTTTTCCACAAGGCGTTTCTTATAATCGGCAATAAGTTCCGGTGATTTATCTTCAATAAATGCAACTATCTCAAGCATATTATCAAGCTTAGCAATTAAATCGGTCTTTAAATTCTCGCCCTCTTTAATTCTTGCATCCACAAAGTTATCACAGGCCTCATCAATAGAAGCCTTTAAATATTCCCATATTTCTTCATCATCCGTTGATTGTTCTTCAAGAGTGAATACCTCCGGGAAACGTCCCACACCTGATGTTTTTATGTCTGAAACAATATCAAATTCTTCCGCCATTTGCTTCAGATAACCGATATATTCGGCAGCTATCTCTTTATTGTATTTTACACAAACATTTGATTTGCTGTAATCTTCGTAAGTAATATAAATATCTACCTTTCCTCTCTGGATTTTTTCCTTAAGAAGATTTCTTATATCAGCTTCAAAATGATTGAATCTTTTAGGAAGCTTTATATTCATATCACAATATCTGTGATTTACAGCTTTAATCTCAACAACAATCTTTCTGTCTTCGTTTATTACTTCGCTTCTTCCGAAGCCTGTCATACTTTTTATCAAATTATTTTACCATCCCTATGTAAAATTCAATGTCATTCAAACCCAATATATTATAGTATATCAGCGTCAAAAAAGCAAATCAAAAATTCTCGTTCCTGCAGGGTTCAAATCTTTTATTCCAATATTTCTTCTATACCGTTTATATCCGGTTCAATGGTCATCGAATAATTGGTATGATATATAACAAATCCCGGATTTGACTTTGGCGGTTTTTTGAGATTTTTTCTTTCAGTATAATCAATCTCAACCTTGCCGTTTTCTCTTGCAGACGAATAATATGCCGCCAGCCTTGCAGCCTCCTCATAGGTTGAATCCGGAAGTTCGCTCTCGCCTCTTGTTTTTACAATAACATGTGAACCGGGAACCGTCTTCGCATGAAACCACATATCCTTTGCATCAGCGAACTGAAATGAAAGTTCCTCATTTTGATAATTATTCTTTCCTACATACATGTCAAACCCATCAGAGGATATATAATGCAAAGGCTTACTTTTGACCTGATTCTTTTTTTCTTTCCCATGTCCTTTCCCCTTCACATATCCGCTTTCAATTAATTCCTGCTTAATCTGCTTAAGATCATCCTCCATATTGGCTATATCAAGCGCATTTTTAACGGATATCAGATAATTCAGTTCATCCTTTGTTTCTTTGGTAAGAGTCGTCAACGCTTCATAGGTTCTTTTTAGCTTATTATACTTTTCAAAATAATCCTTTGCATTGTCCATAGCACTTTTTTCTGTTTTCAACGGTATGGTTATCTTTTCGCCTGTATAATAATTATCGCAAACCAATTCTTTTTCACCTGCATTTACATTGTAACCATAGGCTGTAATAAGCTCTCCGTAAACCTTATATTTGTCTCTCTTATCCGTATCCTTAAGCTGTGCAATCTGTAAATCATATTTCTTCGAGGTTCTTTCTATTGCATTGGATACTATTTTCCTTAAGTCCGTGGAATGCTGTTTCATTCTTGATGAAACACTTTTCTTGGCATAATAATCGTAAATTGTTTCAGAAATACTTGTATATGACTTTAAACCTCTTACATTTTTGGCAGGAATAGACTTTTCCGCACATACTTCTCCGTATGAAGAAAGAAGTATTGAGGAAAACTCCTTCGGTTCATATCCGTCATATGCTATACAAGGCATAAATTTACCTTCTTTTATATCCTTAAACATATCACTGAATGCCGAATAAATCTTATCTTTTTCAAGCAAATCCAGTTCATCCGTATTATTTTTATCTACGCCGGATCTAAATAATATTTCATTTGCCGTTACCGGTGATATTCCGGTATAGGACATATATATTGCTTTTTCAATTCTTTCGGGTTTAGCCAATACATGATTGATAAAATAATTTACATCCGCTTCCAAAGGATTCATTTTTTCTTTTGAAGGCGGATATACATATTCTCTTCCCGGAAGAACTTCCCTGACAGAGCTTACAGCATGTGAAACATGTTTAATACTGTCAATAATAATATCATCCTTATTAACGAAGATAATATTACTGTGTTTGCCCATTATCTCGACTATAAGCTTTTTAATGCACACATCGCCCATTTCATCCAAATGCTCTATATATATCTCTATTATTCTTTCAAAATCAGGCTGTTTAATGTCAATAATTCTTCCGTTTCCTATATGCTTTCTTAAAAGCATACAAAAATTCGGAGCAACCGCCGGATTATCCTTATTTCTGTCACTGATATATATCATCGGAATACCCGCATTGGCCGAAATTACAAGTCTGTCCGAAGTATTTCCTTTTGATGTTTTATTTTTTACAACAAGGCATATCTCATCATCCTCAGGCTGATATATCTTATATATCCTACCGCCCTCAAGCCTTGTTTTTAGTTCTTTTACAATCCCAGCGATTGTAATACCATCCATTGCCATAGTATTTGCTCCTTATAAACACATATCTCTATCATATATTGCTTATTTTACTTTTCAGTCCCGGATATGTAAATACGCATACAGCCACATATATTATGAATATATGCGGCTGTACGTTTTTCATTAATATTCTAAATTAAATCTGTTCATACAATCTTTGATAAATCTCTGCCGAATTTGTCCAACTGTAATTCTGCTGCATAGCTCTCTCCTGCATGTTAGCCCAGGCTTCTTTATCATCAAAAAATACCTTCTTTGAATAATTAATTGTATTAAGAAGTTCAAAGGCATCATAGTTAGCGAAAGAAAATCCCGTTCCACTTCCCTCGAATTCGTTATAAGGCTGAACCGTATCCTTAAGTCCACCTGTCTCACGAACTATAGGAAGAGTACCATATCTTAATGCCATGAGCTGAGTGAGTCCGCAAGGCTCAAATCTTGAAGGAACAAGCATAGCATCACAGGCAGCATAAATCTCATGTGACAAATCATCCGAATAGAAGATATTTGCGGAAACTTTCGCAGGATGGAAGCTTTGATAATATTTAAACATATCTTCGTATCTTCTGTCACCTGTTCCAAGTACTACAAACTGTGTTCCGTCGGTACATATATCATTCATGGCTCTGTCAACAAGGTCAAGACCTTTCTGGTCTGTGAGTCTTGAAATAATACCTATCATATAAGCACCCTCGTCAACAGGAAGACCAAGCTTCTTTTGGAGTTCTCTCTTATTTACAACTTTGTTCTTTCTGAAATTCTTAATGGTATAATTTTTGAAGATTTTCTTATCCGTAGCAGGATTATAATCATCATAATCTATACCGTTTACAATGCCCCAGAGAGACTCTCTTCTTGCCGAAAGCAGTCCGTCAAGACCTTCGCCGTATTGAGGCGTTTGTATCTCCTGAGCATAGGTATTTGAAACCGTTGTTATCTTATCCGCATAAACAAGTCCTCCCTTGAGCATACTTGCATCTTTGTTCAGCTCAAGCTTATCAGGCGTAAATACATATTCGGGAAGTCCGGAGTATTCCTGAATGGTTCTAATATCCCATTTGCCCTGAAACTGAAGGTTATGTATCGTCATGATTGATTTAATTCCCGAATAAAACGGGTTGCCGGAAAATAAAGTCTTAAGGTAAACGGGAACCAGCCCAGCTTGCCAATCATGGCAATGAACTATGTCGGGCTGAAAACCTATACTTGGCAATATAGCAAGTGCCGCTTTACTGAAATAACAGAATTTTTCTATATCCCATTTTACATCACCGTAAATATTAAAACCATTGAAATAATATTCATTGTCTATAAAATATACAGGAACACCTTCATACTCAAGATACATGATACCGACATATTGCTGCTTCCAGCCAATATCCATATGAAAATGCGTGATATATCTCATTTTGCTCTTAAACTTTGCCGGAAGGCACATATAATTAGGCATTATGACACGAACATCATATTCCTTTTTATCAAATATTCTTGGAAGTGTACCGACAACGTCCGCCAAACCTCCGGTTTTGACAAACGGAACACACTCCGATGCTATATACGCTACTTTTTTCATGCAATTACCCTCCTATATATTTTATTTTTGTCCTTATTTATATAATTATGGTGCAGGCACTTCAACAGGTGCCTCCGTAGGTGCCTCTGTAGGTGCCACAGTAGGCGCCTCTGTAGGTGCTTCCGTAGGTACCTCTGTTGTAGCCGGCTGCGGAGCCACTCCTCCGCCACCATTTGTAAACGCAACGCTTATACTTGCATTTTCCTGAATCTCATTAAATGTATAAGTTGTAACCGGTCCGACACTCTGTCCGTTAACCATAACATCCATTACACTGTAACCCGGATTCGGAGTTATATAGAATGTTACTGACGATCCTCTTGCACAGGTAACAGATGGCGAAATAGTTCCTCCCTCTCCGGCTGCCGAGCTGATTGTTATTTCATCGGCAAGTTCAGGATGAAGAGGACAGACCTGATCGGTAATAGCATATTCGGACGAATCTTCTCCCGATGCACTTACAAGTTTAGTAGCACCTGTTTCCTCATCAACTTCCATTACGAAGGTAACAGTATCCGGACACTGTGATGTCGCTATACATTTTGATTCGCGACAGAATGTATAAGAAGCATGTCCCGGGCATCTTTGTCCCGGCACATCCGCCGCAGCATAATAATCTGTAAATGTAGGACAACCTTCACCCGGAAGCTTTCCGGTAATCTGGCAAAGAGAAACTGTTGTAATTCCATCCGGCTTTACAAAATCAACCGAAGGATCCTGTCCTTCCATAACAGCTATCTGATCCATTATATCTCTCCACATTCTGCAGTGAAGACTCTGGTTGTATCCACCCATGTTAATATTGGAATCAAATCCCATCCAGATTGAAGCTGTATAATATGGTGTCATTCCGCAGAACCAGAGGTCATAGGTATTTGAAGTAGTACCTGTCTTACCCGCACAGCTGATACCTGTTGTCATACGTGCGGAACCACCGGTTCCTCCATTCAATACAGACTTCATTCCTTCTATAAGCTGCCAAGCCGTAGTCTCTTTCATGACTCTTCTTGTTGTCGGAGTGGTATTATCAATAACAACATTTCCGTCATGATCGATAACCTTTGAATAGACTACAGGCTTAACGTATAAACCGCCGTTTGCAATTGAACCATAAGCACCGGTCATCTCATAAGTTGTTACACCACGCGTAAGACCACCGAGTGCTGTTGCCTGGTTTATATCCGAAATAATATTTCCTTCGGCATCAACATCATAATCAACTATCGTAGTAAGCCCCAGATCAACCAGATATTGATATGCAAGTTCAGGTGTAGCCACTGTTATCGCTTTAACCGCAATAATATTCATGGAATCCTGAATTGCTTTTCTTACAGTTACAGGTCCACGGTAGGAAGCACCCCACCAGTTATGAACCGTTACACCGTTAGCATATTTAAGCGGTTCATCCGTAAACGGCATCGCAAGTCCGCCCCCGCAGGCATCTATAAGAGGAAGATATGCCGCAAGTATCTTAAATGTAGAACCCGGCTGTCTCGGTGAATCAGTAGCTCTGTCAAGACTTCGGTTGGTAGTCTTCTCGCCTCTTCCTCCGACAATAGCTTTAACATAACCCGTATGATGATCCATAATCGTAAACGAGAACTGCGGCTGAGGTGAAGTTGAAAATCGCTCTCCACTGAATGTTCCGCCCGTTCTTATAAGCATCGCTTCCTTAAATTCATCCGCTGCTGCCCTTGCCGCTTCTTCATTCGGATATATATTATTATACTTTGAATTACCTGTTTTTTCTCTAAAATACTTTAGCAAATGTCCGATGGAATAATTGTGAGCTGTCTCACCGTCGGAATCCAATATTGTAAGATCATAATCAAGGCCTACCTGTGCTCCGTTTCCGTAATAGCTCGTATCATTAACAACATCTTCACATATCTTCTGAATTTCCTTGTCCTGAACTGAATATACGGAATAACCGCCGGTAAATATAAGCTGCGAAGCCTCCTGCTTGGTACATCCGTAAAGCTCCATAAAATCATTTTCAAGATCTACAAGAATCTTATCAGTATAATATGAATAAATCTCTCCCTCAGCCTCTTTTATCTCCTGAACCTCAGCTATTCTGGTAAATACATCATCAGCCATAGCCTCATCATACTGAGTCTGGGTTATATATTCAAGTTCGAGCATCTTGTCAAGAACTCTTTTTCTTCTCTTTGCGCTTTCCTCAGGAAATCTTGTCGGATCGTATTTTGTCGGATTCTGTGTTATACCTGCGATTGTTGCCATCTCGGATATAGTGAGTTCATCGATGTTCTTATTAAAATACTTTGCCGAAGCAGCCTGTATTCCATTAACACCACGACCGAGATAAATCGTATTAAGGTAGCACTCTATAATCTGTTCCTTTGAATACTTCTTTTCAAGCTCCATGGCAAGATACTGTTCCTGTATCTTTCTTTCGAGTTTATCCATAAATGTAGTCTCACCGAGACCAACATTGAATACTTCATTTTTTATAAGCTGCTGTGTTATGGTCGAAGCACCCTGATCGAAGTTGCCCGATTTTGCGCCTTCAACAAACGCTCTGGCTATACCTCTTACATCTATTCCGTTATGAGTCCAGTAACGCTCATCCTCTATTGCTACAAATGCATTTATGAAATCCTTCGGAATATCTTCATAATAAACATAAACACGATTTGAACCTATCGTCGAAATCTCTGTTTCGGGATTACCGTTTTCATCATATATAAAAGTCTTAAAACCCTTAGGCATAATGCTTATCTGATTGATATCCGGTGCATTATCAAGAATGCCTTTCATCATACCGAAAACCGCACCGGCCCCTGCGATTACAATCGCAAGAAATGCCAACAATACAACCTTCAGCATATTTACCAAGACCTTACGTTTATATCTTTGTGACTTGGAAACAAGATTTTTTTGTTTCTTAATTGTTTCCGCTTTTGAATAGCCCATTAGCTGCCTCCTGAATATATGTAAACTTTTTATTTTGATATGTAAACATTCGCTATAGTATTATAGCAAAATAAACTGTCAAATACAAGTTTATTTAGATTTTATCCTCTGAATTTGAATATTATTCAAAAAAAGGCAAAAAAGAAAGCCGCCCTGCATATTATACTACAGAGCGACCCTTTATAGGAGGTTTACAAAAAAACTAATAACCTTATATAACTTTACTGAATCTAACACCGGCAAACATTGAATCATCCAGATAGATATTATTAAGTCTTGACTTTGTCCTGCCCGTCTTTTCAAATGAGTAGCCGTAATTCAGTCCAAACTCATTGTATTGCTTTTCAATGCGCGGTTTATTTTTTATTTCATCATAGCAATGGTACAAAAGCCCGTCGAGTATTACCGAAATTTTATCCTCTAACGAATAATACTCATCCTCGATAACAGATACACCGTCACTGAAAGCATCACGTCTGATATCTCTACATCTAATGTAAATATCCGGTTTTCTGTTCAAATGCTTTTTTTCAATTTCCCTTTTAAACTGCTCAATTATCTTAATACTGCTGTTTGACTTATAATCCAAATGCTCTCCGATTGCGACACCGTAAACATATGTATCTTTTCCGATTCTTAAACTCATCAGAAAAGACTGAATTGCCAAAGATATACCCCAGCTGTGTGCAGGGAAAACGATTCCCACACTGCAAGCTTCAAGCTTTTCCCCCATATAGTCCGTATATTTTAATACAGTACAATGCTTCATACCATTTCTGATATGTTCGACTACCTCTCTTCCGGCATCCATCTTACGAAGTCGTCCGGAAAGCGGCATAGCATCCATTTCATCAGTTACGTAAAATACGTAATTCATGCTTACCTCCTCACCAGCGACTCATAAAATGTCCTGAAAGAATACTTCAGGTATTCGTCCCTGTCCATATTAACTTTGTTCTTTAATATATCTTTCTTTCTGTCAGCAACCTGGATGATACCGCTTATGGCAGACCATACATAAAGCACTGTAGGCTGAAGCTCGATATCCTTTCTCAACACGTTATGCTTAACCCCTTTTTCGAGAAGGCTGCTGATCAAATCGCGAAGCTCTTTTCCAACATCCTGATTAATAATATCGGTCCTCTTTCTGCTGTTGGTCATCTTCTCTTCACCCATGAGACTGGCATAGTATTTAGGATACTTCTCTTCAAAGCTTACAAGACAATCACAAAGTCTGTAATATGAATCTTCAAAGCCCGTCTCTGCATCTATACAGGTTTCGATTTCACCCGTAAGAATGCTCATATAATCTTCCACTATTGAATTGTATATGTCTTCTTTACTTTTAAAGTAGACATAAATGGTTGATTTGCTATAGTCGGCATGCTTCGCAATGTCATCCATCGTTGTTGCCTCTACGCCTTTAAGCTCGAACAATTCTTTAGCCGCTTCTAAAATATTATCACGGTTAAACTGCTCCAAAGCCGCTTTCTTACGTGTCCCCATCTTAACCCTCAAATCTTTTCATACGCTTAGTTTATCTTTCATACTTATAGTTCGATTATCGTATTATTATACCGAATATCGAATTATAGTTATAGTTATTGTATTATAATTATGTTAATCGTATTATAATTTTATTTTCTGTATCTTAATTATAATTTATAAACCAATCTGTCGATAATTGTACTATAAGTTCGATTTGTTGTCAATAGTATTTCTCATATTGAATAACAGTTTTTTTTCGAGACGGCTTACCTGTACCTGACTCATTCCCAACTCCTTTGCAGTTTCATTTTGGGTTTTATCCTGAAAATATCGGAGGCTGATTAATTTTTGTTCATTTTTATCAAGCAGACTCATAGCCTGTTCTATAATTATTTTATTGTACAAGCCCTCTTCAGCTTCATGTGATTTTGACTCATCGGTAAGCCTGTCCATCAGACACATTTCACTTCCGTCATGTTCGTAAACAGGTTGGTAAATGGATTCAACTTCTCTGTTGGCATCCGTTGCAAGAACAATTTCCTCATCCGTAAGACCTGTTGCTGCTGATATCTCTTCAAGGCTCGGATCCCTTCCAAGCTTAACAGAAAGTTCCTCTCTTGCTCTGCTTATACGATATCCGTTTTGTTTTAATATTCTTGACACCTTAATCATTCCGTTATCTCTCAAAAACCTTTTAATTTCTCCAACAATAAGCGGAACCGCATAAGTAGAAAATTTCACTTCATATTCTTCGCTGAACCTGTCAATCGCCTTAAGCAAACCTATACAGCCGATTTGATATATATCCTCGGGCTCATAGCCGCGACCGAAAAATCTCCTGGCAGTACTCCATACAAGACCCGTATTATCCGAAACTATCTTTTCTTTTGCTTCTTTATTTCCATTTTTCGCAAGTCGAAAAGTTTCCGCTTCATTCATTTATTCAAACTGACGGCCGGCCGTTCCTATCTCCTTCCACATTTTTACGGTAGTTCCTTCTCCTACCTTTGATTCAACCTCAATCTTATCCATAAAGGCCTCCATAAACGAAAAGCCCATTCCCGACCTTTCCTCTTCAGGTCCGGTCGTAAACATCGGCTCCATGGCTTTTTTTACATCAGAAATTCCGTCTCCGAAATCAATTATCTCTATGTATATTTTTCTTCCCGTAACCTTTGCATATACAGTTACCTGACCGCTTTTTTTCCTATAACCGTGTATAATGGAATTGGTAACAGCCTCCGAAACCGCCGTCTTGACATCGGATACTTCTTCCAATGTCGGATTTGTTCCGGTTATAAAAGCCGCTATAACCATTCTTGCAAAACTTTCATTTTGCGCGTTACCACTAAAGCGCACCGTCATTTCGTTTGTATTATTCATAACAACCTCCCGCAACCATATCCTTTATAATGTCTTCCTTGGTTTCTTTCTTTTCTATAATCCTGTATATCCCCGACATCATTAAAATCTTATCGATGTTTTCACTGACATTAACAACAAACACCTTACCTCCTTTATCATGAACCCTTCTGTATCTGCCTGTTACAAGCCCGATTCCGGAACTGTCCATAAAGCTCGTTTTTTCAAAGTCAAAAATCAGATATTCCACATTGTTTTCATCAAATATTTTTTCACTTCCCGATTTAATTTTTTCAGCCGCATAATGATCAAGTTCTCTCGGCAGATAATAAATCAGGACTCCGTCCGAATAATCAAATCTTTTCATAATTTCCTCCTTATTTTTCGATTTCGTTTTCTTATCCGAAAAAAACAAAAAAAGAAAGCAAAAATCAATTTGCTTTCTTTCGTATCTTAATCCAATCAATGAATCGTTTTATTCATTATTTATCATATTTTGCAGATCCTCATCGGACATGCCGTTTTGTATTCCCGAATAATCCGGCAAAGGATTATCGCCTGCCGTATCCGGATTATTGGCAGCCTCAAGCTCGGCATTTAAGTTAGCTATATCATTTGTCAATGAATTAATGGTCGCATTCTTATCAGCAAGCTCTTCACTGTACGACTTGATCAATTTATCCTTTTCGTCCGTGATTTTTCTTTTCTGTGCGGGAACAACTATGAAGTATAACAGAAAAATACCCAAAACCATTCCCAGAAGTACATATATTCCGGAATATTTGGCAAGGCTTATTTCTCCGTATTCACCTCTTGAAACAGCCTTTGCCTTATATCGTTCCACAAGATCTCCAAAAAACATTTTAACCCTGCTGCCGTTCTTTTTCCCCATTGTACTCAGCGTAATTGCCTCTTCATCGGCATCAAGCAATCCGTCATTTTCAACGGATTCCTTACTCATCTCGATTATATTCTCATCCGTATCTCCCATTTCATGAAGATAATGAATCGCAAGAGTGTTTGCTTTATCAATTTTAAGGACCCTTCTTAAGGTTGTTCTTGCTCTCTCATAATTGTCGGAATTAATATATAAAAGTGCAAGTAAAAGATATCCCTTAACAAAATGCGGATTTGCGGATAAAAGGCTCTTTAACTGTATTATCGAAAGATCAAAATCTTCACTTCTTGCATATGAAAGCGCAAGATTATATTTTTGCGCAATCTGATCGACATTAGCAAGCAATGTCGGATCCTGCCTTAATTCCTTAAGGTATTTCGATGCAAGATTACCGTTTAATTGGTAATTTACACTCATTACCCATTGACTCAAAGCATTTACGATTTCACCCATCTCATAATAAACAAGTCCCAGAAGATTTCTTGACATTATATTTTTCTTATTATATCTGAGAGAAATATTCAAAGAATCTATCGCACCCGACAAATCTCTGGCAACTGCTCTGTCATAACCGATATTATAATAATAATCCGATGTATTAAAAGCCTTTTTTAATACCGGAAGCGGCATATGACAGGCAGAACAATATCCGTTTTTCTTTATGTGTGCTCCACAATTCGGACAGAGCACAGGTTTCTTTGTTGCCATACTTATCTCCTTACTCTTCCTACCATACGGTTTGCCACATCTTCACTTGCCGACTTCATTTCCTCGGTAACTTGAAAAACAATATCGCTTATATCCTTTAAATCATTGCTGTATATGGCATCTTCAGCCTGATTGACTTCGGGAATAGGCTGAAATCTCTTTAGTTCTTCTTCAAAATTAATCATCTTTTGCCTCCATAATAATCTGCTTAATACTTCCCGCAAGATATAAAGATCCTACGGCAAAAAGCATGGTATCTTCCTTGTTTATTACATTTGAAACGGCATTTTTGAAAACTTTTTTCATATCATTATCAACTATTATATCCACCGAAGCATTTTTATCAAGACGGCTCCTGAATATATCAGCCACCGAATCCGGTGATGCCGCCCTCGCAGAATTAATTGCCGTTACATATAATTTGCTTATATAAAGATTAGCACAAAGATTATTTATCATCGGTTCATAATCCTTATCTTCGCATACAGCAAACAATATCTCTGTTTTTTTATCACTGTAAACTTCATTGACCGTTTCAATAAAACGTTTGATTGCATCCTCATTATGAGCTCCGTCTACAATCACGTTAGGATATATATATTCCATCCTTCCGGGCCAATAAAAATTTAAAAGTGCTTTTTTTATTATATCCTGTTTAATTATTCCATCCCGAATAAACAGCTCGTTGCAGGCTTCAATAGCGGTTATGGCATTATCGACCTGATATGCCGCTGTTGTTTTAATTTCAAGATTGTCATACCTATAATAACCATTGATAATCGAAAAATCAATCGTTTTATCGCTTATATTATTTATAATATATTTTGTTTTTGCGACATTTATCTCTTTTGAATTATGAGTTTTGGCAGCTTTCGATATTACTATGTCTGCCGATTCTTCACCCGTATTGTAGACAACCGGTATACCATCCTTGATTATTCCGGCCTTTTCACCGGCTATAAGCTCTATACTGTCACCCAGATATTGCATATGATCAAGTCCGATAGATGTTATAACCGATATTTCCGGAATGATAAGATTCGTTGCATCCAGTCTTCCTCCGAGTCCCGTTTCATAAATCACATAATCAGGCTTTTCTTTTGCAAAATAAACCGCTGCCATCGCAAACAAAAACTCAAAATAAGAAATATGTCCGAAGCCCTTATTTAATATCGTTTCTTCCGCATTTAAAACCCGGTTAAAGCATTCAAGAAAATCTTCTTCGGAAATAAGATCATCAATCATTATCCTCTCTCTTATATTCATAAGATGTGGAGATGTAAAAATGCCTGCAGTATATCCTTTTTCTTTTAATATACACTTTATAAAATTCGCAACGGAGCCCTTTCCGTTTGTTCCTGCAATATGTATACATTTTATTTCCTTTTGAGGATCAGAGAGTTCATTCATAAGAACGGAAAGATTTTCATTTCCCGACTTGCTTCTGTTATTCTCATCCTTTAAAAAGAAAGGTATGTTATACAGATATTTTACACAGCTCTCGAAATCCGCTATCATCTGTTGTCCACCTTTTCGGGATACATGTCATGATGTACAAGCCTGTCGAACGCAACCTGTTCCCACTTGGTTCCTTCTTTACCATAATTGCAATAAGGGTCGATGGATATCCCTCCCCTTGGTGTGAATTTTCCCCACACTTCTATATACTTCGGAGACATAAGCTTAATCAAATCCTTCATAATGATGTTTACACAATCTTCATGAAAATCCCCATGATTTCTGAAGCTGAATAAATAAAGCTTTAACGACTTACTCTCGACCATAAGCTCATCCGGTACATAAGAAATATAAATCGTCGCAAAATCAGGCTGCCCGGTAATAGGACAAAGCGATGTAAATTCAGGGCAGTTAAACTTTACAAAATAATCATTTTCCTGATGCTTATTTACAAATGTTTCCAATATATCCGCAGAATAATCCGCAGGGTAGCTTACTTTTTGATTTCCAAGAAGGGTTATGCCCTCTTTTTCCAAATCGGTTCTTGCCATTTTCATCAACCTTCCTTTATTGATACGGGAATTATCCCTTTTTATATATAATATTTTATATTTATTCGTCTGTTTCGGATATTCTAATCTATCTTAATCTGTTTTTCAAGACAGAATGAGTATATAAGCTTTTCGGAAACCTTTAAACCGGTAATTTTTTCCAGAACATACGCATAATAATCAAGCTGTGCAAAATACCGGTCTTTCAATTCTTTTTCACTTGCATAATCTGTCTTGTAATCCATAAGAATAATCTTGTCATCTTCAAAAAAGAATGCATCGATTATACCTTGAACTATAACCAGATCATCATTTGACGAATCCTCTTCCGTAATATCTTTCTCTAATCCCTGTAATAAACCGGCATTATCATCTTTTTCTTTCGAAAAAATCACATCGACGGGTATGCCGGCCGAGAACTGCTGTTCTTTCTTCAGTTTTCCTTTTTCATCCGCCTCGGACATCCTACGTCCCAAATCGGACAAAAGCATCTTTCTTATTTTATAAAGATTTACAGCCTTTGCTTCTTCGACAGTAAATATTTCTTTTTCTTCAAGTTCCTTTAGAAAACAGGAAAGATATTCGAGGATTTTTATTTCATCAAATCCTTTAACGTGACTAAAATCTACAAGTTCCATAAACTTATGAACTATCGTTCCTCTTTCGGAGCCCGACAGACCTTTTTTATTATCGGATTTTATTTCTTTTGATTCTTTATCTCCGGAATTTTCTTTTGCATCTACCGTTTTTTCATCAACTTTTTCTTCATCAACCGTTTCTTCATCGTTCAATTTTTCAGCATAATCGGCCAGATCATATTCACTTCCGTCAAAGGCCTTCATCCTTTTAATTTCCGATATGGACATTTTGTTCTTAATATTTATATACTTTTTAAACGGATAATCAAATTCAAAAAGCGTCTTAAATTTATCATATAAGCCTTTATCATAACCGGATTTTGCCTTTTCGTAAAAGTCAATAACGGACATTTCCTTCTTAACTTCCTCATTTCCAATATACCCGTAAAGATATTCTTCACCCACTATGGAAAGATTTATATTGCAATCCGGCTTGAGCATATCATATCTTTTCATACATGCAAGAACCCACAATATATATTTGGCGGAATCTGCCCTTATATCAATCGGCAAAGTCATATTTTTGTTATCTTCCACAAACAGTTTTTCGTAAACACTTATTGCATTTGAAACACAGCCGGTAATTATAAGCTTTTCCTTGGCACGCGTAAATGCAACATATAAAATTCTTAATTCTTCGGCCGTCATTTCATTCTTCATCAAAAGTCTTATGATTTCCTTCATAAGCGTCTTTTTCTTATATCTTTTATCTTTATTGATATAATTTGCGGAAAGATAATAATCACTGCTTATTAAAAGCTGATTGGAGTACTCCCTGTAATTAATTCCTTTACCGAGACCGCTTGTAAAGACAATCGGGAATTCCAGGCCTTTACTTTTATGCATTGTCATTATCCTGACCACATCCTCGTCATCTCCAAAAAGCGATGCCTCACCGTAGTCCATCTCATTAAGCTTCATTTTATCGATATATCTTAAGAAATTAAAGAGACCCTTATAGGTTCCTTCTTCAAAAACATAAGCCTTCTCAAGAAGCATATTGATATTATTTTTCCTTCTCTCACCAAGAGGCATTGAGATGGCATAATTATAATAATTTGTTAGTTCAAGTGCTTTCCAGATAAGAGAAGATATTGAAATACTCTTATTATCTTCCCTTAAAATATCTATAATACCAAATATCCTCTTGAGCTTACCGGTTATAGCGTCCTCATTATTATCCATGTAGCAAAGACATTTTTCATATAATAAATATTTACGTTTAAGCGTTTTTTCGGCAAAATCGCATATCAAAGCCAGCTCATTTTCGTCAAGCTCTGCCATAGGTGAAATCAAAACCGCAGCAAGCGGTATATCCTGTCTGATATTGTCCACAACGCTTAAAAGCGAAAGGATTGTTCTTATCTCAACAGCTTCAAAATAACCGCCGTTATCATCCACATATGCCGGAATACCCGACTTTGTCAAAATATTATAAACATCCTCGCCAAAGCCTTTTACACTTCTTGCCAATACAACTATGTCCTTATATGAAGCTTTTCTGTATATATTTTTATCTTCATCATATACATATTGCGGATTTTCGCCATCAACCAGTTCTTTGATTCTTTTTGCTATTACATATGCTTCTATCTCCGTCGGTGTTAATCTGTCCTCCGTTTCAAAGCTGTCGACAAGAATGATTTCAGTTGTCTCATCAACACCTGAAACAATTGATGTATCAGGCTTCGGAAATTCTTTTGTCCATACAAGCTCGGTGTTTTCGTTATAGTCTATTCCACCCAGATCTTCGCTCATAAGCTGATAAAAGAAATAATTAACAGACTTAAGAACATTTTCTCTCGAACGGAAATTATTCTTAAGCTCAATTTTAATATTTACTCCATCATCTTTATAAGTCTTATATTTCGAAAGAAATAAGTCCGGTCTTGCCATACGGAACTTGTAAATACTCTGTTTCACATCACCGACCATAAACATATTATTTCTACCATAGCATATACCTGAAACTGAATTAAGAATCTCTTCCTGAAGATAATTACTATCCTGATATTCGTCTATAAAAATCTCATCATATCTTTCGGAAATTCTTTTCCCGGCTTCGGTCGGTACGGGTGTACCGTTTTCATCATATCCCGCACAGACCAGCTTATATGCCAAATGCTCTACATCAGAAAATTCCAAAAGCTTCTTTTTTGTTTTTTCTGCTTCATATTCTTTCGAAAACTTTGTTACAAGGTCGATAAGAGGAACAAGATAAGCAGATACATTATTTATCTCAGCCAATATTGAATCGGAATCTCCCGTAAAAATATTCAATTTTTTTATCATTGATTTATAACGTTCTCTTATATTTTTATATTTTTCTATAAGCTCTCCGTCATAAATATCTCCCCTGCAGGTTTTAAGTCTGTTCCATTTTATATCAAGTGCATCTCGAAGGCTGTCATAATCCTCGGCTTTTGAAATCTTTGAAACAGCCTCTGCATCACTTTCCGAAATTTCTCGATTTTTGTCCGGGCCTCCCGGTGTATCACAGACAGCTATACCCGAATCAATATATCCCTCAATACTCCTTACATAAGATTTTATAAGTTTAAAATAAGCTTTCATCCATTTGGAATTCATAAGTTCATTTTTATCTTTTATCAAAAGTGCTTTTCTTGCTTCGTCAAGCCATACATACGGTCGTGAAAAGCCTTTGGAAACATTATATATATTAAGCACGTTTTCTTTTAACTCTTCATCATTTCTGTCACAGCCAAAGCATTCCAACAGCATCAGAAAATCCGCATTTTTTTCATCATACAGCTTATCAAACAATGCATCCAAAACATCATTTTTCATAAGCTCCATAATTCCGTTATCACCGATATTGAAATTCGAATCAATATTAAGCAGTCCGAAATTTTCTTTAACAATTCTGAGGCAGAAGCTGTCTATGGTTGTTATATCCGCTCTGTTAACAAGAATTGCCTGTTTCATCAAATGCTCATTATCAGGTTCCTTCTCAAGGAGCTTCTCAATACGAACGGCAATCTTTTCCCTCATCTGGGCGGCAGCTGCTTTCGTAAATGTAACAACCAGAAATTCGTCAATATCCTTTGGATCTTTTTCATCCGTCATTTTATTGATTATGCGTTCGACAAGAACAGCCGTTTTTCCGGAACCGGCTGCTGCGGAAACCAAAATATTCGAATTTCTTTCATCTATTGCTTTTTGTTGAGCTTTAGTCCATCCCATTTTATATCTCCCGATTCATCGCTTTCCAAGTGCTTCTCTGATTTTTTCATAAATCAGTTCGCTTTCCTTATCGGAATATCTTACAAACCTTTCTTTATTGCCTCCGTATTTCTTATCAAATCTACAGACTTCCCTGTAAGCACAAAACTCACAGCTACTTCTTTTGTCTGCATTCATAGGATTCTTGTCAATCTCACCTGACATAATATGTGCGGCAATTTCCTTTGCTTTATAAACTGCAAATTGATTAACATCGGCAAACTTTTCTTCATCATCATTTTTAAATCCTTTAAGCTTAAGATTTTTATCTCTTTCTTCCTTGGCTTTTGCTTCATCATCCGCTTCCACATACGGATCAGCCATACGATAATAATACATACCCTCCGGCACTATCTTAAGCCTGTCCTTTGGCTTATCTTTATTATGTTCTTCATCGACAATCCCGATCATAACATTCATATATACGGAAAGCTGCAATGTAAGGCCTTCATATAGTTTACTTAAAGAAAAATCGTGATTACCTGATTTATAGTCAATTATCCTTATCTTAAGCTCTTTTTCATCCTCAGAGTAATATATATCGCCTCTGTCGATTTTTCCTCTTAAAGTCATTTGATTTTCTTCATCAATATTTGTATTTTTATTAAAACTGTATTCAAAATATTCAGGCTTAAGCATATCCTTATCCGTGATTCCGGAAAGAACTCCTGCGGTCCGTCTGCCTATTCTCTTGAGCACTTTAAGAAGATAATTATATCTTCCTTCCTCAATGGTATTTTTATCATAAGCATTAACAAATGCTTCCTCAACGAAACTGTCAATCATGTCATCACGTTCCGTATCGGTTATTATCGACCAGTCATTTTTCATATCATCATGAACATGTCTGTACATATGCTCCAGTGCTTCATGCAAAATGTTTCCGATATCCCTGTTATCTATCTTTCTTATTTGTCTTTCCGAAAGTCCCAGAACATATTGAAGGAAATATGAATATGCACAGGAAGCATATTTTTCAAGTGTTGATATCGATTGCGACATAAGCTTAAGCTTAAGAAGCCTTGAAACATCCTTTGATAAACCTGCCGGAATATTATTATACTTAAATGCCTTGTCGATAACAGAAAGATTCTCATCGTGCATATCATAATAAAGCTTATAAAGACTCATAGTCTCATTTATTCTTGATGTATCACCGGTCAAAATGCGCTGCATACCTTCCACAAGCGTATCAATTCCCGCTCTGCGGTTACATACCTTATAATCATCATCCGGTTTTATATCAAGCAAGGTAAATAAATTTGTGATTCTCGAAATGACATATGAAGGTCTTAGCTGTTCATTGTTCCCATCCATATTGGTAAAAGATAAAAAGAGCTTATCCTTCGGCTTTGTCATATTGATATAAAGATAAAACTGTTCAATATACGAATTGTTTTTTTCGGTTGGAGCAAGCTCAATTCCGAGTTCCTTTAATCTTTCTTTATCGGCATCACTTATTATTCCCGAATTATTACCCTTCTTAGGTATTATTCCGTCATTAATTCCAAGGACAAATAAAACCTTTATATCATCCAGACGGGTTCTTGTGATATCCCCGACAAGTGTCATATCAAGTGTTTGCGGAATCACTCCGAGGGTAAGATCCTTTAATCCAAGATTCATAAGCTCTACAAACTCGTCCGTATCCACCAAATCCTCACCCATAATCTCATCCATTTTTTCAAATACGGAAATAACCTTTTCGTAAAGATTCTTACAGGAAGACAGTCTTTCTTCATAATCATATTTGATCATAAAATCTCTCAAAGCTTTTGTATAAGTGCTTATCGGGTTTTTATTTTTTGAAAAGATATCATAAAACGGAAATAATATGTCCGCAACAAAGGCTCTTATATCCTCGGCTTCTTCCGTCCATTGTCTGTTCCAGCCCGACTTACCTCGTATACCTCTTTTTAATACATAATTTTCAAGAATTTCTATATCATTTTCATCAAGGCTCTTTATTATTCCTGCTTTCAAAAACGCAAATACACTGTCATAAGAAAAGTTCTCTTTTACTATCCTTAACAGATATTCCAGAGAATTGATATAAGGATTGTTTTTAACCGGAATACTTGCATCCAAAAAAAACGGTATTTCATATTTTTCAAAAATCTGCTCCGTCTGTACCGAAATACCTTCGAGATTTCCGCTTATCACAGCTATATCCCTATATCTGTATCCGCCTTCCTTAACCAGCATATTTATGCGATATGCCACACCTTCTATTTCGCGACGCGGCGTATCATATACGGTCACCAATATATCATCCTGTTTTTCATCAAATTTATTGTAAGGGAATCTGAAAATATTTTTTTCAAGAAATTCTATTGCTTTACTTCCCTTACTCCACCTGTTAATTTCTTTTCCGCCGATAAAAATATCATCATCCAATTCAATCGAATTTCTTATTGCAAGCTCTTTTAAATCGGTTATTGTTTTTTTTGTAAGATAAAAAAGTTCATGCTCTTTGATTATTTTTTTATTATAAAATTTTTCATCTATCGTAAATATACCGTAAACATCCTTTGAATAAACCATAAGCTTCTCGATAAGCTTAAGCTGAATTGGTGTAAAGCCCGTGAAGCCATCCATGACAATAACACTTTTTTTAATAAGCTTTGATTTTTCAACATTGTCGGCAAGTATCTCCGTAAGCTTTTCCGCAGCAATATAGTTTTCGGAAATCTTCTCGTCAAATGCCTTAAATATCTCTTGCATATCCGAAAGCTTTTTATACAAAAGCGCATCTCTTTCGCTATCCTTAATCGAAGCAGTTACCTCATCAAGCTTTTCTCGTGAAATATCATATTGATAAAGCTGTGACATAAGAGACTTTACTTCATCGATAAAGCCGGACTTGTTAAGACTGCCCGAATATACGGACATTTCAGACTTTTTGTCACCTGCAGCCTTTCTTAATAGCATACTTTTTCCAAAATCCTCAAGCACCTTCCGGGGTTTGATATTCAATTCGTCAAACACACGAAAACAAAGACGGTTAAAGCCAATGACATCGATATTCATGCTTCCGTGTGCCGGATGCATGGTAACAAGCTTTCGCTGCATTGCCATGGAATATTGTTCGGGCACAAGTAAAATGAAATTTGTGTCAATATCTCTAATACCGTCTTGTATTATTTTGTTATATATAAATTGTGATTTACCCGATCCCGAAGGACCGAGTATCATTTTCAACGACATATTTGTTTCTCCGCAATTATAAAGCCTTAGGTTAATGAATCGGCATATTTTATGGATACTTCTTCAATCTTATCCTTATTCATTTTAAAGCACTGAGTTATAAGCGGCGAAAACATACCGCATTCGCCCTCAATTATCATCGTATAAGCCTTTTCAAAGTCAAGAGCCTTTCTGTATGTGGTATTTGTCATAAGTGCATCAAATGCGTCGGCTATGGAAACTATCTGTGCCGAAAAAGGAATATTTTCTCCCTTAAGCTTTTCCGGATATCCCGAACCGTCATATCTCTCATGATGATATCTGCATATTTCCCAACTGTAATGATGCATCTTTTCGGACTGAAATTCCTTTATGTTATCAAGTACCTCACAGCCCTTTGTTGTATGTGATTTAACAACATCAAACTCGGCATCGGTTAGCTTACGCGGTTTTAAGATTATTTCATCAGGTATCAAAATTTTTCCGATATCATGATAACAGGACGCATTTGCTATACATTCCGCATCTTCCTTATCAAGATTGCTTTCCGGGAAATAATTCACAAATGTATCACAAAGAATCTTGGTAATCTCACAGACTCTTTTAATATGATTTTTATTGAAGACTCTGAATTCCGCAAGAGAACCGAACATATTTGCAAATCCGTTTTCAAGATTTGAAACTGCTTCCTGTCTTAATTTATCCTTTTCTTCCGAATCAACGGCACCATCCCTGTTAGTCTCCGTTGAGGTACCATTTTCTTCTACATTTCCGATTTCCCCAAGTTTTTTTTCAAGTTCCCTGATATATATCTTATTTTTTATGCTTCTGTTAACTGCAAATCTTATCTTGGCAGCGGAAACAGGAACCATAACTACATCCGCCGCACCGTTATCCAGACATTTTCCGGCATTTTCATCATCAAGCTCTTCAGCCATAACTATGACCGGAATATATTTCATGGCCGGACTTTTTTTCATAAGTCCCAATATCTGAAATACATTCATATTCGGCTGGTTTAGATCTATAATCGCACATGCAAGATTGATACTCTTATCGGATATGGCACGAATTGTCTGTGCTCCGTCAATAGCCTTAACAATCTCATATTCCCCGCTTAAAGCCTTTGATACATCATTTAACAGCTTAAAGCTGCATGTTGAAAGCAAAATAAATCTTTTTGATTCTCCCATGGCAAACCTCCACACATTACTAATTCAAAAGCTCAACTACCTGCTGATTCTTTTCCCTGAACCAGACTCTGTTAACATCCTTATCCAAAAGAACCTTAGCATTATTTATGTTTATAAGACAGCCTGCATAGGCTCTTCCCGAAACTCTTAAGCCTATTACGGTTGCATTTTTTGAAAGCTCTCTTGTAAACGCATCTCTTTCCTCTCTTATCGCATCCACCTCACCTATAAGCTGATGCAATGCCGTCCTGACATTTTGATACATAGGCGAATCCTTAAGGATATCCAGCTTGAATTTAACCTCAAGCTTCTTTAATTCCTCCTTAAAAATAGTAATCTTTACCGATATATCTTTTATCTTCAAATCCCAGTCTCTGAGTTTCTTTAAGAAGTAATCATTTGCACCGATATCAAATTGAGTACGAAGTCCGGTCTTATTTCCGAGTTCTGCAGCTTCAATACCATAGATTGCCGACGTTAAACCGCCTACGATTGCACCCTTTCTTCCTGAGATAATGACCTTATTCATAGCCACACAATTACAATTATATAAATAATTGCTGTGTACATCATGCTCCGCATATATTTTTGCATTCTCAAAGTATTTTCCGCTGATATCGTTTCCCGCCTCGATTATTCCCATACCTTTTCCGAGAACACCCTGCTTGACAAGTATATCATTTCCGGCCTTTAGGAATGCTGCCTCAACACAACCCTTTACGGTTATATTTCCGGTAGCCTCGATAACCGCACGCGGTTTTACATCACCTCTTATATCAACATCACCGTCAAATTTTATATTTCCACTTGATAAAGAAACATCACCGTTAACAATGTAAACCCTGTTTATGGTAATGGTTCCGCCCTTTTCTTCTATACATCCTGTAATGGTTGCTACATAAGTTATCTCATCATCCAAAAGCTTAATATTTTTTCCAATAAGTCTCGGAAGACTTTTGACATTATTGGGATGAACAAGCTTACCGGTTACATCAAATCCGTACATACCACGAACCGCAGGATGATATATAGCTATGACCTGTCCTTCTTCTACCTGTTCAAAAAGTGTAACGTTGGCATAATTGACCGAACCGTCTTCATTAAGCTCCGGTTTATGATCCAATTCTCTTTTAAAGAAATATTCATAATATGCATCCGTACCTTCGGTAGGAAGCTTTCCTTCTGCTATAACAATATCGTTTTCCTCAAATTTTTGACCGCTTACTATTTTGTCAATGACATCCTTTTTAACACCCTGTCTGACACCACCTAACCTTAATGCTGCAGCTATTTCCTTTTCGGTAAACTTTTCTTCTCCCTCTATATCCGGAAGCTTGATAAAAGCAAACATCTTATCCGCACTTATATCTATCGTTAACCTTTGATTTTCGGTAGTCCATCCGGCTAAATCCTCACTGCCTGTACTCTCTTTTTGATCAGCTTCACTCCCCGTTACCGCTTCCAAAGAAGCTTTTTCGCCCGGCACTTCATAGTCTTCAAATTCAGAATCCTCATATGAAATAATTTCCGCATCCGGATTTAGAAGAACCGATTCGGCACTTCCGAAATTTTTTAATTTTATTCTGTGGTTTTCCATATCGGACGCACTCCACATATGCATTGCATATTCCGATACGTCAACCTTATCCTCAAGTCCGAGTCTTATCTCTCTCATCTGGCGATGTGAAAACAGACTGTCCTCATACCATCCGGTATCGACACCGGACTTCAATCCCAGTCTTATTTCCCTCATCTGCATCCAATTGTATTCATTTTTTGCATATCTGGAAATGTCAAGTTTTTCTTCAAGTCCACGACGGATTTCATACATTTGTCCGCCCGTTAACGAATTGTCAAGATAATGTGTTATATCAATATTGTTTTTTAATCCGAGCCTGATTTGCTCGAGCTGCTTGTCATCATAATCCGCATCTATATAAAGCTCTATATTTATACCATCCGCAAATGCTTCTCTTAATTCCCTGATAACCTGAACGGAATATCCCTGTTTGTAATAAGGCATAAGATCAATTCCGGCATTGAGACCATTTCGAATTTCACGCATTATAAGATAGTCCATATGCTTATCAAGATATACGGACACATCCACTCCTTCAATCAGACCGCGTCGGATTTCACGCATTTGAAACCAGTCATACTCTTCATCAAGGTAAGGAGTAACATCTATTTCATTTTCAAGACCTTTTCTGATCTCAGCCATCTGAAGAAAGATGTATTTTTCGTCAGCATAAATGCTTACATCTACGCCGTTTTTAATACCTTCCCTAATCTCTTCCAATTGCATACGGTCGAAATTCTTCGTATGGTATTCTTTCATACGTTCCAATACTTCTATATCAGATATTTGAGACTTTTTTTTCTCATTTCTCATAATCAAATCTCCATAAACTGAATCACACGTCCTGCAAAAAAAGCATAATTATTTGTAATTATAACATAAATAAACTTTTAAGTGTAGTTTTTTTTCACTTGTTTTATAAGTCAAAAAAAGCTATAATATAAGTGGTTATGGTAACCTGCAAAACCAAAAATAAGGAGGTATATTATGGATAATCCAAACAGATTTAAGATTTACTCCAAATATAATAATCTTATAGCTTTAAACATCCTTCCGGGACATTTTGCAACATCCTCTTCTCATATCAATTATTACATTGATATGACTTGCTTGAAAGCAAGACGTAATGAAGCAAAAGCTGCCGCTAAGGCTCTTGTTCAGGAATACGTTACCACAACGATTATTGACGCAATTGTTTGTCTTGAAGGAACAGACATTATAGGTGCTTATCTTGCAGACGAGCTTACGAGTGCCGGAATCATGTCGGCAAATATGCATAACACTGTATATATTCTGACTCCCGAGCAGACTTCGGGTGGTCAATTATTGTTCAGAGATAATTATCTGCCGATGATTAAAGGCAAAAACGTTCTTGTTCTTCTTTCAACGGCAACAACAGGTAAAACAATCAATTCTGCTCTTGATTGTATCGAATACTACGGTGGAAAAATAGCAGGTGTTTCAGCTATATTCTCAGCTGCAAAGGAAATTCACGGTCACGCAATTAATTCCATCTTTACAACGGATGATATACCTAATTATCTGACCTATCCCGCTCATGAATGCCCTATGTGTAAATCGGGACATCCTTTGACCGCAATCGTAAACAGCTTCGGTTATTCAAAGCTTTAGACCGAACGATACAAGAAATCAGTCATTTAAAGAATATAATTCCCTGCTTAAGAATATATTATATTAATCTTAAGCAGGGAGTTTTTATTATGTCATCAAAAACCAAAATCGTTGTCCTAAAGTCAAAAGAACTTATATACACAGCCATATTTGTAATACTCGGTATTCTTCTTGTTTCACTGCTTATCTATATGTTTTCTCCATCAAAGGGTAGCAGGAAAGACAAAACCGACAAATCAAAAACATCTGAAATAACCGAAACGCAGAAAAATCAAGATAACCTTACCGAAAGCAACAATGATGAAGCTTATAATACAGCCCCCGATGCGACGGTTATTCCTCCTCAGGAAACCGAAAGCGTATCATCACCGGCAGCAAGTCCAAACACCGAAATTTCTTCTGAAAAAAAACTCGAAAACGATAATAAAGTTACATATAAATCGGGGGTCTATTCTTCTGTCATGAACGTGGGAGGGCAGACTGAACTCCAATTATCCGTTACGGTTGACAATGGAAATGTTGCGCACATCAACATTACCAATCTTAACGAAACCGTAACAGCCATGTATCCTTTAATAGGACCTTCATTGGACGAGATAAATGCCCAGCTTGAAACCGGAGCCTCATTTGAAAACCTCACCTACTCCAAGGATAACCAGTACACAAGCATACTTATAATCCAGGCAGCAGAAGCAGCACTTAAAAGCCAATAAATCCAACAAAGTTACGACTGACATTTTTATTTGTATTTTTAAATAAGAATGTCAGTCGTAAACATCTATATATAATTATCTACCCATCGGCTGCTGTCCGAAGCCTCCCATTCCCGTTCCGGTACCATATAATATTCCTGACATTTCTATAGTATAAGAGTTGTCACCCACGGTAAGTATGTAGGTTCCGTCGCTTTCTATATCCGGCGAGCTTATTACTATGGATTGGAATGCTTTATCCGGTGTATAGCTTACGATTACATTTCCGTCAACATCCGAAAGTGTAATCCCGGTATTGCTTGCCACACTCGAAGGAAGCTCGTAAAGTATTGAACATTGTGTGGAATCCGAACCGAAGTTCATGGCCATCCCGCTTGCTCCTGCCGATATATATGTACCTCCTGTTATATATCCGTTAATCTCATAATCCATTGATCCGTTTCCTCCGTTGTTAGGACCGCTTACGTACGTTTCACCTCCCGTTACCGCAAGAGTTCCGTTTGAGTCAACACAATCACCTGCTGCCGATATATTTATAATTCCTCCGTTTATCGTAAGTGAGGCATCCGTACCGCCGCCTGCGTTCAATCCGTCATCGGAAGCTGTGAGCTTTATTTCTCCGTCGTTTATTTCCATAGTATGTGCTTCCAGAGCCTCATAGCAGTTTTCTATATTTATAATTCCTCCGTTTACTGTAAGAAGTACGTCCGAGTGTATTCCGTCATCTCCGGAAGAAAGAGTAATATTTCCTTCTTCAATGATTATTTCATTATCCGAGTGAAGTGTATCATCGGCTGCATCAATATCCAGACTTCCGCCGTAAATATATATTCCTCCGTCAGCCTTTATACCCTTGGTTGAATTTTCAAGATAATCATCGGCATCATATTCTGTTTCTTCCACAGCATTTTCCTCTGCATAAGACTCATCCGAATCTGTTACTTTTGCATCTTCTTCATTAATTTCAAGCAATGCCTCAGTCGAGACTTCCGTCGTTTCATTTGCCGTACTGTTCTCCTGCCTTGGATTTCCTTTACCCCTTCTTCCTCCTTGTCCTTCTTCAAAACCTTCAGGCATCTGTCCGTTCTGCATATCAAAAGGCGCCATTCCTTCAGGCATCTGTCCTTCTTCAAAATCCGGCGGTGTCATATTCTCAGGCATTCTTTCATTTTCAAATTCCTGATTCGCCATTCCTTCAGGCATCTGTCCTCCAAAACCACCGCCCATCATATTATCCGAATGAAATGCTCCGTTTTCATAACCACCACCTGCTGTTATATCAAAGTCACCGTCATATATATACAGTTTTCCGGATGCATCAATACCGTCATAGCCGGCTTCAATTTTAAATTCACCTCCTATGACATATAAGAAGCCGAGTGTTTCATCTTCAGAATTTTCAATATGAATTCCGTCCGTTTTACTTTCTATATTAATAACTCCGTCAGCAACTCTTACGCTGTCATTTGCATCTATTCCTTTCCCGGCAGTCACTATATTATATGTACCACTTGTAATCTTCACATCATCCTTTCCTGCAATTCCATGTGATGTTTCACATTTAATATTGAGTGTACCCTCACCGTTAAATGTAATATCATCTTTGGAATAAATAACTGCATCGACTCCGTCTTCGTTTTCCGAAAACTCTCCTGAAACCGTAAGATTATTTTCGCTGCCGGTAGTCGTTATAAATACCTTGTCCGCACTCTTAACATATATTGCGGCACTGTCATCGCAACTAATATCAACTCCATCAAGCACAAGCTGAACCTTATCATTTTCGTCACATTCCACAATTATCTGACCATTACTAAGACTTCCTGTAAGCTTATAGCTTCCTGCTTTTGTAATCGTAATTACATCACCTTCAATAGTCACATTATCCGCATCGGTCGCAGAGGAACCATCCGATAAAACTATATCCACAGCGTCATCATAGCTTATGTCATAATCTCTGTCCGAAAACATTTCATCATCACTTATTATCTCTTCCGATCCGGTGCTATCAGCATCTGTTTTGGTTGCCTCAGAGCTGACTGTAGTCTTTGTATCATTTCCATCAGTGCTTTTACCGCAGCCGGAAAGGCTTAAAATCATCATTGTCGCCAATCCTATAGTAAGCATTTTCTTTCTCATATCATTTCCCTCACTTTCCATCAAACCACACATTTTTTTAACCATATTTATAAATATAAATCGGTTATTTTCATATCATTTTCTTTTCAAACAAATGTTGTTTTAAAACAATTTACAGTTCCATCTGCTCATTTACCTGAGCCGACATACTTATCTCTAAATTGCCGTTTCTGCATCTTAAATCATCGATAAGTTTCTTTTCACTGTTTTTTTCCTTTAATGTTATATTATAAGTAAGCTTGTTAAGGCTTCCGAGATTTGTTGTCTTAATTCTTACCATCTCAACTCTGCTTGTGTAGTTTTCCCAAATATCATCAAAGATTTCACTGTAATCAATATCCTCCGGTACCGTTATATTAAGTGTCTTATCAAGAGATGAAATACCACCTTTTCCAAAGCCGACACTTTCATATAACAGAACCACTACACACATTATTATAGTAAAGACGGCTGCGACACCCATATAGCCCATTCCGCAGGATAGTCCTACTGCCATTGCCATAAATATTGCGCCTATTTCTTTGGCTGTTCCGGGTGCCGAACGAAACCTTACAAGAGAAAACGTTCCGGCTACCGCCACACCTGCTCCGAGACTTCCGTTTACCATAAGTATTACCACACTTACCACAGCCGGAAGAATTGCAAGGGTACAAACAAAGCTTTTTGTCGTGTGTGATTTGAACCTGTAAGTAATCGCAAGCACCGCTCCCAAAGCCAGCGCTGCACACATCGTCAGTACAAAGCCCTCAAGACTTATATCCGTTTGATTTAATGAATTCATATTTTCAAATATATTTTCCATAATTAACCTACCTTTCTATCAGAAAAATCATATCTGATTACGTTATTCTTATTCCTGTCTTCCTCAAGCATCTGCATATACGCCCTTCCGTATTTGGAAAACGACGTCTTTCTTATATTTTCTTTGCTTAATATGTTAACAAACCACATCGGGATTGCCGATGCTGTTTTTACTTCCATAAGTGACATTCCTTCTTCAAGGATATCATTTCCGTAAGGTTTTGAAGTTAGCTGCATATCTTCTCTTCTCCACTTTATGTTTTTATCGAAAGTAACCCTGAAATTTTCATCGTCTTTTGAGTAATATGCTGTCCTGTCATAACAAAGATAAACCGCCGGCTCAAGATTTTTATAATAATCTTTTACATAGTCAAGTTCCTTTACAATCTGTCTCTCAAGAAAACCGTTCTTTTCCACAGAATGCTCTATCCCGGAATTATTTTTAAGATAAATTCTTGCCTGGTTTTCTTTCATTGAAACTCTTCTCTTATAGACAACTCCGTCATATTTTTTCTTTAATTCTACAAAGACATTCTCACCCGGTTTTATCTGTCCATAACTTCTTACTCTAAGTTTTTCCTTGTATGCCGGACTTTCAAGTGAAACTCTTATAAGCCTCTTATCCGGAGTATCGTAATATATATTGCAAATGGTACTCTCACCATATGCATCCGGCACCATATAATTTTTGAACACTTCCTCAATAAGCTTTCTTTGTTCCTTGGTCACAAGATATTTGACTTCAAACCTTTTAAATATTTCATTATTCATAACTTATCACTCCTTTTGGGGATTATCATTTTTAAGTTGTTTTCCCTTAACTTGTGTTAATGATAATATACGAACCTTAAATGAACCTTAAGCTTGAAAGAAAATAAAAAAAACGAGATGGCTTTATTAAACCATCCCGTTTTTTCAGTCTTTAAATTCAAGCTTTCTTATTTTCTCAGCCCGTTCAATAATTTTTTCTTTCCAGTCATCATCCTGAGCCTCAAGCTGAAAAACATTATAGCCGTATTGTCGCCCCAAAGTACAGACTATCGCTTCATCGTCAATATGAAGTGATATATGATAAAAATTCGGGAGCTTTTGGGGAAGTGATTGTTTATTGTCACGCTGAACTTCCTTTAAATGTCTTGTCCCGTTTACTATACCATCAAATTTAACACCATACTTTTTGAAAAGGTTTTTAATATATTTTTCCGTTCGAAAAGAAGATGTATAAATCCATACTTCGTATCCCATTTCCTGAAGCTTATTGATAAGTTCCGGGGTTCCAAAGCGAAGCCGTTCTTTATATATTTTATTAAATGGAAATCTCAATGGCGGTTCCGTCTTATGTGTTTTTGGCAACACAAAGAGCACTTCATCCAAATCAAAAGAAACCCGCATTTTCATTTCATTCATATTACTCATCCTTTTTTATTTTTTCCATAATTGAAATCACTTCACGTGACCAGCTTTCATCCGTACAATCAATATCGAATTGTTCGAAATCTTTTCCGTCATTGGGAATACGAACTATCATATTGTTATCTATTGTAACGGTTTCACGATATGTATCCTTGAACAATTTTTCAATCTTTTCCATGCTGGCTTTTTTATCCGGATTATTAGTCCCCTTACGCTTGGTTCCTGTTACTATTCCATCTACATGTACATGATATTTTCTAAACAGATGCTCAATATAATCGTAAGAATAATAATACTCTGAAAAAAGCCAAATATCATATCCGTTTTTTACAAGAAAATGAAACAAAGCCGGTATTCCCAATTTAAGGCGTTCTTTATAAAAACGATTTGCAGGAAACTTAAGCGGCTTATCCAAAAATTCATCATTTTCGGTGCGAAGCACAACCTCATCCAGATCAAATGTTGCACGCTTATCATGCTTTGAATTTTCAATCATTTTCTCGATATCAGTTTCCTGCGTAAGGTTAACAATCTTAACCGGAATCTTTTTTATACCGCAACGCATGGCTGCAGCCCAGCGATGATGACCGTTTAAAATCATATATCCTTCCGGATGCATTTTTTCGACAAAGATCGGTTCCTCAATAGCTTCCATATCATGTTGCTTTGCTCGTCTGAATTTTTCTTCATATTCGCTTATAATTCTATAGCTTGGACCTACTCCCAAAACACAAAACTCATCATCCGGATTGGGACGAAGCGCATCGCACGATATCTTCTTTTTTGTAAGTCTTTCAAATACGCTTGCTTTAACCGGTATATGTATTCCTTTGTTTTTATTAATAAGGTCCTCAAGAAATCTTTCAAGTTCTGTTTGTGGTTTTGCCATATTATTTTTCTCTCTTTCTGATGATTATAAAATATTCTATATTTCAAATGTAAAACTTATAATATTCTCGTTTTTCTTTTCAGCCAAAAGTTTACCTTTATGCATTTGCGCAATTTCACGAGCTACCGAAAGTCCTATTCCAAAGCCTCCACCCTTTTGTGTTCTTGCACTGTCCCCTCGATAAAAACGATCAAACATTTTTTCAGGGTTGATATCAGGCAGTGACGCACATGTATTTGATACTGAAAACCTGATATGCTTATCATGTTTCTTAAGTTTTAGATTTATTTCGGTTCCCTCATCCGCATACTTAACAGCATTATCGATGAGTATATTCACAAGCTGAGTCATACTCTCTTTATCGGCCTTTAGATGCACATCCTCTTCTATGTCTTTCTCAATTTTAAGATTTCTCTTTTTTGCGGATTCTTCAAATGAATTAACAGTATTCTTAACCATCTTGGAAAAATCGATTTCCTCAAATTTCAATACTGCCGTACCTTCATCCATCTTTGCAAGAGAAAGCATTCTTTGCATAAGCTCGCTTAATCTTGTGGTCTGCTTTCTTATATTTTTACTCCACTTGCTTTCACCGTTATGAAGCTCCATCGCCTCTGTATTGGCAAGTATTATCGCAAGCGGTGTCTTTATCTCATGTCCCGCATCGGTTATAAACTGCTTCTGTCTTTCAATATTTGCCGCTATAGGTTTTATGGCTTTTTTAGATAATGCAATAATTAAAACAAGCATCAAAATCCAGCCAACAAATCCTATTCCTGCCGATACCAAGGCTACGGCAAGTATCGATTGCGTTTCTTTTTTAATGTCAAGAAATACTATTGTTTTTCCTTTTCCGTCAAAGCTTTCGGAAACGGTATATTTGTAATTATCCGTCTTTCCCTTGCTCTTACCTTCCGATAAAACCGAATTTGCATATTCTTCCGCTTTTTCTTCATCTATTGTTGAAATATGACTTATATCGGTAAAAACCACATTATCCTCTTCATCAATTTTTACCACGAAATAAACCGCCGACAATCTGTCATCCTCGTTAAGAACCGGATTAAAAAGTCGAAATCCGTTTCCGTTATGTGCAGGCGGTTCAATAGAATTATCCGGTTCTTCCTTTATATCTCCATCCGTTGCGGTTTCAAAAAAAACATCGGGTGAATATTCCGGACGAATTTCAAAATTTCCGTCTTTCGGCATTTTGTTATCCTCAGAAAGCATATTCATAAGATTTTCATTTTGGTTATTTAATCTTATAATATTTACTACATTTACGGTACCGAGCAATACGACAATCAAAATAGTAATTGCAGTCATGGCAGTAAATATAAACTTTTTTTGAAGTGTTTTAACCATTAAATCTTCTCCAGTCTGTAACCTATATTTCTCTTTGCCTGTATCTCGACATCAGCCGAAAGCTGTGAAAGCTTCTTTCTTAAATTGGAAATGTAAACCCATACGGTACTGATTTCCGCATCGGTTTCATATCCCCACACCTTTTCGAGAATGGTGTCTGCGGATAAATACATTTCCTGATTTAACATAAACATCTCCATAACCTGAAATTCGAGTTTCGGAAGTATCAGCGAATCCTTGTCGGTCTTTAATTCGAAGGTCTTTTGATCAAGTGAAACATTTCCACAGGTAAGCTCACTTGATATGGTCTTTTCTCTTCTTCTTAACATCGCTCTTAACCTTGCCAAAAGTTCATCCATGGCAAAAGGTTTGGCAAGGTAATCATCAGCACCAAGATCAAGCCCCGCAACCTTATCCTCTATCTCAGACTTTGCCGTAAGCATAAGAACCGGTATCTGACACCCTTCGTTTCTCAGCTCCTTAAGTACAGTCAGTCCGTCTTTTTTAGGCATCATAATATCAAGAATTATTCCGTCATAATTCCCGAGTCTTGCATAATCAAGTGCTTCCTCACCGTCATACACCGCATCCACAATATACTTGTGAAATGTCAGTATATCCACAAGTGCATCCGACATATCAATTTCATCCTCGGCTAAAAGCAGTTTCATAAAATCAACTCCTTAATTTTGTTTTATCCTGCGCGGGATATATATCTTATCATTTATAATATAATTATCGTTACGATTAAGTACCTTGTTTCCGGCTCTATATTTGCTGTTCATGTTCATAAGTGCACGTTGTTTTTCCATACGTGACTTTTTGTCATTAAATGCAACCGCTTTTTTGTTATAGCAACGCTCCATACCCTTGTCAATATACCTGTCATCACCCTCAAGCTTGTTTTTCTCGATACGAAGCTTATCTCCGTCATATACCGCATCTGTACGCTCTGTTACATTTTGAACTACATTCTTTCCACCTTCATCAAGCTGTTCAAACCATACTAATTGCATTTTCTGGCCCAGTCCCGAACCGCACATATCCTTAAGGTCGCCAAACCGTACACCGTCTTTTCTCATACTTCCGGAATCAAGATATTTTATCTTTGTTCCCTGAATTCCTATAATTGTGACAAAGTGGTTTCCGTATAAAAGCGATACCGGTGATTTATGCTTTACGCTTCTCAATGTCTTACTGTTTTCATCACCCACAAAAAAACCGTAAACCGAAACCATTCTATCCATTTGACAAACAACAGAAAGAAAGCTTTCGATTAATTTACTTCCTATTCCTCTTCTTCGAAATTCAGGATGAACAGCAAGTTGCATAATCTCGCAACCTTCTTCTCTCATTTCCGCCCAGATCACTCCGGCAGCAAAGCCTTCTGCCATTGCTCCAATCAATATTGTGCTCTCCTCATGTCCCAAAAAGTTATCAGGCAACAATTGTGTAAAAGCCTTAGGCTCATTTATAGGTATCATACCAATAATACAGTTATTTATATCAGTTTTCATTTTTTCTCCTTTGCCTGTGCGGTAATCCATCGCCTGTTTTTGCTTATACTCGTTATTGTAACACAAATATATAGAAAACAAAACCGAATTCCTTATAACTGTTTTTTCTTCCAAAGAAAAGCATTTAAGCAAATTTCCACCTAAGGTATTGAAATTAATCAATAATTCGGGCTATAATTAATAGATACATTATTACTTTTACGTTTTGAAGGGAGATTTTTCATGTCAGACAATCCTGATTCAATAACAGAAGAAAACTCAAAGAAATCAGATAACAACGCTATAGAAAACAGTATCAAATCAAATGCCCATAAATTAAAGCCATACATTCCGCTTTGTATTTCGGTTTTAATTATGTTTGTGATTTTTAAATACTGGGACAGCGCGATTAATTTTATCGGACTTTTTATCAGTGCGGCATCGGGACTTATTATAGGAATCATCATTGCATTTCTCGTAAATATTATAATGACCACATATGAAAAGGGAATTAACAAACTCTTCAGAGGCAAATTAAAACACAGTATATTAAGAGCAATAGGGATAACAACTTCCATGCTTACAATGTTATTGATTATTTTCGGTGTAATAAAAATAGTCATACCCGAGCTTATAAACAGCATTTCTCTGATGATTACCGCTCTAACCGATAATTTTCCGAAAATGCTTAAGGAATTAAAGAATAATAAATATGTCGGCAAATATGCTGCAAACCTCCTTAATTCCATGCCTTCATCAAAAGATATTGAAACTACCGTTCAGGGACTCGGTCGATTTGTTATAAATGGTGCAAGCGGAGCAATGAATGTCGTTGTAAGCTCTGTCGAAGCCATTATTTCCGTTGTAGCCAAGCTCGGCATCGGCATATTCTTTTCCATTTATATTCTTGCCGATAAAGAAAAGCTTAAAAGGCAATGTACCGGTCTTGTAAATACTTATCTTCCCGGCAGGAAAAAAATTCTTTTTTTGGCAAGGCTGCTTGCAAAAAACTTCCGAAACTTCATAGTTGCTCAGGTTACAGACGCATGCATCCTGGGTAGTTTATGTACATTGGGTATGCTTTTGTTAAAACTCCCATATGCACTTATGTCCGGTGTAATAATTGCATTCTTTGCACTTATACCTATCATCGGTGCATTTTTGGGTATGGGTATTTCCGCATTTTTCATACTTATGGTATCCCCGGTAAAGGCACTTGTGTTCCTTATTTTTATTATTACATTGCAGCAGATAGACAATAACTTTATCTATCCGCGTGTGGTTGGAAACAAGGTTGAACTCCCGGGAATGTGGGTTCTTGCCGCTGTTACCGTCTTCGGCGGAATGTTCGGTATAGTCGGAATACTTTGCAGTGTTCCAGTTACTGCAACCGTATATAAGATTATAAAAGATGATTACAGAAAAAGAGTTGCCCGCACAGAACAACAATCTTGCGAAACAGACTCTTCACTTTAGTCTTAATTAAAAAAAGATAAGTCTTTATCAAGACCTATCTTTTTTTAGTTTATGTCTTTAGTTTTTAATAAGACTTTCAATATGCTCAACGGAAACACCCGTCTTTTCGGATATTTTTTCAACCGGCATTTCCGCGTCAAAGTAAAGTGCCTTGATTCGACCTATGGTTTCGGCATCCAATTCGATTTTAACAGATTTCTTTTGTTCATCTGTCTGCTTCACGTCTTCCGAAACAGCTTCTTTTTGCTCTTTTATCTGTTCTCCATTTTTTTCTTTATCGGCTTCAACTTTTTTTGATGCCTCATATTGCAAAATAAAAGTATTTAATTCATTATATCTGTCTTCACGATTTCTTTTTGCGTTACTGTTCTTTTTTAGAAAATTTCTGACAAATAAAAAAACAATTACTGCCAGAACAGCCAAATATAAAGCAAAAAGCTTTGAGCCGCTTATCGCCAATAACATAAACAACCTCCCGGTCTAATTTTTATTATTTCACGACTAAATTTACTATCTTGTTTGGTACATAAATTTCTTTGATTACGTTAAGACCGGCAAGTCTTTCGCCGAGAGCTTCTTTTGACTTGGCAATAACGGTATCCTTATCATCGGAAACACCGATCATAACTGTAACTCTGGTCTTACCGTTAATCTGTACGGCAATTTCTTTCTCATCATCCTTCATGGCATCCTCTGAGTAAGTCGGCCATTGCTGATGAAATACCGAATCTGTTCCGCCAAGTTCTTCCCAAAGCTCCTCACCTATATGTGGTGCAAAAGGTGCTATAAGAAGTGCCATAGTCTTAAGAGTTTCCTTATCTACTCCTGTTGTCTTGGTAAGCTCCACACACTTGTTATTTGCTTCCATAAATGCTGAAATAACAGTATTTAAACTGAACTGTTCAAGACGTGTGGTAACATCATATACAAGCTTATTACGAAGCTTTATAAGCTCCTTGGTCTCAGTTACTTCCTTATCCTTGTTAGCCATAACCATGTTGTAGAATCTGTTAATGAAGCGGTAAATACCTTCCATACCGCTGTCATCCCAGATAGAGTCAAGTTCAGGCGGTCCTATAAAGAGCTCATAAAGACGAAGCGAATCACATCCATAATCATTTACCATATCATCAGGCGAAACGATATTTCCAAGGGATTTACTCATCTTTGTGGCTGCTCCGGTTTCCTTATCACGACCGCAAACCATACCCTGATTGAAAAGCTTCTTGAACGGCTCATCAAAATCAACAACACCTATATCATTTAAAAACTTGGTATAAAATCTTGAGTAAAGCAAGTGAAGAACCGCATGCTCTACACCACCGATATACATATCTACAGGAAGATACTTATCAGCCTTTTCTCTGTTTACGAGTTCTTTATCATTTTTGCTGTCTACATAACGTAAGAAATACCATGAAGAACCTGCCCATTGAGGCATGGTATTTGTTTCACGCTTAGCAGGCTTGCCGCAGCAAGGGCATGTAGTATTAACCCATGAATCAATGGCAGCAAGCGGTGACTCACCCGTTCCTGTAGGCTCATACTTTTCTACATCCGGAAGAAGTACAGGAAGCTGCTCCTCAGGAACCGCAACCGCACCGCAATCAGGACAATGTATGATAGGTATAGGCTCGCCCCAATATCTCTGACGTGAAAATACCCAGTCACGAAGCTTGTAATTAACAGTCTTCTTACCATATCCCATCTTCTCTATCATCTCCGGTGCTTCCTTCTTAAGTACGGAGGATTCCATACCATTCCAGTCACCGGAATTTATCATTGTTCCTGAAGCTTCAGTATAAGCTTCTGTCATATTTTCAATTTCCTTACCATCTTTTGCAATTACCTGAATTATTGGTAAGTCAAATTTCTTTGCAAATTCAAAGTCTCTGTCATCATGAGCAGGTACACACATGATTGCTCCTGTACCGTAATCGGCAAGTACATAATCCGAAAGCCAAATAGGAGTCTTCTTTCCGTTTAAAGGATTGATAGCATAGCTTCCGGTAAACACACCTGTCTTATCCTTATCCTGAAGTCTGTCAACATTTGACTTCATGGAAGCCTCGTAAATATATTTATCAACTGCATCTTTTGTTTCAGGAGTAGCAAGCTTTGCAGCAAGCTCATGCTCAGGTGCAAGCACCATAAATGTTGCTCCCCAAAGAGTATCCGGACGTGTAGTATAAACAGTAATTACATCATCCGTACCATCAACCTTGAAATCAACCTCTGCTCCATAAGACTTTCCTATCCAGTCAGTCTGCATCTTCTTAACTTTCTCAGGCCAGTCAAGCTTATCAAGATCTGCAAGAAGTCTTTCAGCATAAGCAGTTATCTTAAGCATCCATTGACGGATATTCTTCTTGGTAACCTCAGAATGACATCTTTCACACTTACCGTTTACAACCTCTTCATTTGCAAGGCCTGTCTTACATGAAGGACACCAGTTTATCGGCATTTCCTTCTCATATGCGAGTCCTTCCTTAAACATCTTTACAAATATCCATTGTGTCCACTTATAATAATCAGGATCTGTAGTATTAACCTCTCTGTCCCAATCATATATGGCAGCAATCTGATTTATCTGTCTTTTGATATTCTTTATATTAGCTGCTGTAGAAATAGACGGATGAATACCATGCTCTATAGCATAATTTTCTGCAGGAAGTCCGAAAGCATCCCATCCCATCGGATGAATAAGATAATAATTATGCATCATCTTATATCTGCTCCAAACATCTGAGATTACATAACCTCTCCAATGTCCTACGTGAAGACCGTTACCCGACGGATACGGAAACATATCAAGACAATAATATTTTTCCTTCTTTCCGTCATCGACATTGACAGGATTTTCCTCCCACTTCTTATTCCATTTTCCTTCAATCAGCTTGTGATTATAGCTTCCGGCCATTTTTTTCTTTCCTCCGCATATATAAAATATTATTAAGTATTCTGCTCACATGCTTTATACTTTATTACCTATCAAAACATGATACAAGGCATTTAGCCTTGTATCACAATTTTTAAATAAATTTGTTTAATTCATCATTATAAGTATAACCTATGCTGTCAAGCTTTTTTATAATCTCTTCTTTGGGAACATTAAACTGGCTGCAAAAGCTATCCAGCATAATCTTGTCATCTCTTAACCTTGTATTGACAAAACTTAAAAGCATAAGTGCATCTTTTGGTAAATGTTCAAGTGCCATTTAAAGTACCTCGCCTGTAATAAGCCATGGGGAAGGCTGTGTAACCAGCATACTCTTTTTATCGGTCTTTGAAACCGTTATCTGAGTTACTTCAAGATTGCTTATGTTATATTTTTCAAACAATGCCTTGATACCCGAAAGCACATTAAATTCCAATGTGTATATAACAAATTTCATCTTCGGATTCTTTGCAAGAAGTCTTACTATATCCTCCTCCAGATGTTTGTTTGCAACAATAAAAGAAAGTCTCGGCACCGGAATCTTTGACATATTTTCCGGTTCAAGATCGGATATGATCTGAACATTGTGAACTCCGAATCTCTTAACATTGTCTTCCATGGTTTCCTTGGCACCCTGATCGTTTTCAACGCAGATAATTGTACCGTCGCCTGCAACAAATGCAGCCTCGATTGCAATACTTTCGGCATCGACAAGACAAATTGTATCCTGACTATCCACATCAAGCATGCTCATTATAACCGCTCTTATCTCATTTCCTACGTATTTAATAGTACCCTTTGAGAACATCTCATTCTTCATACCTATACGGTATGATTCTCTTGTATTTTCATTAAGTACAAATATAACAGTCGGCTCTGTAATCTTATGATTGATAGCTTCCTTTACCTTGCATTTTTTAACAAGTGCATTAACCTCGACACCGGTTGAATACCACATATCAAGTTCTCCGAAACCAACCTCCCATAAATCATAAAATAAATCCTCATGGGTTTCATCGGCAAATATCAAAACTCTCTTATTGGTTTCAATTACCGGAATAACATTTTTCATTTTTCCGCAAATATCCAAGAGTTTAATCTTCTCCGGTCTAACCTCCATTTTTTGAGCGAAATAACCCATCCATTCAAGAATTTGAGCTGTGCTGTAACATCCTTTTGCCATACTTATACCTCCTAGCCTCTTGTGAAATTATTTATCTTTTTCTGTTTCCTTTTCCTGTTCTTTTTTAATCTCTTTTTCTTTCTTTTTTTCTTCCTTCTCTACTCTTTTTTCCTGTTCTTCTTTTTCAAGATCCTCTATTTTTTCTTCCTTGACAAACCATCTTTTGTTTATCGGACCTTTTTTTCTGTGCTTGATGGTTCTTACCCTATCATCCTTACTCTTATAAATCGGTTCACCGGTTTCAAGATCAAAGCCCTTTAGCAATTGATAATCCTCTGTTTCGGAAGACATATTTTTATTTCTGAGGCCATCCCTTAGTAATACAGCAACAAGAGCATAAAGGCATGCAAATACAGGAACACCCAGTATCATACCGGCAACTCCGAATAAGTCTCCTCCGACAAGGATTGCCACAAGAACCCACATACCCGAAAGTCCTGTTGAATCTCCGAGGATAAGAGGTCCAAGTATATTTCCGTCGAACTGCTGCAAAAACAGAACAAATATTACAAATATTATAAACATCATCGGATCATCCATAAGTGCAAGAAGCGCTCCCGGAATCGCACCGATAAAAGGTCCGAAGAACGGTATGATATTGGTTACACCAACTATAACACTTATAAGGACTGCATACTTCATTCCGATTGCCGCGGTAAATGCGAAACACAAAATACCTATTATAATCGAATCAAGTATTTTTCCGTTTATAAAGCCTCCGAATACCAAATTGGCATATGACAATCCATCAAGGATTTTATTTCCGTTTTTCTTTGAAAATACAAGATATATAAACTTCTTAAACTGTGCAATAAGTGTTTCCTTACTGTTAAGTATATATACAGCAACGATTATTCCGACAAGGAAATTAAATACGGCCTTAACTCCGACCACTATTCCGGACGAAACGTTAAACACTATCGTATCCATATTAGGGAGGATTTTTTGATTAAAGAAATCAAGTATGTAGCCTTCCATATTATCAACGATATTTTTAACCCTGTCTCCCAAAACCGCATTTTTAACAAAGGTTTTATCTACCCAGCTCTGAATACTGTCTTTATATGCAGGTATCGAATCAACTAAGTCCTTGATACTCTCATATATACGAGGAATTACTATCCAGAGAAATGCTGTTATAATTCCGATAAACAAAACGATCGTCAAAACAACCGAAAGTGATTTAACCTTCTTATATGCTTTGTCATAATCAAGTTTTTTTGATATCTTGGTTAAAAGTCTGGCAAGATTTTTTCTTATGATATTCATAATCGGACTAAGTAAAAAGGCAATAACAATACCGATTATAAACGGTGTAAGGGCCGATACAATCTTACCGAAAAATCCGAATATATCTCTCCAACTTTTTATTACTTCGCTGAAAACAAGTGCTATACATAGCGATATCGTGAAAACCACGCCGAGTCTTAGATGATTTTTATTCCATTTATTTCCCATTTGAAACCTCTCAATGTGCTTAGAATTATTATTATGTCAAAATATACTTCATATATTATACCATATTTTATATAAATGTGAACAAGCTATTATAATTTATTTTTCTTTATCATTGACATGGAATAAATTATTGTCTAAAATAATATTGGTTGTTTCAATTTTTGTGCATTATTAAGCTATACAACGAAATTATACCGATATTTTATTTACTTAGGAGAATGTTTATGTATAGGGACGTCATCAATAATCTTTTAGCCTGGTACGAGGAAGGTCATAAAGGAATATTATATGTTAAAGGCGCTTACGGCGTCGGAAAAACCTGGACCGTAAAGGACTTTGCCAAGGCTTATTATAATGATTTAAAATCCGTGGATTGTTACAAAAATTCTGCATTTAAAAACATTATCACAAGAAAAATCGACAAAGACAATGACGAGGATGATGTTTCCATCGAAACCAAAATATCGGATGTGGATTTTATTCTCGAACAGCATTTCGGAACAAATGATTTTTCGGATTGTCTTTTGATATTCGATGAGATTCAAAACATTCCCGATGGTGCCGAGTTTTTTTTGGAATATTCTAAGGCTCATCCGAATTATAATATATGTCTTATTTCGTCTTCCATGAATGTAACGGAATTCGAATATACACATATGGATATATTTACCATTATTCGTATGCGTCCTATGACATTCGAAGAGTTTATGATTGCAAATCAGGCAAATGAATTGCTTGCTCTTATCGAAAATGATAAAAACAAAAAAATAAAAAAAGATGACGAGGAAAAAATTCTTTCTCTTCTTCGTGATTATATGCTTACGGGAGGAATGCCGGGTGTTGTTAAAGCATTTTTAAAGAATCGCGATTACTCGGTTATAAAGCCTGAACAGCAAAAGCTTTTGGATGAATATGAAAAACGAATACGTAAAGCTTTTTCATTTGCATTATCGCAGAGGGCCGTAAGAATCTGGTCAAGCGTGCCGACTCAGCTTACACATGATAACAAAAAGTTTATGTACCGCTTTGTTGATCCAAATGCCCGGGCAAGAGAATACTTTAATGCAACACAATGTCTTCTCGATCTCGGATTTGCCAGAAAGCTTCCGCGTGTCAAGGAATGCATACTTCCTCTTGAGGAACATATAGATGAGAAATCCTTTGAACTGTTTATGATTGACCACGGATTGTTAAGAACCGCTCTCAAACTTGATATAAATGACGAACTTACTCTCACGGACATCTTTACCGAAGCTAACGGTGCAGTGGCTGAGCAATATCTATTTCAGGAATTAAGTCATAAAGTAGGATTTTTGTATTATTGGATATCGGGCGCAACAGCAAGAGTTCCTTTCATATACGAAAGTGAAGACAATGTTGTTCCCGTAGATATAAGATTTAAAATCAACAGAAAAGCACAAAACATAAAATCCTTCAGAGAAAAAAATAAGGATACGGAATTTTCTCTTAAGGTTTCTCTTGAGCAGGTTGGACTTAACGGCAAGGTGCTTAATGTTCCTGCGTATGGGATACATTGTTTGTAAATTGTAATACATAAAAAAGGGCTTAACGCCCTTTTTTATTCAAAAATTATAGTTGTTCTTTCATATCGTTTTTTTGATTAGAATTTTGAATTGAAGTCTCGTTTATTTCCGTGTCGGAATCATCCCCTGTTTCAAAATTAAGCCTCTCTTCTTCTATTACAAGCGGTCTGTCCATTATCCTGGTATTTATATTTAATATGTATTCTCCCAAAAGACCTATGAAAAACATCTGCACCGCTCCGATAAGGAACATACCTATGAGTATAGGTGCAATGCCCATCGGGAACTTATACCACATGGTAAGTTTCAGAATCAAAAATACAACTGCTCCCGTAAAACTCAGAGCAGAAAATATAAATCCGAAAATGGTGGCAAGCCTCAAAAAAACTTTTGTGTAAGATGTAATTCCAAGCATTGCCGTATCATACAGATTCCAAAAGCTTCCTTTGCTTTTTCCGCTCTTTCTTTCCTGTTGAGTATATTCAATTTCTTTTCTCTTATATCCAAGCTCTGCCACAATACCCTTTATATAAGGCATCGGGTCATGCAAATCTCTCAGTACCTGAATAAAGTCTTTGTCATATAACCCAAAGCCGGTAAAATGTTCTATCTGCTCAACCGTTGCAAATTTACCTATAAGCTTATAATAGCAGCTTCTTAAAAAATAAAAGAGCTTGCTTTCCTTGCTGTTATTTTTAATTCCGACTACAATTTTATATCCGTTTTCCCATTCCTTAACAAACTTCGGAATCATTTCAACCGGCTCCTGAAAATCAGCACACAGAAGGACGGTACAATCTCCGGTGGTCTGCTGTAATCCGTAAATCGGCGAACGCATCCACCCGAAATTATTGGCATTAAAAATGGCTTTTACATTTTTATTCTTTTTACATATTTCTCTTAACTTCACTCTTGTTGTATCTTTAGAATTATTATCGATAAAAATGAGTTCGTAACTGTAATTTTTTAATTCATTTTGGAAAAGATTATCTATAGCCGCAGCCATAGGTTCAACATTGCCCTCTTCATTATATGTAGGCACGAGAACACTTATTTTTTTCATATAGTGCTTTCCTCCCATTGCGTAACTTAAACCTTTGCCGTAATTATACCATACTATACAAATTATTGCATAAAACTTTCAATAGTTCTCTTAAATCCATCTTCTATCGAAAATCTTGCTCTCCAGCCCAATCCTTCAAGTTTAGATGTATTATAAACCGGATGAATCTCATGCGGATTTTCCATATAATCCTTATCATGCTTTTCATATACTGCCGAAAGCTTCTTCTCGGGATATAAACCGCAAAGAATCTCTGCAAGCTCACGAATCGAACATCTGCCTTCTTTGTTTGCAACATTATACGCTTCACCGTCCGCACCCTTAAGCAGCACATAAAAATATCCGAGAGTAGCATCGGCTATGTAGCAAAACACCCGAGTTGCAAGGCCTGTACTTTTTATAACTATATCTTTATTATTTACTATATTTGAAACAAACTCCGAAAAAACACGATTATCATTTAATATATCCATTCCCGGACCGTATGTATGACACGGTCGTATCATACGCGTATGAATTCCATATTGATGCTGCCAGCATTTACACATGGTCTCGGCGGCTCTTTTTCCTTCTCCGTAGCAGCTTCTTACATCTGCAGGATTAAGATATCCGCCATCTTCCTCAAATATCTCTTCCTTTTCAAGTCTTCCGTAAATCTCGCCGCTGCTGAAAAGTAAATATCCGCTAACATTATGCTTTTTTGCAAGTTCAAGAGTATTATAGGTTCCAAGCACATTAGGCTTCATTACATCTGCAGGATTTGTATTGTAAAACTGTGAACTTGCAGGGCTTGCACCGTGAATAATATAATCCAAATCATCATCAAATTCCATCTTATCAGATACATCACCGATAATATAATTAAAATACGGTCTGTCAACATATTCTCCAAACCTGTCTCTTAATTTCTTTTCATCTCTTACAAATGCGTTAATTTGAATATTATATCCTTTGTCCATCTCATTTAAATATATCAACATGTAAACCATATACGATGGCAGCATACCGTACGCACCCGTTATCATAACGGATTTTCCTCTTAATGCTTCCCACAAAGATAAATCATAATTATATATGTATTTCATATCTTCATTGATAATCTTATTCATAAACGCATCCCCCAAAATGTGTTTGAAATATATTTGATATAAGGGGCCTTAACAGCCCCTTTAAGTCTTAAATCTAATTAAGTTCATCAAGAGTCTTCTCAAAGGATGGAACGAATTCCTTTACAAAATCCTTAACCTCAGGAAGTTCCTCTCCAAGTTTTTCAACTGCCTTACTTATGGTTTCCTTAGCCTTAACAAATTCCCTGTTACCGGTTTTTTCTTCTTCAATACACTTAATAAGTGCGGAAAGCTTGTCTGCGGCTTTTACAAGACGCCACTCATACTTCTTTTCTTCGGTCTTGAAAAACAAATCCACATAAGCCTCTCTTATATCCTCAGGAAGCTGACCGAGAAGCTTTTTGTTGGCTCTTTCCTCAATTGATTTATAAGCCTCTTTAATATCCTGATTATAATACTTTATCGGAGTAGGCATATCACCCGTAATTATCTCCGATGCATCATGATACAAACCTGTAACAGCAGCAAAATCCGCATCAAGATTTTTGTCATATCTGACATTTCCTATGATACAAAGAGCATGTGCTATCATGCTTACGTCAAGAGAATGCTCCGAAAGATTTTCCTCTCTTGTATTACGCATCAACGCCCACCTGTTTATATATTTCATTCTGGCAATTGTAGCAAAAAAATTATATTCCATACGCTAATCCTCTCTGACCAGCAAATCCTCACCATCTTCATTCTTTGTCTTAAGCTTTGTTCCCTGGTATTTTTCAAAAAGCTCAACAAATTCCTTGCCGGATAAGTTTTCCTTTTCCATAAGCACCTTAGCTATCGCATCAAGAGTACTCATATTCTTTTTAAGAAGCTTAAGTGCCTTCTCGTAGGAAGCCTTAATCATATTCTTAACCTCATTATCAACCTTTGTTTCGGTTTCTGCCGAGCAGTTAAGAACACGTCTTCTGTCAAGGTATTCTCCCGTTATGCCCTCAAGCTGAACCATACCGAATTTTTCCGACATACCATACATGGTTATCATGGTTCTGGCTGTATTTGTAGCCTTTTCTATATCATTTGAAGCACCTGTCGTTATAGAATCAAATTTTAATTCCTCAGCTGCACGTCCGGCAAGCGTTATGATAATTTCCTCTTCAAGCTCCTTCTTAGTTTCAAGTTGCTTTTCCTCCTCAGGCACCTGCCATACATATCCAAGTGCACCGTTTGTTCTCGGAACTATGGTTATACGCTGAACCGGAAGTGTATTCTTCTGAAGTGCTGCAGCAAGCGCATGTCCCGTTTCATGATATGCAACTATCTCCTTTTCCTTTTTGCTTAAGAGCTTTTCTTTCTTTTCCTTACCTGCAAACACTATCTCTATCGCAGCGATAAAGTCCTTCTGTGATACATATTCTCTTCCGCTTCTTACGGCAAGAAGAGCACCTTCATTGATTATATTTGCAAGATCGGCGCCTACCGCACCGGATGTGGCAAGTGCAAGTTCTTTGAAGTCTACGGTTTCATCAAGTTTAACATTTTTTGAGTGAACCTTGAGAGTATCAATTCTTCCTTTCAAATCAGGTTTTGAAACTATTATTCTTCTGTCAAATCTTCCCGGACGAAGCAATGCTTTATCGAGCACTTCCGGTCTGTTTGTGGCAGCAAGAATTATGATACCCTTTGAAGTGTCAAAACCGTCCATCTCCGAAAGAAGCTGATTTAAGGTCTGTTCTCTTTCGGAATCTCCGCCCGAATATCTGGTATCACGACTTCTTCCTATAGCATCTATTTCATCGATAAAGATGATACACGGTGCCATGGCATTTGCCTTTTTAAATAATTCTCTTACTCTCGAAGCACCAAGTCCTACATACATCTCCACAAATTCAGAACCGGAAATCGAGAAGAAAGGAACCTTTGCTTCACCTGCTATGGCCTTGGCAAGAAGAGTCTTACCTG
>DFDU01000036.1 GCA_002369325.1 Lachnospiraceae bacterium UBA3820
AAATATAAAAAGCAATGATAAAGCAGGCTTAAGCATCGGTATGGCTATTCTGTTAAATATACCTATTTCCGAGCATCCGTCAATTCTTGCCGCTTCCACTATCTCCTTCGGGCCCAAGGTTCTTAAATACATTCTCATGAAATATGCAGCCGAAGGCGTAGCTATTGCAGGAATTATAAGCGGTATATAGCTGTTTAAAAGGTGTAATTTCATAACCATTCTGAGATATCCTACGGAACTGCCCACCGCAGAAAACATAAGTGCCGCAACAACCACTCTCCAAAGTATCTTTTTTCCTTTAAAATCATATATTTCAAATCCGTATGCACATGCTGCTCCGAAGTATACGGCAACCAGCGCGGAAAATCCCGATATGACACATGACCTTACCAGCGACCATTTAATTCCTCCTGCCATGGCCTTAGCCATAAGATCAAACTCATTATAATTATCAACAAATTTTGTACCGGGGATAAAATGGATTCCTTTAACCAGTTCTCCCGATGAAAGTGATGAATTAATAAACATAAAGTAAAGAGGAATTACCGACAGGGCACACAGCACAATGCAAAATAAGCTTCTAAGCATTATTTTTACAACTCTTAATTTATGCCTTCTTACATATTGTAAATTCAATTTAACTCTAAGCGAAAAGCGTTCTGCTTTTGATTTATAATCAATCTTTTGAATTGAAATTTTAGGTATAGGCTTTTTATATATTTTACAGATTATAAACGTATCCAAGGCATGTACAATACCGGCAAGTATGAGTGTTCCGACAAGAATATACGTAACATATATTCCTGTGCCTCTTATACCCTTGCCATAATGTATAAATACGTTATGAACAAGATAAATCTCGAGTGATACCTTTCCGATAAATGAAAGTGCTTTGTTTGAAAACCTTGCTTTATGCAAAATACCGATTATCAAAAGCATAAAGAACAGGCATTGAAAAAGCTGTGAAAAAAGCGTCATAAACTTATCAGAAGTTTTATCGGTCCAATAGCCGTGATGAATAAGCATATTATGCGTAACTCTGCAAAATACGACAAACAAAACCGCAGTTACGACCATATACATGTTATAAAACCGTTTTATTAATCCGAGAAGTATTTCTTCCTTATATGCAAAAATCATTCCCACGACAAAAATCAAAGTTGAATTATACCACCACTCTCCCTGGAACCACGCGGGACCATGTCCATGGTAAAGAGAAAAAAGTGTAAGCCCGATAATAAACACGGTCATCGAAATAATAATACCGGTTTCTTTCTTAAACAACTTATATGCTATATAAAATGCAATATACAGGAAAACTATTTCAACTATGTACCACATACTGCCGTTTAGCAAATCAATACCTATCGCAGCACGGATTAAGTCAACATATCCGAGTACCGAAGCATTATCAATATGTGCTTTTGATAAATCAAAGCTTATCTTGCCATTTAAAGCCCCGGCCATGATATAAATAAAATTACAAATATAAAAAGGCACAAGAATCTTAGGCAGTCTTTTTGCAAAGAACCCTTTCATATAGTTTTCTTTTTGATTTATGCTTTTAATAAGACCGTAACCCGAAAAAAAGAAATATCCCGCAACAAGACAAAAACCAAAGTTCTCCAGTAAAACAAATATACTTGAATTACCACTGCCTACCGATTGTGCCGTATGATGAAGCACGATAAGAATTGCAAAATAACCTAAAACAGTTTTGGAATTATCAAGGCTCAGAACATTTTCCTGCCATAGGATTTTGCTGCTGTGCTTTATGCTTTTATCTATAACCTTCATATTGCATATAAGCATCAATACCAAAGGCAAAGCAAAAACCCATATGGGAAATGTTATATTTTTGATTTTAGAAATAAAAGAATCATCATTTGTTTTTCCGTATTTTTTAAGTGAATTATCCCAGGATAAAGGCTCAAGGCAGTCCGTCAATATATCATCTGCTCTTTTTATACCTTCCTCAAAGGAAAGATTCTCTTTCAAATACAGATTAAGTACGAAGTATACACATCTTCCGTTATGTATAAATAAATAATTTACCGAGTACAGATATTCTTTATCAGCAATTATATAATATTTATATCCTGATTTAAAAAACTCATTTTCACCTATACTCGAAAAACCATAATAGCTTTCTATGTTATCCTGTTTAATGATTTTAGCCGCAGGATCACCCTCGCCTGTTATTTCTTTTTTAAGCTCCTGCTTTTCATCATCAGACATAGCTGCTATGCTTTCTATGTCATAAACATAATAATCCGGAATGAAAATACTTAAATCAACACTTCCGTCTTCTTTATAGCAAAGGAAATCCAGCCCGCCTTCATTAAAATAAGGTGTAAGCCAGCCTTCCTTTGTATCTTTAAAATATCTTTTCCAATCCGTCGGAGTTCTAAAGGTACATTTTTCATTATTTAAATAAATATATGCATAATTTTCGGATATGACGGTTTGTCCCTCTTTTGAAAGCTTTTCCGTCATATCGTGTCTTGTAAACATTATTATTGTAATCATAACAATGAAAACCAAAAAAATATATCCGGTTTTCCATTTAAATAATGTCTTCAAAATCAAACTCCTTTTAGGCCATAAACTGCTTTATTTCATCAAGTTTTTTCATGGTATCATATCTGCCGAGCTTATAAATAAATTTAAGCTTATCCGGATTTTTTTCCATTCGGCCGATTTTTGTATCACGACTCGGACGAATAATTATAACCTTACCGTTCTTCTCCTGTTCTTCAATATATGCAAGCTGCTCATTATATATCTTATATCTTTCCTCGCATGCTTTAACATATTTCGGATAATCCTTATATTTTATCTTCATAAGTCTTAACATTGAATCCTGTTTTTTCACATAACCGCAAGGTCTTGTAAGGACAACTATATTTTTTTCATAACCAATGCTTTCAAAAAACTTAAGCGGTATACTGTCCGCGGTTCCTCCGTCCAAAAGCTTCATTCCGTCTTTTTCGATTATATTTGAAACAAGCGGCATGGATGCGGAAGCCCTCATATAGTCCATCTCATCCCAAAGATCCGTACATCTTATATGCTCGGCTCCTCCGTTTTCAAGATTCGTACAGGTTACATAAAAAGGAATTTTTTTGCTGCGTTCTCTGAATGTTTCATAGTCAAAAACATTAAGCTTTTTGGGAAGCTGTTCATAACAAAAATCAACATTAAATATGTCGCCGGTTTCTCTCAGCGACTTAAAGCTTGCATATCGTTTATCACCCGCATATTTTATATTGTATCTTATCGTTCTTCCGATTTGTCTTGAAATATAAGAGCATCCGCAGATAGCACCGGCAGATACGCCTATAACGCCGTTTGCCTCTATGCCTTCAAGCATAAATGCATCCAATACGCCTGCGGTATACATGCCTCTCATTCCGCCGCCTTCAAGAACAAGTCCTACTTTACTATTTCCCATCCTAATGTCCTTCCCATTTAATTGTCAGTTTTTCTTCAACTATCGGTTCTTCCGTAGGTGAATTTATCTCATTAAAAGCATCAAGAAATGCCTGTTCCACCTGTTTCATTGTTCCCTTATAAAAATCAGGTGTCATAGCTACAAATGGTTCCGAATCACCGAGTTTCACAGCCGAAAATTCATAAAACTCCCAATATAAAAGTGCGTCATCTATCGTCTTAACCATCTGCTTTTCATAATCATTTAAAGGCTCTCCGACAAACTTTTCATATATCATATTTTGAAGTTTTTCTTCTATTTCCATATATCTTTCAAGATTCTTTTTTACAGGTCTTGTAATATCCGAAAGATATGCTTCCGATGCATCATGCAACAAGCACGCCATCCTTATTCTTGGAGTTTCCCTTCTTGCAACTGCCTCATCATAGCAATTAAGGCAATGTGCACCAACGGAATAAAACTCGCTGTAATGCCCGTTTGCCCTGCACATCAAAGAAAGTGCATGTGCTATATCTTCAATCTTAATATCCTCAATCTTTGGTTCAAGAGGTGTAAAATTGATTTTATTAAAGGTTGTTATAAAATCTGCCATCTTATTTTACTCCATATTGCTCATAATAAGCATCTATTGCGGTCTTAATCTCGTCATTTATTATGACCTTACCGTTTACCTCTTTATTATAAAGACACTCTACGACATCAGCCATAGATACGATTGCATTTGCCTCAAAACCGTATTTTCCCTTTATTTCATCAAGTGCAGACTTATTGCCCTCAAGACCTTTTTCCATACGATTGAGTGAAACCATAAGTCCTTTAATTGTTACATCCCCCTGGGCCTTGATAATAGGAAAGGTCTCTTCTATAGATTTGCCTGATGTAGTTACATCCTCAATAATTACAACTCTGTCCCCATCCTTTATAGGACTTCCAAGGAGAATTCCCGCATCTCCGTGATCTTTTGCTTCCTTACGATTTGAACAATATCTTATTTCTTTTCCAAAAAGCTCACTGTAAGCTATTGCCGTTGCCACACTAAGAGGAATACCCTTATATGCCGGTCCGAAAAGGACATCAAAATCATCTCCGTAATTCTCATGAATTGCTTTTGCGTAATATTCACCGAGTTTTTTTAACTGACTTCCTGTTACATAAAGACCTGCGTTCA
>DFDU01000119.1 GCA_002369325.1 Lachnospiraceae bacterium UBA3820
TTTCTTTTTCATCTGTATTCTTATCATCAGATACATTATCTTTGGTATCATCCGTCGATGGCACATCATCAAATTTCCATGTTGATGAAAGCCACCTTGATATCAGTATTCCTTCGGTTTCATTTAACGAATCTGTTAATAGTATACTCTCTTGGGCAAATCCGTACAAGAAGATATTTTTATCGCTGATTTTTACTTTTTCCTGTTTTTCTTCTGTTTTTGAAACATCTACTATTTCCGGGTTATCTTCCGCATCCTGTCCTGTAGCCGTTTTACTCTCATGTTCATCTTTTTTATCAATAGATGTTTCAGAAACCTGATCATCATCAGAAGTGTTTTCTGCATCTTTTTTATCTTTATTGTTGTAAACTGTTATGGTATCGGTATTATAGCCTTCTTCTTTCCTTTCTTCGGTTACTTCATTTTCAAGTACACGTCTTGAAGCTGTGAATATCCTGTTTCCATCGCCGTCATAGCTTACCGCCATAAGGACATTTCCGCCCTCCCTTACAGCCGCAAGTCTCTGTTCTACAGTATATTCATACGTTTTTATAGAATCTTCGTCTGTTTCAGAAACGAGATTTCCGTTTTTATCATACTCATAGTTAGTAATACCATTAACATTGCTTTCTGTTGATATAAGCCTGTTAGTACTGTTATATTCATATTTTATGGTTTCATCTTTTCCGGCACCTGATATGGTAAGCTTTGTCCTGTTACCTGCCTTATCATAAGCATATGTATATGTTATGGTTTCGCTATCCTGCGTTTCAGTAAATTCCTTTAATTCACCGGAATCGGTATATTCATATACTCTTATGGCATTTATAAGCTTTTCTGAACCGTCTTCATCTATAACCTTCTGAGATGCACTTTCTTTTGATATATATCCAAGTGCATCATATTCGTAGGCAAAGGATGAAAGAAGTTCACCGGCTTCATCTTTATTGACTATATTTATTAAATTGTATCCTTTATATGTATATTCCGTTGTACTTTTGTCCGGTCTTACTTCCCTTACTATTCTGTCAAGCTTGTCATATGTATATATTGTATCACCTGATGGTGACGATACTTTTTTCAGGTTATCATTTTTATCATATTCATATGATACCCTGCTTCCGTCAGAATACGTTATACTTTTTAATCTTCCCGCATCGTCATAAGCATAATGTATCTCATTATCATTGCAGTCTCTTACACTTTTTATCCTTCCAAGTTTGTCATAAGTGTATGTTGTATTACCCATTTTATCAGACATGGATATTATATTTCCGTCAGTATCATATGCATATATAACTGACGCGCTATCTTCTGCTGATTTATAGTCTTTTTCTATCAATCTGTTTATCTTGTCATAATCATAATCTACGATTGTTCCATCAGGATAAACATAGCTTATTAAGTTACCGGCCAAATCATACTCAAATTTTTCAATCGAGCCATCAGGCGATGTTATTTGTGTAAGATTACTTTCCGCATCATATACATATTTTGTCGAGTTGCCCCGTGCATCTGTCTGTTTTATCAGATTTCCTACACTGTCATATTCATATTTTGTTACAGTGCTATTTGCATCCTTAACTCTGGTAAGCTTATCATTTAAATTATATGTGTAACCGGTTTTGTTTCCTTTATTATCTGTATATTCCGTTATGTTTCCGTGTGCATCATAAGCATATTTTGATACTTCTCCCATAACATCCTTTACAGATGTTATACGATTTAACGAATCATAAGTATACTCTTCACTTTGTCCTATGGCATTTGTTAGTTTTTTTACATTATTATCTTTGTCATATTCGTAAAAAGTACTATATCCCATAGGATTTATCTCTTCTATGAGATTATAATTATTATCATACTTATAAGTGATTTTTCTGTTTCCGCTTTTTTCAACTCCCGTTATATTACCGGCATTATCGTATGAAAGTATAGTTTTATTGCCGGCTGCATCAACTATGTCAGTCATTTGGTTTTCCATATCATAGCCGTATAGAGTTTTTAAACCGCCTGCTGTGGTATAGCTTGTTAAATTATCATATATATCATACTCATATGATTCTTTTTCACCAATCGGATTTGTTACTCCTATCAAATGATGGAGCTTATCATACTTATATGTGGTTTTTCTATCAAGATTATCTTCCTTTGAAGATAAATTACCAGCTTTATCATAAGCAAGATTTACCTTATATCCATTCGGTGTTTTTATATCAGTTATCCTGTTTATCTCATCATATCCATATGTATATTTTGAGCCGTTTGGATATGTTACGGATTTAACAAGACCTGATAAGTCAACATCATATGTAGTCGTATTTCCAAGTGCATCTGTCTTGCTTATAAGATTATTATGCTTGTCATATTTATATGAATATACTGCTCCACGTGCAGACTTTGTTTCAATTAAATTACCATACAAATCATAATCCAAACCGGCAACATATCCATCGGCATCCCTGATTTGGGTGATTCTGTTAAGAGAATCATAATTGTATTCCGTGGTACTTTCGTTTGGAGTTGTTTCTGATATCATTCTTCCAAGCTTATCATAATCATATGTGTATATACCACCGTTACCGTCAGTTAATTTAACGAGATTTCCCACCACGTCATACTCATAAGCAGTCTTAATACCATTTCCATCTATAGCTGATGTAAGATTATCCATACTATCATATTCATATTTCTTTACTATGCCCGACGGAGATGTCTCGGATATTATTCGATTAAGGCTATCATATTCATATTTATAATTTTTCTCGCCTATTGTATATGCAGTAATATTTCCGACAGGATCATATTCAAATTCCTGCTTTATAAGTCCGGCTGTATCTATTTCCGTATTATTTCCAGCCAAATCATAGGCATAGTATATAACGATACCATCATAATCAGTAATTCGGGATATGTTTGAATATTTATCATATTCATATCTTATAGTTCTTCCGATAGTATCGGTTTTTTCGGATAATCTTCCATATTTGTCGTATTTATATTCTTCGTTTCTTCCGGTATTATCCGATTCGGCAATCAGTCTGTTCATATCATCATAGATATATTCTGTTTTTAGTCCGGCCGCGTCAGTTTTACTTACCATCCTTCCTAATTCATCATAACTAAATCTCGATATATCTCCATTTGATAGTTCTGTTTTAACGAGATTATCCATATTGTCATACGACAAAACAATTTCATTTTCCAATGCATCAATTATTTTAACTATATTTCCATATGCATCGTATTCCATGAATGCTTCATATCCATATATATCTGTTTTGGAAAGCTGCTGTCCTTTTTTATCATAACTGTAATTTGTGATATTACCGAGCGGATCCTTACATGAAATCATATTTCCTGCCGCATCATAGTAGTATTCGGTAACAGCATTATTATAATCCGTTTTTGATATAAGATTTCCCATCTCATCATATTTGAAGCTTAAAACATCTTTGGCAGGGTTCTTTATCGAGGTTATGTTTTTCATATAATCATAATTAAATTCTGAAACGCCGCCATTTTCATCTGTATAAGAAATACAATTATTTACACTGTCATAAGCATAGGAAATCAAACCTCCCAATGCATCAGTTTTGCTAAGGAGATTTCCATTTTTATCATATGTATATGTTGTTTTTATCTCATCATTTATTGAAGTTTCAATAAGTCTTCCGTTTTCATCATATGTATTCTTTGTTATTATACCGGTTACATCTTTATATTCAGTGATTTCGCCTAAGAAATTATATGAGTAACTGACTTTATTTCCATCACTGTATTCTACATTTACAGGTCTTCCCAATATATCATTTTCATATGAAGTAACATTACCCATGGCATCTGTTACTTTTACTAATCCACCTGTATTATCATCATAATTGTATGAATAAATAAGTTTATCATCCAGTTTAACGGTCAATATGTTATCGTATTCATCATATGTATAGGCTATAGTTCTTTCGTTTGACTCTCCCTTTGCATATATGATTTTTATAATTCTGTCATGGCAGTCATACTCGTATTCGGTAATATATCCATTTAAATCCTTCTCAGTCTTCTTGTTTCCGTTTCCGTCATACGTATACTCAATATAATTGCCCAGAGGGTCGGTTCCTTTTTTTATTTTTCCCAGACCGTTATATGTAAAATCCGATACATATCCCTGCTTGTTTGTGATTTTTGTTACATAATCGGCCTTATCCAATGTATATGCCGTTACTGAACCATCCGGACTTATTTCACTTGTTATCTCTCCATTTGGTGAATAGGTTATTCTTGATACATTGCCATCAGGCGCAACCGCTGTAATACATTTGTTCATGGAATCATATGCATAGCTATATGTGTTGCCATTAAAATCTGTATATGCTGTTAAAACGGCATTATCATATTTGTAATTTTCGGTATTACCTTTCCTATCTGTATGTGAAATCACCTGATGAACCGAATTATAATTGTAGCTATCCTTTGTACCATCCGGATATGTTACGGCTGTCAAATCACCGTTATTATATGTATATCCTATCTTTGTACCATCATAATCTGTAAATAATGTTATCTGATTTGCCGAATTATATGTATAGCTTTGAGTTTTGCCATCCTTTCTTTTCTTGGTAAGCATATTGCCTCTTGAATCATATGCGTATGTATATCTGTCATCTGAAGCAAGATTATTATTACTGTCATAAGTATAATTAACTGATGTTCCATCAGCATACTCTATCTTGGTTGTACGATATTGATTATCATATGTATAAACTGTAACATTTCCGTTGGCATCTGTGACTTTAGTCTGAATATTTGAATAAGATAACGTAACTGTATTTCCTTCTGCATCTGTCTGCGATATCACTCTGCCTTTATCGTCATATGTATTTTTTACTATTCTTGTACCATTTCCGTCATACCATGCAGTCATTTTATGGTTACTGTCATAGTTGTACTTAATGGTATTCCCCGCTGCATCAGTATATGAAATAAGATTTCCTGCTACATCATAGGCATAACGGAGCGTGGAAGAATTCGGAAGTGAAATAACCGCTATTCTTCCCATATCATCTAAAGTAATATCATATATTTTCCCCGACGGTGATGCTATATAATCAATCATATAACTATCATCGTATACCAATGTAGTGATTAATCCCTTATCCTCTATACTTGTTAAAAGTCCATAAGAATTAAATTTTCTTATTATTCCATCTCCATCAGATATTGTATATGTATATACAGTGTAGGAATCTTCTCCTGTACCTACTATTTTTGAATCTTTTACTAATGTATAGTTATATCCTTCAGGTGATAAATATCCACCCGAACCATTTGGATAAAAAATCAGTTTTTTACCATCGCCAAGCTTGTACGCTATACTGCCATCAGCTTTTTGAGATAAGTGCTCATCATAATAAAAGCTCCATCCTCTTCCAAAATATGAACTACCTGATATAGCCTTTGAATTATATGTTCTCTCTATACTAAATTCACCATTTAAATCAGCTATAGTTGTATCCTGGATATTATAATAAAAATTACCCGTATTAAGATTAATCGGTTCAAAACCGTACTCACAATGCAAACCTCTACCCATAAGTGCTGCATCAACGGCACTCATAGCATTCTCATCTTTTTCCTCCGGGGTATATGCAATGTCGGTTTTAGGATTTCTAATAAAAATCGTATTATTTTCTACAACCAATGTATCATGCACATGGTTATCCTTCATTATTGTATCAAGTGGAACTCCGTAATACCTTGCAATATAAGGGAATGTATCCAGTTCCTTTATTTTGTAGACCAAAAATTCATCACTATATTTAATACTGCTGTTATCCGCACCTTTCTGTGCCTGTGCCGATATCTTGTAAATTGTATCAAAAGGTATCCCCGTATATAAACCTGTCTGATAGTTTGAAAGCTTGTCCTTATATTGGGTTCCATTTGGAAAAGCTTCATTAAACAAATCAGTATCAGGATACTTATAGCTTAAACTTGATATAGTTGTAGCAGAACTTATCCCGCCTTCAATTTCGGGAACTATACTATAGCTTACAGATGACTCAGGTGTAGCAATACCATCTGCAAACACACCGTCAAAATTAAGTTTTCCTTCAATATCCTTTTCAGTTATCGGGCGTAAATTTACGGTTATCTCATCAAGAGGATAATTTATATCAACAGGATCCGGAATAGTCCACTCTATTGTCAGTTCTGGTTTATATACTCCGTTTTTGTTATAAAACACCTCGCATTGCATATTGTTTTCGTCTTCTGCCTTAATAACAAAACCATTATTTGTTGATAAACCATTTACCCATGAGTTAACCACATCTCTTATATCCCAATTCAGGTATCCACCGGTTGGATTTGCAAGCTGATATCCTACAAAAGTATGTTCAAGGTCTAATTGATTATTCCATGTGAGACTTCCGCTATCCCATTCCGAATCAACAGTATATAATCCGAATTTTGTAGTACCTTTGCTATATGCTGTATAGTGATAAATACTAAATGTTGCACTGTCAATTCTTGCCTCGGTACTGATTTGAGAAAAATCATAATCTACACCGACATATGTTCTTGTCATAAGGTGCATGGCATCAAAAAGTATAAGATTTGAACTTGCTATTCCATCATCATATCCTGAATACGGATATTTATTATCTCCTATTATGCTGTTTGGCGACCCTTGTTCAACACCGTATAAACCTATATTATCCGAACCAACATTAATGGTTGGGTCTATACGAACAGGATATGCTCTTTCAATATCATTAAGCCAATCTGAATCAACCGTGATTGTCGCAATATAAGAATTATTCGAATCATCCAAACTTAAATTTACATTATTTGAAATATTTCCTGATGCATCTGTCATATCAGGTGCAAGAATTGTATATAATGGTTCAACAATCTCATCATCAGTGTTATCATTCAGTTTTTCTTTTGTAACTATAATTACACCATCCTGTAAAAATACATATAATCCATCTGCTTTTATACGAAATCTAAATGTATTTCTTTCTACATTTCTATTAAGTACAATATCTTCTTTTATTAGATCTCCAAGTACTGTATACTGATAATCAATGCCATCAAACACATCGTTATATAATATTGCATTTTCTGATGTAGCCGGTTTTGAAAAATCACCGTCTAACGGTATTAATTCAATATCATATCCGTCTTTATTAATTTTAATACCTGTTTCTTCTGTTATGTTTGTAGGTAATTTAACTGAATAATCATTAGCCTTGTTCTCATAACAATCTCCCGATTCCTCAAGATTGTTATCGACAAAGCTTAATTCTCCGTTTTCGTCCTCATAAACAAAAGATGTTCCGCCAATTTGTGTTACAAAGCTTCTCTCTGATATCTGATATGTTCTTGAATCTTCACTTGCAGCAACAAGCTCACCCTCTGGTTCTTCTATATAATAGTAATCCTGTGGCATTTTTAATACTTCATCTTTATTATATTCCGGGTTTGAAATCTCCGTTTTTTCTTCATCCCTGATAAACTCGATTGATTCTGATGACTCATCATTTTCTGTATCGTCGTTATCTAATTCCGAATACTCATTATAATCTGTTGAATCATCGTTATTTGCATACACCGTCGGACAGACACATTGTATTGTTAATGCCATAATTATTATAAGAGATAATGTTTTTTTGTGGATTTTCTTTAAATATAATTTAGAATCATATATTTTTTCAGATAATATAATGAATACACTTCCAAAAAAAGATACAACAATAATACTAATAGCATTTGAAACGTAATAATTATTAAATACCTCTGCTAAAAGACTTGTCATTAACCCAAAAGCAGAGGCAATAATAAACAAACATATATATTGAAAATATTTTTTCAAATCAAGGTGTCTTGTAAATGACATAATTATTTTCTCTTCTTTTATGCCATTCCAAAACAATACGGTTAATATTGGTGATGCCAATAAAGCTATAATTATACTGACTATATTTATTAGGGATTTTATATATGTTATATCTTTAAATGAATTAAGACTTTTATAAACAGCAACAGAAATCAAACCATTTATGGTACTAATAAGGATTACAAATAAAACAACTATTGAAATCAGCTTTAAAACATTGATTACGGCAGTTCTACTTGTTTCTTCCAAATAATTCTTTCTTAAAATCACGAGACTCATATATATAATAAAAAAAATACCAATACCTATAATAAAAACAGGGATATTGGTAATATTATTGAATCTCAAAAGAGTATAAAAAGTATTTTTAACGCAAAAGAACTCAATGGACAAAAAAACAGCAAATAAAATAAGTTTAATATTTTTATTATTTTTCATCAGTACACCTCACACTACCAGGGCAAAAATTCCTATGATTATAGTATCTATAATTATAGTTTTGATATTTTTTCTTGTCAACATAATTTTATTAATTTAGTGAGATTTTAATGAATACTGATATATGCCCGCAGCTCAAGCAGCACAGTATGTGCTGTTTTGAGCTGTGTGAGTGGAAATACTTATATATTTCACACTTAATTAATTTATGGCAGGAAAAGCATATAAAAAAGGCTGATACACAGCATCTGCCCAATTTGTGTAAAATCAAACGTGAAAATCCGAATTAATTCGCTCAGAAACCAGAATGTCTGAGCGAAGCGAGTTTTCGGTTTCGTGCGAATTAAAAGGATTTGAACTTATTGATTTAACAAATTGATGGCACGCTGTGTATCAGCCTTTTTTATATGTTTTCCTGCCGAAACAGTATTGGATGTGTGAAATATATAGGTATTTCCACTCACACCATACTGCGATAAACAGAAGTTTACTTGCTCTTTTTGAGACCCTTTAATGCATTTGAAAGCTTAATCGGATTTCCGTATCTTAAGGTTGAATTTCTGAATATCTTTCCTCCAAGAATTCCTACGAGAATAACCGATGCGTAAAGGATGACTGCCGAAAGAACAATCTCCCACATAGCTACACTTCCCATAGCAACTCTTGCAAACATTGCACTGTAAGAGCTGATCGGAAGGAATGAACAAACCTTGATTGCCATTCCGTCAACATTCGACAGATTTATAAGAACCACAAAATAAACTATCATGATAACCATCTGTGCGGTACCTGCAGTCTTATTAAGGTCTTCTATCTTCGATACGAGTGCTCCAAGAGCACCATACAAAAATGCATAGAAGATAAATCCACCTATTCCGAATATTGCAAAGGTTATAAGCACATCGCCCGGTATATCAAGAAACATAGATATTCCGCCGCCCCAGTAATCCTTATTAACCTGGTAAGAACCAAGGAGTGATAATCCTACAAGACCAACCTGGAAAATCGACGAAACAACGCTTGCAAATACCTTACCGAAAAGAATGGCCGTAGTTGAAGTACTTGTAACAAGTATCTCTATCGAACGGTTACTCTTTTCATTGGTAACACTGCTCGCAACCTGCATACCATACATAATAATAAGCATAAATATAACGATAACAAGTATGTAGCAATACCAGTAGTTGCTTGTACTGTCCTTACCAAGAACATTTTCATCAGCCTTAATCTGAGTTGTTTCAACCTCTATAAACTCATCAAGATCAAGATTGTTATCCGAGCAATATTTAAGCTTATTCATCATAAGCATATATTCCGAGAATTTTTCGGAATCGTTATCAAACATAGACTTGTTATATACGTAGTAAGTATACTCTGTTAATGACTTAATCTCGAAACCTGCTTTGCAGATTTTTTCATCATCACTGTTTATATCCGACTTCATTGCTTCGACACTCTCATAGGTCTTAAATGCCGATTTCGGAAAATATTCCTGAAGAGCTTCCATATCAATAAGCTCAGCATCGCCGCATATTCCATAAACAGTTAAATCATCCGGATCTATTTCTTCTTCCTCATCAACTTCGCTATCAGAATCCGACTTAAATGCATCTATAACACGGGGTGCAAACATAATACCTGCTGATAAAATGCAAAGTAAAATAGTTGATATAATAAATGATTTAGCTTTAAAATAATTATCCAACTCAAATTTTAAAACTGTTAAAAACTTCTTCATTATTCCTGCACCTCCTTATCGTCAGATTTATCCGAATCATCCTTTTCTTTAGATTCTTTCTTTTTGTTGATTCCCTTTTTCCCGGATTTAGACTTTTCCTCTTTTGGCTCGTCCTCATTCTTCTCTATTTCCTCGTCACCCACGCATGTTACGAAGATATCATTGAGTGAAGGCTCATAGTCACCGAAAGACTTAATCTCAACATTTTCCTTCTTAAGCTCCTCAAGAATGTCCCAGCCGTTTGCATTTCCGATACATTCAAATATTACATGGTGCTTGGAGACTCTCTCGACCTTAACCTTATCGGAAAGCTTTGACTCGAGAACAGCTTTTACCTCATCAAGAGTCATATTGGAAGCGGCAACTTTCTTTCTGCCCTTTCCGAATTCTGCCTTGATATCATCAAGATGACCTTTAAGTACCACATTTCCCTTATTTATAATTGCGATATTTTCGCAAAACTCTTCAACATAGCTCATCTGGTGGCTGGAGAATATTACTATTCTGCCTTCCTCAATAAGCTCTCTTATTACATCCTTAAGTATCTGTGAGTTTACAGGATCAAGTCCCGAAAACGGCTCATCAAGAATAACTATTTCAGGCTCGCCGACAAGTGTTGCCGCAAGCTGAACCTTCTGCTGATTACCCTTTGAAAGAGTATCAAGCTTTCTGTTGGTATATTCATCTACACCAAGTCTTTTGAGCCACTTCTCAGTATTGGCAGCTGCCTCTTTCTTTGAAAGTCCTCTGAGCATACCAAGATAAATCATCTGATCCTTGATAATTCTCTTTGGATAAAGTCCTCTTTCCTCAGGAAGATAACCAAATCTTCTTCCGTCCGGTTTGAACTCCTTTCCGTCCAAAAGAACTTCACCCGAATTTGGATGAAATACATCCATTATAATTCTTATCGTAGTTGTCTTTCCTGCACCGTTTCTTCCAAGAAGACCAAGTGCCTTTCCTCCCTCGACATCAAAGCTTATGCCATGAAGAATTTCTTTGTCTTCAAAGCTCTTTTTGATATCTTTTAATTCAAGCTTCATATAAAACTCCTTCCCTTCTTATATATATATTTCTTGACTACCTATTCCCAAAACAACTCATCCAGTGTCTTATCCAACGCCTTGCATATTGAAATGCACAGCTTTATGGACGGGTTGTAATCGCCTTTTTCAATAGAGCTTATGGTCTGTCTTGACACCCCTACTGTTTCGGCAAGATCCTGCTGTGACATGTCTTTCATGGTACGAGCAGCTTTTAGTTTTAAATTTTTCATAGGCTACTCATCCTCTCTCTTAACAATCAAAAGCTTTATAAATCCTGCCAAAGTTACCACTAACATGGTTATCGCACAAATAAGATTAACACTTCCCATAGAGAGCTTTCCGTCAATTACCCATTTTTCGGAATTTACCAAAGCGATTATAAAATTGGCAAGTCCTATAAGAAACAATTCAATAAGCACCGACTTCGGTTTGTCAAATATACCAAAATAGCCATCCTTTATTATACAGTAAACCGCAAAAACCACAAGTGAAATCATTAATGCAATTACAAATCCCACATTCGTTTCAATATACGGTATCCCGCTCCCCGTCGAAAGAGCCAACACAAGCGCTACACTTATCATCAATGTATAATATGCTATTTTATAGCCTCTGCATCTTATCAATTCCTGTCTCTCATCATATTCGCCTTTGCCTCTTTTCTTTTTCTTAACGGCAAATATAATCGCAGCAAAAATCAAACCTGCCAAAATACCTAAAGCAAAGCCTACTCTATAACTGCTCATCATCATTCCTCCTATCAAAGATATCAAAACCTTATTTTTCAAATTTTATACAACGCAAAATATGCCGCATCGACATTTCAATTCAACTATCATTTCGGTCCGCATCGATATGTTATAGCAATAATAATCCGGCAATTGCATTTTGTCAAGTTTATTTTACATTATTTAAAATATTTTTTTCTTTTTTCAATATAACTGCGGAATTCGGTTTTTCATTCAACCTCAAAAAATCTATAAAAAAGACGCTTTTACGGAAACCTCCGAAAAACGTCTTTTACATTTATTATTTTGACTAAATTAATTCGTATCCTATGCCTTCGGTATAAGGAGTTCTGCCTTGAATAAGTCTCCGTCTACAATGATATTTATCTTTCCGTTTTGAAGTTCAATCAGGCTCTTCGCTATGGAAAGGCCGAGTCCGCTTCCTTCGGTATTTCGTGAACGGTCTCCCCTGGTAAACCTTTCCATAAGCTCTTCTCCGCTTATGTTAAGCTCACTTGCCGATATATTTTTCATTGATACCAAAAGATACTCCTCACTATCATCAATATCTACGTATACTCTCGTACCTTCCTGTGCATATTTTTTTATATTTACGAAAAGATTATCAAATACTCTGTAAATATGTCTTTGATCCGCCATGATATGCGAGTCTTTTGCTTTATTATTTATTACGAGCTTAAGCTTCTTTTTCTCAAACTGCTCCTCATACTCTCCGTTAAGCTGCATAAGAATAATATCCAGATCAAGCTTTTCAAGATTAACCTCAACATTTCCGGTAGATGCCTTTGAAGCATCTATCAAATCCACGATTAGCTTCTTCAGTCTCTGTGACTGCCTGTTTAAAACTTCTATATACTCTTTAGCTTTTTCACTTTCAATATTTTCTTTTCCCAGCAAATCCACATAATTAATAATAGATGTGAGCGGTGTCTTTATATCATGGGAAACATTGGTAATAAGCTCGGTTTTCATCATCTCGCTCTTCATCTGTTTTTCTACCGAAGCCTTTATTCCGTCATTTACATGACCGAGATCCTTTGCATATTCCAAAAATTCGCCATGCATATGCTCTGTATCAAGTACTCCCTCAGTATCTCCCTCTGCCAGAGTCTTGGTGTATTTTTTTAACCTGTTTAAATTAATAAGTGCATAAGCAGCAAATAAAGACACTATGATTTTTTCAATTATAACAACAATCAAGGTCGCTGACGCTTCTTCGCTGACGGCAAAAAATATTTCCACGGCCGCCACGCCAAGTATTATCACTATATATTTCCAATACAAATTAAAATGCTTCCAGAAATATTTCAGAATCGAGCCAAGCCATTTAAAAAAGGCACCCATCAGATAAAACAAGCCCTTAATCATCATAAAGGTAAGTGTTCCCTGAAGAAATTTCCAGCCACAGCATTTTATTCTTGCCGCTGTTGTCATAACCAGAAATGCTCCGAAAAAGCTGCAGACTATTGCACATGCGATAGCTATAACCGATTCAATGCTGCCATAATATGCATCTTCTAAAAATACTATTCCCAAAAAAAGCGGAACTATAAATGCGGCAAGCACAATGTCATAAGGTATTTTATCAAACCAGCCAAGCCTAAGCCCGTCTGTTATTTCCACTTCATCATTTTCGCCCACGGTTCTTATGCGTTTATGTCCTGCGGTTATCACAAGAAGTGCAAAGCATATCATAAATATCAATCCGGATATCACACATACCGGTATCGCATATCTGGACATAACATTCAAATATCTCAATGTAATGGAATTATAAAAACCGTCATATGCCGTAAGCTTGCTTTTTACATACCAGTTTAACTCAACCTGCATAACAGGACTTATATATACATCTATAGTCAGTTCTTCCGTATCCGAATCATAATAAAGGCCATAACTTATATCTGCATCATAATAGTAATCATAAAACCCGTTTATATACTCACTTACTCCATCAATGTTTTTGAGAACATAATAAAGCTTTCCGTCCGTTACCATATTTATGTCATTTTCGCCATTATATCCGTACTCAAAATAGTTATCAAGCTTATTATCCGATTCAGGGGTATTCAAATCGATTTCATATGCCTCTGTTTCATCCAAATCATATATTTCATCATCATCTGAAATAACATAATCATTTCCGTTTAAATCAAAATAATCATAATTATTTTCTCTGTAAAACTTTTCCCTTAATTCTTCTACGATATTTATATTAATGTATTTTTTTTCACTGTCAGTATATAATATGTTTTCTGATGTATCGGCTATTTCAGCATCATAAAAACCAAGATCGGAGAGTTCCTCGTTCGACAGACATACATATGCCGGGGTTGACATGATTTCTTCCTGCGTAACATTCATGGTTTTTGTTTTATAATAACTATCAAGGTTGATGGTATATCTGTCAGTCTGACTATATTGATAGTCATTTGTTACATAGCTTGTAAGCTCATCATACTCCTTATCACCATTTATAATTTTCGCATTGAAAGAATAATTTGTATTTTCCTCCAAAAAGAAATTATAATCCTGTGCACAATCAAACCCCTGTAAATATTGTTCGTAATAATTAACTGCCCGCATATTATAGTCCGAGTATGCAATTCTTGTTATGATTGACTGCTTGAGATTTTCTCTTCCCCTCTTCGTAAGAGCATGATCCTCATACAATTTTACCGCAATAAGTCCGCTCACAGCACACACAAGCAACGATATCACAAACAGAAAAATCATTATAACTTTAAATAATGCATTATTTCCCAGTTTTTTCATATAATCATCCTTTATATAACAATATCTTTCACATTCGTTAATTCAACACCGGTCAGCTTTAATCAAGCTTGTATCCCTGTCCCCAGACAACCTTAAGATATCTTGGTTCGGACGGGTCTATCTCTACTTTTTCCCTCAAATGTCTTATATGTACGGCAACTGTTCCTTCCGCTCCAAGCGGTGCATCCTGCCATACTTCCCTGTAGATTTCCTTCGGCGAATAAACGACTCCGGGATTTTCCATAAAAAGCTTAAGGATCTGAAACTCAGTCGGTGTAAGTGAAATAGGATTTCCGTCAACGGTTACACTTTTTGCCTTATCATCAAGCTCTATGCCTCTTATAACAAGTTTATCCTGCTTTTCATTTATATGACTGCTGCCCAGAGTTATGTATCTTCTTAATTGGGCCTTGACTCTCGCAATAAGCTCAACCGGATTAAACGGCTTCGTTACATAATCATCTGCGCCCACGCTAAGTCCGAGAATCTTGTCTGTATCCTCGCTTTTTGCAGTAAGCAGGATAACCGGAACATTGCTTGTCTTTCTTATGACATTCATAGCTGTAATTCCGTCCATCTCAGGCATCATTATATCCATAAGAACAAGCTGTACATCTTCCTTATCCATAATTTCAATCGCTTCTTTTCCGTTAAATGCACTGAAAATATTGTATCCCTCACTTTGAAGATAAATCGTCAAAGCATCAACTATATCCTTTTCATCATCACATACAAGTATGTTGTACATCTTATCTCCTCCTCTTTTATCGGATTATGCCAAATTAATATTTAAAATGAAAGTATATAACAATTTAAGAATTTATTAAGAATATCATTTTGTATTATAAACCCAAAAGCGCTTTTGACTCAACATCAAAAGCGCTCCTTCGTTTCATTATTCACTCTCTCAAAAAACTGATATACAATTCTTCTCTCCTATCCTTTTTTACAGGAAATGCTTCTCTTGTTTTATCAACATCATTTTTCAAATCATATATAAATACTGCTTCATCATTTTCATAACCTATCAACTCATCGGGAATCACTACATCCCCCTGCGGGTTAATCATCTTTGTTCCGCCTGCATAACTTGTTCCGTCGATGTTACCGACGCAATTTACTCCGGCTATATAGCATTGATTTTCTATAGCTCTTGCCATAAGAAGCTTGTTCCAATGCTCAAGTCTTACAGCAGGCCAGTTAGCAGGTACTACAATAAAATCAGACTTTTCAGACATCGTCTGAAAGATTTCCGGAAATCTCAAATCATAGCATATGGCAGTACTTATATTAAAGTCCTTGTAAAAGAGAAAGTCCTGATAATCTCCGCCGATAAAATATTTATCTTCACCCGAATAACTAAACGGATGTATCTTTGCATAGTCCAAAAGCATCGGTACATCAAGTATATCAGGTTTGTCTGCTCCGTCAAAGCCATCAACCGCATCAGGTCCGACTATGGAATAATGGTTTTCGCAAAGTGCTTTTGTCGCAGACTTGTCATTTCCCTTTTTATCCTCGCCTAACCTCTTCGTCCAGCCTACTCCTATAGCCACTCCATATTGCGTAGCGAGCTTTTTTATATTTTTAACCGTTTCAAAATTTTCCTCACCGGTTATATCGGTATTCATTGAAAATCCCGTAAGTGACGTCTCGGGCATAAGAAGTAAATCAACATTTTTCTTTCCGAGTGTTTCGAGTGTGTCCACTAATTTTCTCAGGTTTTCTTTTTTGTTTTCCCAGATTATATTCATCTGAAACAATGCAACTCTCATAATTACCTCATTTAGATTATTTCAAAAAACTTTCCGACCTCAGTCCATGCTTTCATGGATTCGGGCATAAGCTTTGCTCCCATTTGAAATACATGGAACATTCCCTCATATATCGAAAGCTTAACCAGAACTCCGGCTTCCTTTGCTTTTTCAGCCACAAGTAACGAGTCACTTAAAAGCATCTCATACGAGCCAACCTGAATAAGCATAGGCGGAAATCCTTCAAAATCTCCATAAAGCGGCGAAATATATTTATCGCCCTTATCCTTTTCATCAACATAAGGATTGTCATATATTAGACTGCTGCTGTCATTTCCAAATACCGGATCCAGCTCATAATTTTCTTTGTAAGACGGACCGGATGATAAGAGGTCTGTCCACGGAGACATCGCTACAATACCTGCCGGAAGCTTACGCTTCTTATCTTTTAAATAATGGCAAAGTGCCATGGCAAGACCGCCGCCGGCCGAATCTCCCGCCAATACAATCTTTTCCTCACTATAGCCTTGTTCGATCAACCAGTCATAAGCACATGCCGCATCAAGAAGCGCCGCCGGATGCTTATGTTCAGGACCCACTCTATAATCCACGGTAAGTACATTTGCACCATGGCTTACCTCTCCGTAGAGACCTGCCATGGTTCTGTATATATTTTTAAATGCACCAATATACCCGCCGCCGTGAAGCTGCAGAATTACTTTATCGGACGGTTTTTCAAACAGTTCTTCTTTATCATTCCAGCTAAGCATCTCCATTGGAAAGTTTTCCATATCAATTCTTGTCTTTGTAAGATGCTCGGGATATCTGAAATTTTTATCTATATCACTGTCAGGTCTTTTTTCCTCTCTTAGATGCGTACGAAGAGAATTATGTTTATTAAACTCTGCAATCAGAGTACTAACCATCTTCGCGCGTAAACTTGTTTCCATGTATTTTCTCCCTTAATTTATAATCAGTCGCTTGGCTTTTGCTTTTCGCCCTCTATCTCGCAGACTCGCTCGTTATATTCTAAATCTTTTGGCTAATTCGCTTGTCGATCGTTTCTCACCCAAAAATATAATTATCATAAATATTATTATCGAAACTGTGGTTGCAATAACCGAAAGCATTTTCACTTTAAAGCTTCCGAGCAATACAAATATGCTGCAAACAAAGCTGATGAGAATTCCTACCAGCTGAACCATAAGGTAAACCTGACATTTTTTGAAATTTACCATTGATAATATAAATACAACCAGATCAAGTACAAGCACCATGATAGGTATACCAAAATTGATTGACCAGCCGTTACCGCCATATACATAATCTATGATCAAAATAAGCGGAATCGCGGCAAGCACCTGTGCAGCAAGCTTTGACCTGTGACTTACATATCTTTGAGCCGAATATATAATCGTAAAGCAAATATATGCAAATATTGCTCCGGTTACTATTGACCACGGTTTACCGTTATAGGTTGCATAATTAATAAGCACAAGTATGATTTCCGCAATAATCGAAAGTAATATGGACAAACGGATTGTAAATTTTATCCACTTTCTTTTCTTTATTATATCCGGGTAGCTTATTGATTTTGATTTATACATTCCGAGTTTTTCGGTTCCCTTCATGTCCTCCGAAAGCTCCAGAACATTTTTGCAAAGCGGACATACTATCGAATCATCCATGATATTTATATTACATTTTCTGCATCTATTCATAATAAGCACCATTACTTTCTACGGTAACATTTATACCGTCTTCAACCATATGTCTGAAAAATGCTCTTTGCACATTTGTTTCAAGTATGCTTGAGCAGAAGGTAAATGCCAGTGTATCTCTATAGGAGAATACGGTCGCCTTAATATTTTGTCCCGGTGACATAGATAAAACAGCCGTGAATTTTTCAATGTAATCCTCGTAGCCCGGTGAAATACTGATAACTCCGAGATTGGTTACGGTCGTTGTATTGGCCTTTGCCGAAGAGAGGTAAATACGCTTCATGACCGCCCTCTTTATGAAAAGAGGCACAGCTCTAAGCCATTTGTTTTCCTCATTTGAAACATTATATGCAATTATATCCTCAAGATTTTCCTTTGTAATCTGCCTTCTTAAGCTGTCGGCAACCTCTTCCAGTACCTCGTCAAATGTATAGGAATCCTTTGTTGGTCTGAAGGTTGCTGATACTATTGCAAAGAAATTCTTTAACGTACCAGAATCAAAATATGGTCTGAGATTAACAGGTACGCATGCCGAAAACGGTTTTTTTCCTGCCTGTGATTTCATGCATTCTTTATAAACCGCCCACGCAAATGTACCGATAAGATATTGATTGATCGTTACTCCGTATTTCTTGGACACGGTCTTTATGTCCTTGATATTTATATATCCGTGGATAACACCGATTTCATTTTCGGGAAGCTTCTCGCCCTCGATTATAAAAGCTTTTTCCTTCTTATATTTTTTCTTCTTGCTTTTCTTGAAATTTTTGACATAGCTATCCTCTCTGTCAAGGGAGGTTTCCGGGCTTAATATGTCATGATTTGCAGCCTTAAGCTCGGGATATCTGTCACGCAGGTATTGGTAAGTTATCTCCTTTAAAAATGCAAGTGCACCGTTTCCGTCGGTTACCGCATGAAATACTTCAAGATTTATTCTGTTTTTATAATAGCTTACACGGAATAGATAATCCCTGTTTGTATGCGGATTAATGTAACGACAAGGATATGTGCTTTCCTCCTCAACCTGAGGCGGCATATTATGATTAGTTTCAAAATAATACCAGAAAAGTCCCTCCGTCATCTTTGAATTAAAGACATCAAAATAAGGAAGGACCTTATCAAGTGCCTTCTGCAATATATCGGGAACTATCTCATATTTCAATGTAACCGAAATCCTGTAAACATTACTCATACTCTCGCTTACAATCATAGGAAACAGATTCGCCGTGTTATCCAATTTGTCATAACGCTCATCTTTATTACTCATTTTTTGCCTTCTTTTTTCTAAATATTATGCTCAACTATATCTCAGTTTATCTTTTCTTTAAGTCGAATCAGCGATTTATCCCTGTAAATCTATATCCACTCATAATCTCCACCGGTAAGTGCAAGGCTAAGTAGTTTATCATATTTCTCCACATCCTCGCCCTCAAGTATCTTTATAAGCGTTGCTGTTTCCTGCGCATCGGACATATCATCATCCGGACCTATCTCCATATCCACTTCTTTTTCACAATAAGGACACTCCACGGTTGGTGCGGTGCGTAAATCGAGAAAGCGATTTCCGCAACCGGTACATTCATAAAAACCGCATCTATCTGTTCCATCCGGTAAATAAAACATCACTTATTCCTCCTTTAAAAAAATACCGCAAAAACGCGGTACTTTTCATCAAGCTCCCGATGGGACTCGAACCCACGACCTACGCATTACGAATGCGACGCTCTACCAACTGAGCCACGGAAGCATATTATTATTTTAAGTTTTTTGCCTGTTTTTCTTTTCTGCGACAAGCATATTATACGCCTTTTTATATTTTTCAAGGCGTTCCAAATCCTTTTTGGTCGGATTTTTAATTCGGTCAGGGCGCATATTGTGAGTAAGATCTGCAAGCTTAACATTTATAGCGGTGTCATTTTTCATAACCCTGCCGATGTAATCAAAATATTCATCACCGGGATACTTTGTAAGAATAAGCACTATATCGGTTATCTCATCACCAAATACAGGTCTTAAGTCCGCCTCGGTTACGTCGGTATCTTCTATGGTATCATGAAGCCACGCAATTATCTTTTCCTTTGGGTCATCTACATATGACGCAACGGTCCTCGGGTGATTGATGTATTCAACACCGCATCTGTCAAACTGACCTTCATGAGCTGCGGTTGCTATCTCTTCTGCTTTTTTTAATAATACATCGTAATCCATAAAGACCCCTTATCATTTACTCTGCCGACCTTGAATATAATACCACAATTTATCTTGAAATAAAATAGCAAAAATAAAAAAGTTATAAAATCATATAATACAAAAGAACCTTGCCATAAAAGCAAGGTTCCTGATATATTATGTTCTGTCAATCATAAGAACTGCGCCTTTGCATTCTCGAGCGCTTCTATTATCCTGTCACACCATGCATCAAATATTTGCTTAATAAATAATATTAAGATCTTCTTCAGCTTTCTTTAACCACTCCGGCATGATATCCTCAAGTGTTTCTGCACTATCGTCCTCAAAATAATATTCATATTGGCAGACATCTTCCTTAAGTTCATCAAAAGCTTCTTCCGTTGAGATATTGTAACCGTCTTCATCGCAATCAATCTCAATTGTCTGTGATGCCATCTGAAGATCTCCCAAAGGAACCGCACCGCTTACATCCGAAAATACAAGCTCTCCGTCTTTGGAGATAATATACTCTGCAGAACCGGCTTTATCCGGTGTTCCTCCGACAATCAATACATGTCGAAGTCCATCTTCATCGGTAAACTCATGTTTAAAATAAGTATCTTCACTACACTTGTCTGTTATATCTTCTCTTGCTCCGTTATAAGTGAAATATATCTTTTCATCTTCAACTTCAAAGAAATCCTTTTCCTCACCATCAGTCTTAATATTTATGGTACTTATTGATGTAAATTCATCCTGCTGCTCTTCCTCAACCGTAATCTCTGCACCTGAAGCGCTCTTGAAGCTGAAAGCTGATTTCACCCAGAACTCACCTGTTTTTGCATAAGATGCCACGTTAGAGCCAAGGAAAAGTACCGCAAAAGCACCAAAGCAACAAACCGCCTTCTTAATCTTTCCTGCTTTCTTCTCATGTCTTCTTGTCGTAAGTGTATCTATCGTTATTTCAGCATTACTTTCAATTGCATCAAAAATACTCTTATATTTTTCGTTTTCATTCATATACCCATTCCTCCTGTAATCTTTCTCTTAGCATGTTTCTGCCTCGTGAAAGTCTGATTTTTACATTGCTTTCACTTAACTTGAGAAGCTTGGCAATATCTGCCACCGAATACTCCTCATAATAAAACAGATGTATGACAATTCGATATTTTTCCGGCAAAGCCAAAACCTCCGAAAGAATGTCCTTATCTTCTCTTTCCGGTAACTCAAGCGTCTCGATATAATCCTCAATCGACGTGCTCTTTTGCTTCCAAAATGAGCGGTTCACATCCTTCGCCTTATTAATCGCCACACGTAAAAGCCATGCTTTAAGATGCTCCTCTGATGAAAACTGTTTTTTACTGAAATGATACTTCATAAATGTATCCTGTACTACATCATCTGCGTCGGAAGCACTTTTGCATATGCTGAATGCAACAGCAAAAAGGTGATTTTTATATTCCCTGATTAAATTTTCTACGGGTTCTCTCATTGTTCTTACCTCTTGCTTCATCGTTTTTCGTAAGTACTTACATAGGGTATACGATTGAAAATCTGAAACGGTTACATTTTTCGTAATTTTTTTCGTAATATCTTTTTTCAACAAATTATACCATTTGCAATACCAAAGAACAACTTACAAAATTTAAGTCTTTTTTCATAGTATAAGTCTTGACGAAAACAGTAATCTTACTATCACTATAAGCGGTAACAACAAGCTTGACAATGGCGGTATTCTCGTACCCGAAAGTTCCGACCTTACAATTCTCGGTGACGGTAAGCTTGATATAAACATTCTCCAGGGGCAATATATCATCAATCTCACAGGTGATACAGGACTTGGAATAGGTTCACTTTACAGAGAAAGCAAGCTGGATATTCGCAATTGTGACCTTAATATGGAATTTTCTCTTGCAAAGGGTACGGGCCTCGGCTCATTATCTTCAAACAGCGATATTTCCATAAGCCGCTCATCGGTCAAGTTATACGTTTCCGGTTTTGAATTTGTCGGAATCGGTACCGTAAACGGGGATTATACGAAGGTCATTTTTTCCGATACCAATATACTTATCAATATGCGCGGTCAAAGATGTTCAGCCATCGCAGCTCTCGATGTTTCAACAACCATCCACACCGAACGTGTAGGTCAACGTGTAATCGCCGGTGGAGATAAAGTTCTATGGTTTGGTGGTTTCATAAAAGAATCTGACATTGATTTATATGATACGGATACCAATGTCCGTCTTGAAACTTCTGTTTCAGAGCTTGCAGGCGCAGCCGTAAAAAATACCAAGCTTACAAGTGGCAGATTCAGGTTGTCAATAAACGGAGAAGAAGTAGAAAACATTGGATCTGTCTAAATTCTTACAATCTTTATCATACGCACATATTTTATTATTTTATAAAACCGGTCACATAAAAAAAAGACATCATATGATGTCTTTTTTTAATCGATGCGACAGGATTCGAACCT
>DFDU01000098.1 GCA_002369325.1 Lachnospiraceae bacterium UBA3820
ATGGAGCATATCGAGCTTGCGGGAGTTCATTCGGGTGACTCGGCATGTATCATACCTTCATTACATATATCAGAGGATAATGTTAAGACTATTAAGGAATATACAAGAAAGATAGCAGAAGAAATGCATGTCAAGGGTCTTATGAATATGCAATATGCTATTGAAAACGGAAAGGTTTATGTACTTGAGGCAAATCCGAGAGCATCTCGTACCGTACCTTTGGTTTCAAAGGTTTGTAACATACGTATGGTACCTCTTGCAACTGATATTATTACATCAGAGATTACCGGAAGACCTTCACCTGTTCCGGCACTTAAGGAAAAGCATATTCCATATTTCGGAGTTAAGGAAGCAGCATTCCCATTCAATATGTTCCAGGAGGTAGACCCTGTACTCGGACCTGAGATGCGTTCGACAGGAGAAGTACTCGGTATATCGGAACATTATGGAGAGGCCTTCTTTAAGGCACAGGAGGCTGTTCAATCAAAGCTTCCGCTTTCCGGAACTGTTCTTATATCCGTTAACAGAAAGGATAAGGCAGAGGTTGTTGAAGTAGCCAAGAGCTTCGAAGCTTCCGGATTTAATATTCTTGCAACAAGCGGAACCTACGATTTGATTACATCGGAAGGTGTTAAAGCCACTGTTGTTAAGAAGCTTCATGAGGGAAGACCTAATATACTTGATATGATTACAAACGGAGATATTGATCTTATTGTCAATTCACCTGTCGGTAAGGACAGCCAGTATGATGACAGTTATCTTCGTAAAGCGGCAATTAAGGCTAAGGTTCCTTATATGACTACCATAGCTGCAGCTAAGGCAACAGCAGAAGGTATAGCATATGTTAAAGCTCATAAGGATGAGAATAACAGCATAAAGTCATTACAGGCTTGGCATAGAGAGATAGTTGATAAATAAGCTGTCTTCCGTAAATAAATGATTATTTCGATACTTTTTATATAACATGGAGGCACCATGGACGAGCAGTTAAAGCGAGAGATAGAAAAGAGAAGAACATTTGCGATTATTTCGCATCCTGATGCGGGAAAGACAACACTTACCGAAAAGTTTTTGTTATACGGCGGTGCCATAAATACTGCCGGTTCGGTAAAGGGAAAGGCTAATTCAAAATATGCCGTTTCCGATTGGATGGAGATTGAAAAGGAAAGAGGTATTTCCGTAACCTCATCGGTTTTACAATTTAATTATGACGGATATTGTATTAATATACTGGATACTCCGGGACATCAGGACTTTTCCGAGGATACTTATCGTACGCTTATGGCTGCGGATTCCGCCGTCATGGTTATAGATGCATCAAAGGGTGTTGAGGCACAGACAATAAAGCTTTTTAAGGTTTGTGTTATGAGACATATACCTATATTTACATTTATTAATAAAATGGATCTGGAAGCGAGAGATTCGTTTGAGCTTCTGGACGATATAGAAACAGTTCTCGGAATAAGAACCTGTCCTATTAATTGGCCTATAGGTTCAGGTAAGAGATTTAAAGGTGTTTATGACAGAAATACTAAAAAGGTTTCTATGTTTAAGGCTGTGTCCGTCGGTGGTGCCAAAGGCGCCGCCGAGACGGATTATGATATAGAAGACGGAAAGCTTAAGGAAGAAGTCGGCGATGAACTTTATGATAAATTCATGGAGGAAATCGAGCTATTGGACGGAGCAAGTGATGAGTTTGATCAGGAGCTTGTCGATAAAGGTGAGCTTACACCTGTATTTTTCGGTTCCGCACTTACAACCTTCGGCGTAGAGACATTTCTTGAGCATTTCCTTAATATGACAAAATCACCGTTACCGAGAATGTCAAATGAAGGTCTTATTGAACCTATAAATGATGTGTTCTCGGGATTTGTATTTAAGATACAGGCCAATATGAATAAGGCGCATCACGACAGAATTGCGTTTATGAGAATTTCTTCCGGTAAGTTTGATGCCTCAAAGGAAGTCTATCATGTGCAAAGCGGACGAAAGATGAGACTTTCGCAGCCGCAACAGATAATGGCGCAGGACAGAAAAGTAATTGAGGAAGCATATGCCGGAGATGTTATCGGTGTATTTGATCCCGGTATATTTTCAATCGGAGATACGCTTTGTACACCGGGAAATAAGTTTGAATATGAAGGAATACCGACATTTGCACCGGAGCATTTTTGCAGACTGGTTCATCTTGATTCGATGAAGAGAAAACAGTTTATGAAGGGTGTTACGCAGATAGCTCAGGAGGGTGCGATTCAGATGTTCCAGGACTATACACTCGGAATGTCCGAAATCATAGTAGGAGTTGTCGGTGTTCTTCAATTTGATGTATTAAAATACAGACTGGAAAATGAATACGGTTGTGACATCAGACTTGAACCGTTGCCATATAACTATATAAGATGGGTTAAAGATAGAACCACTGATTTAAATAAGATAAGCAGAATCAGTGATTGTAAGAGAGTTAAGGATATGAAAGATAATCCGCTTTTGCTTTTTGCAAATGAGTGGTCTATCAGACTTTTGCTGGAACATAATGAGGGGTTGGAGCTTGAGGAGTTCCGCAAAAACTAGTGGGAGGAGCAGGTAAAAATGATTTTAATTGATACTCAAAAAGAAGAATTTTCGAAGTTGAAGGATATTAAGGTCTTTGGTAAAGATGATGAGGAGCAAACCTTTAACCGGGATTTACTTATTATAGGTCTTGGTGGAACAGGTTGTAAGGTACTTACATCAATAAAGGGTATGATCAGTGAAGATGTTACTGCTGATGATAATATTAATCTTCTTTATATTGATTCGGATATTCAGTCTATGCAGGCTACCATTGAGGACAGTAAGCAGGGGATAGGGCTTAATGCACTTGAGGTTATGAGTATTTACAGACCGAACCTTGAAACCATTCTTTCAAAAGGAATTAATAATAATCCGGTTCATCCGAATCTTGCAAACTGGATGAAGAGTGATTTCCCGGATATGGATATAGGAATTGACGGTGCAAAAGGAAACCGTCAGCTTGGTCGTCTTATGTTTTCAAATGCTTATGAGGATATAAGAATTCTTTTGTTTGAAAAAATTGAGGAAATATATAACAGATCAGAAAACGGAAAGCTTGATATTATTATTGTATCAAGTGTTTCCGGAGGAACCGGAAGCGGTATTATTTCAGATCTTGCTTATAATATTAAAGCATTCGGTAAGTCAAAGAGACTTAAGGACTATCGTGTCGGTGCATGTCTTCTTACTCCGGATGTTATGTTTGCAAACAGATTTATCTCGGACAATACTGAGCTTAAGAACCTTCTTAATGCTAACGGTTATGCGACCTTAAAAGAGATTGATTATTTCATGCGAATCACTACAAGGGATGAAGCATATTCGTTTGAGAGCACGACACATAGGCTTTCGATGAAGGAAAATATCTTTGATTCCTGTATGATAGTAACCGGAAAGCAGGATGATCAGGGCTATCTTCCTGAAAGTGTTATTTACAGTGATGTGGCATATTTTATTTCAATGCTTTCAAAAAACAAGTTTGTGGGAAACGAGAAAGCTATAGAAGAAAGAAAGCTTTTAAGAGATGCTTTCTTTGCAAAAGAGGGGTCCGGATATTATAAGATATTTAACGAATCCGATTACAGAGTGCCTGTAAGGGAAATAGAAAATATTTGCGAGTATGAGGTTTTTGCGGAAGCTGATAAGAGACTGCATACTCTTGAAAATATGGACGAAATTATTGAAAATGATTTAAAGAATACATTGGTTGAACTTAACAGCTTCCTTGAGGGAAAACCGGGAGAACCGATAAATCTTGACGTTAAGGGACTTGTTAATGTTACACAGCTTATAAAACCGGATTATAAGTCGATAAAGAAAAAACAGGATACATTAAGAACATCCATGCCAAGACAGCTTTCGGATGTTGAAAAAAATATCCCGAGCATCATTAAGCAGGTTAAAAATAAGGTTACTGCCGACTTAGATAGACTTATATCCAAGTATATGAAGGAATACGGACCGTTTATTACTATTGAAATGATCGGATCGGCCGGATTTGCAGGAAGAGATGTTGACGGTGGTATAATAGCAAAGATAAGAAATCTTGAGCAAAAGCTCGGAACATATCAACCTACAGCAGAGTTTAGCAGAATCATAGAATCCATAAGGGATATTGTTGCGAAGAGATTCTTTACATTTCCATCGGCCAAGCGTGAAACCGAAAACGGTTATTATGATGCTTGTATAAAGGAAACATATGCTACCGAAAGAAATATGATTATTGATGGTATAAGCGATCAGGATCTTTTCGGAGATATTATAAGAATTTTAAGACAGAAATCCGAACGTTTAAATGATATATATGCTCAATTCGGAGAGGATTTGTCTGTTGCAATCGAAGATCTTTCCAAGAGAGGAAATAAGGTTATCGGATATACTCTTAAGGGTGCGGCAAGACATGAATTCCTTCCTTCCGATTATGTGACCGATGCAAGAATTGATGAATTAAGAAAAGGAATCATCGATCTTATGGTTGAACATGAAGCGGATATTGATAATTCGAGACCGGTTCCTGTTAAGGATATAATGGAAAGAATTTACAGAAATATTTTTGTCAGCATCGGTGTATATGCGCCTGAGAAGCTTATTTTGGTTGCTTTTGCAAAGGATAAGCCGTCACTTCAGGAAACAAATATTATGTTTGTATCAGCTACAAATGAGGCACGTGATGAAATTATGAAGGATGCCGCCAAGGTATTTGTTGAAGGCTTGAGTGCAAAATCAGAAAAGAAGAAGATGTGTGTATTAAAGGAAGGCTCAGAGGAAAAAGTAATAAATAAGAGGTTTATTTCGCTTCCGGCTGCCATGCCGCATTTTTCCGAAGCAGTAAGAGATATTCTTATTTCGGAACCGTATAATACGCCTGAGGATACCATTGCATTCAACCATGGTGAGATAGAAATTTCTATCGATGATATACTTGCGGGAGTTCCATTATCTCTTGTTGAGTGTACAAAAGAACTTCAGGAAGCATATAATATGGTTGACAGGGAGAATTATTTCGGACTTCACATAGATGAGGTTAACAAAGATATGTTTGCATATCCGGATATATGCTGATATTTCAGTGCTTTTTCGGATTAAGCAGCATGAATGCTGTATCATAAATAGAAAAAAACGAGGAGGATAAAAATATGGATATTAAGGATCAAATTACAAAGATTGTTGACAAGGTAAAAAATGATAAGGATTTTGAAAAAGATTTTAAGTCAAATCCTGAGAAGGCTATTGAAAAGGTTGCAGGAATTGATATACCTGACGGAATGCTTGATAAGGTTGTTACCGGTGTTCAGGCTAAGTTTAGTGCAGGTAAGGCTGCGGATGCTCTTGGTTCTTTAAAGAAAATGCTTTAATGAAAGAGTTTTTGTTTTAATAATGGGAGAAAGTTATGGAAAATCCGTTTAAGAAAAACAGAGGATTAAAAATAATTATAGTCGGTTGCGGCAAGGTTGGTACTACTCTTGTTGAGAAGCTGGTTCAGGAGAAGCATGATATAACCGTAATAGATACGGACGGAGATCTGGTTGACAGAGTTTCGGAAACTTATGACGTTATGGGCGTTGCCGGAAACGGTTCCAGTTATAAGGTTTTGCTTGAAGCTGGAATAAATGAGACGGACATACTTATTGCTGTTACCGAGTCTGATGAGCTTAATATGCTTTGTTGTACCATTGCTAATCAGGTTGGTCATTGTGCCACCATAGCAAGAGTGAGAAATCCTGATTACAGTGATGAGCTTGCTTACTTAAGATCAAAACTTGGTATATCGCGTATTATAAATCCTGAGCTTGAAACGGCAAGAGAGATAGCAAGATTGCTTCGCCTTCCTATGGCACAGGAGATAAATGCATTTACTAAGGGTCATGCGGAGCTTATAAAGTTTAAACTTCCTGACGGAAATGTTCTTGACGGTGCACGTATATCTGACGTTAGAGGATACAATTCCGAGCTCCTTGTATGCGGTGTCGAAAGAAACGGTGAGCTTGTAATTCCTGACGGTTCATTTGTTTTACGCGGTCAGGACTATTTAACATTTCTTGCAACCCCGATTAATACACAAAATTTCTTTAAGAAGATAGATATAGATACTCATCAGGTTAAGAATTGTATGATAATCGGAGGTGGAAAATCTTCATATTATCTTGGTAAGATGCTAACCGAAATGAATATCGATGTTAAAATTATCGAGATAAATATGAAGAGGTGTGAAGAGTTAAGTGCACTTATTCCAAAGGCATTGATTATATGCGGTGACGGAACGGATGAATCTGTACTTCGTGAATCGGGTATTGAGGAAGCTGATTCAGTAGTACCTCTTACAGGTCTTGATGAGGAGAATATTTTAATTACCTTATTTGCAAGACAATTTACTTCGGCAAAGGTAATTACAAAGATAAAGAGAAGTTCGTTCCATGATGTAATTGATAATCTTGATATGGGAAGCATTCTTTATCCGAGATATATGACCTCTGAGACGATTATCGGACATGTACGTGCTACGCAAAACGGAATAGGAAGCAATATTGAAGTGCTTTATCATATATTTGATAACAAGGCAGAGGCTATTGAGTTTAATACCGAAGGAAATTCGCCGGTTATCGGTAAGCCTATTATGGAGCTAAAGCTTAAGGATAATCTCCTTATTGCCTGCATTAACAGAAACGGTAAGATTATTATTCCTAAAGGTAGTGATATCATTCAGGAAAATGATAAGGTTGTTATAGTTACCGCACATTCAGGCTTTAAGGATTTGAAAGATATTCTGAAGTGATTATTACGTATGAGTAGAGGATTTTTATAATGAATTACGGCGTTGTAATATATGTATTAGGATGGATTATGGATATTGAGGCAGCATGTATGATGCTGCCTTGTCTTGTCGCTGTTATATATGGTGAGCGTGAAGGCTTTAGTTTTTTGTATATAGCTATGGCGGCTCTCCTTTTAGGTACGATTATAATTTTGAAAAAACCCAAGGATATGAAATTTTATCTTAAAGAGGGTTTTGTTACAACCGCATTAAGCTGGATAATTCTTTCGGTTGTGGGAGCATTACCTTTTGTTTTAAACGAAGATATACCTAATTTTACAAATGCATTGTTTGAAACCGTTTCCGGTTTTACAACAACAGGTTCAACTCTGATATCAGATGTAGAAGCTCTTTCACATGCATCATTGTTCTGGAGAAGCTTTACGCACTGGATAGGCGGAATGGGAGTACTTGTTTTCCTTCTTGCGATTTTACCAATGGCAGGTGGCTCAAATATGAACCTTATGAAGGCGGAAAGCCCGGGACCTTCGGTCGGAAAGCTTGTACCGAAGGTTAGAGATACGGCATTTTACCTTTATGCAATATATTTTGTAATGACGGTTATTGAAGTTATATTGCTTTTATTTGGAGGTATGAATCCTTTTGAGTCATTAACCATATCCTTTGGTACGGCCGGTACGGGTGGTTTGAGTATCTGGAATGACAGTATAGCCGGCTGTACGGTATACCAGCAGTGGGTAATTGGTATATTTATGGTACTTTTCGGAGTTAATTTTACGTTTTATTTTCTTCTTGTTTCAGGAAGAATTAAACAGGCTTTTAAAATCGAAGAGGTTAGGATATATCTTGCGATAATTATATTTGCGGTTGTTACGATTGCCATAAATATCTATGATAAGATAGGTTCGATCGGTGGAACAATAAGACACTCGTTTTTTCAGGTTGGTTCAATTATTACGACAACGGGTTACGGAACAATGGATTTTGATCAATGGCCTGCCTATTCAAAGACTGTCCTTGTTATGCTCATGTTTGTCGGAGCATGTGCAGGCAGTACCGGTGGAGGAATTAAGGTTTCACGTTTTATAGTTGCTTCAAAGACTGTGAAAAAGGAAATAGTATCCTTCCTTTTCCCAAAGAGTGTTAAGAAGATAAAGATGGAAGATAAGGTTATAGGGCATGAAACTCTCCGATCAATAAATGTCTATTTTATGACTTATATGATGATTTTTGCTATTTCTTTACTTCTGGTTTCTTTGGAAAATAAGGATATGACATCTAATTTTACGGCGGTTGCCGCAACCTTTAACAATATTGGACCGGGACTCAGTCAGGTAGGACCGACACATACCTTTGAGGCGTATTCGGCTTTTTCAAAATATGTATTTATGTTTGATATGCTGGCGGGAAGATTGGAGTTGTTTCCGATTCTTTTGCTTTTCTCTCCGTCTGTATGGAAGAGAAAAAAGAAAGTTGCATAATTTTATGAGCAGGAAAATTCCTTTTCCTGCTCGTTTTTTAATATGTCTTTATTAAAATTAGTCTATATCTGATTTTCGGATTATTTTTAATTCAAAGATTTTTATCCGAGTCGTATTATTTCTCTTTTTAATCTTCTTATTATCTTTTTTTCAAGCCTTGATATATATGACTGTGATATTCCCAGCAAATCAGCAACCTCTTTTTGTGTCATTTCCTCATCATTTCTGCCGATTCCGAAACGAAGCTCGATTATGGTTCTTTCTCGATCGGATAATATTTCAAGAGCCTGCTCCAAAAGATTTTTATCTACCTCATCCTCAATATCCTTATAAATTACGTCATCATCGGTTCCCAGAATATCGGATAATAAAAGTTCGTTTCCGTCCCAATCGACATTTAGCGGTTCATCAATGGAAACTTCAGTCTTTGTACGCGAATTACGTCTAAGATGCATAAGTATTTCATTTTCTATGCATCTTGAAGCATAGGTTGCAAGCTTTATATTTTTGTCGGTTTTAAATGTGTTTATTGCTTTTATCAATCCTATTGTGCCTATTGAGATAAGGTCCTCAACGCCGACTCCCGTATTATCGAATTTTTTTGCTATGTAAACAACAAGTCTTAAGTTGTGTTCAATTAAGGTTTTTTTTATTTCCATATCATCATTTGTTGTGAGCTGCTCAAGTAAATCCGACTCTTCTTCCGATGAAAGCGGAGGAGGAAGTATTTCGGCACCTCCGATATAATGAACCTCATTTTTTGGAAATAGTATAAAATTTGCAAAGCTTTTAATATTGAAGCTGAATTTGTTATTGCTTATTACGCTAATCATTTGAATAACTCCTCTCTAATTTATTATTAATTTTTCGTTTAAAAGTATCTGATAATCGTTTTTTAATTTATATCTGCTTATACCCAAAGCGATATTTGTATATTTTTTCCTTTCTTCCACGATTGACATTGAATCAATTATTAATACCGGCATAAATTCACAGGAGGAATTGATTGTTGAATATGGAATCGGGTGAAGCGTTATATCTGTTAAATGTTTAAATGCTTCATAATCCATATAGCCCGTTGAACTATACGCATTTAGCAAATTCGATACCGTGTTTCCTGTGATTTTATTGATAATTCGATTATCTGCAATCATCACGGGTTTATTTACAAATGGGTCTGTTAGAGAATTACCGGTATCAAGATAACCCGTTACTTTATATTTTTTTCCGGAATGTATTAGAATAATGCTTTGATATTTTCCTGAAAGTTTATGGCTTATGGTCCTTTGAACTATTGATAAAATAAAAAGCCCAATTGTTAGCGATATAAGTGTATGTGTTAAGGATGATGATTCACCTCCCTTAAAGATATTTATTATTCCGAAAACAACAGGCATTGATACAATTACCGCAAATGTTTTTTTCAATGCCTCGCAAACCGAAGTTATTTTAAAATACATAATTGTCATAAAAAGGTAAATTAAAGCATAAAATAATGGAAGGAATATATTATCCAAAAATTTAATATATACCGCAGTCGATAATCCACTTGTAATAAATGCCCAAAGTATAAGTCTTTTTAAATTGATGTAAATACGCATAAGTTTTGAAGCGATTATAAGAACCGCTGTATTGATTATAAAATCGTAAAGCAGCATTACATCCGCATATACAACATATCTCATTATCACCTCCGTCTTTTCTTATAAGGGATTATAGGCTTTTAAATTTAAAAAATGCGTCGGATGATGTATAAGATTTTTGGATATTTACGACAATAAATGACATGAATTAGTAATTATTATTGTGGAAGGTATAAAATGGATAAATCAAAGGTTGATACCGAACTTAATCTTTCATTGGATATTCCGTATTCGGAAAGAAAAAAAGCGCTTGACTTAAATGAGGGGTTTATTTCCGAATATGATGAGTGGGAGCTTATAATAAGATATTTCGGTGAGTTGTCATCTATAAGTATGGAGGTTCCGTTTGCATATATTGAGCTTTTATCCGGATATGCCATTATAAGAATTCGTCAGGAGAATATAGGGCGTTTATCTGATTATGCTCAGATTATTTATATTGATAAACCCAAGGCTGTATATTTTGAAGAATTACCTGTCGGATTTAACACCTCATGCTTTAATCTGATAAATTTTGATAACAGGGGATACGATGGTGAAGGAGTTCTTGTTGCGGTTTTGGATTCGGGTATAGATTATAATCATCCGGTTTTTCTGGAGAATGATAAGACCGCGTTATATGAAATATGGGATCAAAGCGTTGACGGTAATCCTCCGTATGAATTAAAAATCGGAAGTATCTATAAAAGTGACGATATAGATAAGCTTATTTCGGAAAATGATAGAAGTGTGGCTTTGGATTTAAGCGGTCACGGAACTGCGGTTGCGGGTATTATAAAAAGTATTGTTCCAAAGGCTAAGATTATAGCCGTTAAGCTTTCTGAAAGTAAAAATTTCGGAAGCTCTAAGACTACATCAATTATGCTGGGAATTACTTATGCCGTAAAAAAATCAATGGAAGAGGGCTTACCGCTTGTTATAAATTTAAGCTATGGAAATAATTACGGAGATCATGATTCGGGTGCAATCCTTGAAAAATATATCGATGCGGTTTCGGAATTATCAAAAATATCCGTGGTTACCGGAATGGGAAATGAAGGAACAACAGCAAGACATACTACATTTGACATAAATGAAAAAACATGGCATATGGAGGATTTTTTCGTAAGCCCTTTCGAACAGGGAGTTAATATACAAATATGGCGAAAATTTGTTGATGTAATAGATATATTTATTGTTACTCCCGACGGAAAAGAACTCGGACCTTTTAATAATTACCGGGAAACTATGAAATATTTTGTAAATGGGATGTATATTTATGTCTTGAACGGATATCCGACTTCGTTAAACAGAAATCAGGAAACCTATATAAGTATAATACCTGATTATAATTATTTGCAAGAAGGAATTTGGAAAATTAAAATAAAACCTAAAAAAATAATTAACGGTAGAATAAATATATGGTTGCCGGTTGCTGCATCCACAAGTTCAGAGCTGGGATTTCTAAGACCTGATGAGTTTATAACCATGACAATACCGGCAACATCAAAAAGTGCAATTAGTGTAGGTGCATATGATCAAAATAATCTTACCTATGCTGCATTTTCGGGAAGGGGATACAGCTTAAGCGGTGCGATTAAGCCCGACATATCGGCACCCGGAGTAAATATTAATGTTGCAGAACCAAACGGTGAATATACAGTAGCGTCCGGTACTTCGTTTGCGGCACCGTTTGTAAGTGCCGCGGCAGCCATCCTTATGCAATACGGGATAACAGATAAAAATGATGTATTTCTATATGGAGAAAAACTAAAGGAATATCTGATAAGGGGTGCAAAAAAACTCCCCGGTTCCGATATTGTTCCAAATGAAAAAATCGGATGGGGAGTATTATGCGTTGCTGATGCCTTACCGTCAAGACAGCTTTGATTTATTTGTGATATAAGCTTTGTGTCTGATATGTAGGCTCGTATGTAATATTTACACCGAGTTTTTTGAAAGACTGCTCATCAACCTTTGATAAGATAACCGTTGAGTGAGCCTCAAGTCCGTTAAGCTTTGACAACTGTTTCATGGCGCGCTCGGCGGTTGGATTGGTAACTGCACAAATAGACAATGCAATAAGAACCTCATCTGTATGAAGTCTTGGGTTATGATTACCGAGGTGTTCGGTTTTAAGTCTTTGTATAGGTTCAATTATCGTTGGAGATATAAGTTCTATTTCATCAGGTATTCCTGCTAATTCTTTTAAAACATTTAATAATAGAACTGAGCTTGAACCCAGAAGATCTATAGTTTTTCCTGTGATTATTCTGCCGTCATCAAGCTGCATGGCAACAGCAGGATTTCCGGTTTCCTCAGCCTTTTTAAGTGCAGCGGCAACTACAGGTCTGTCATCAATGGTTGCATCTGCCTGACGCATAAGAAGCTCAATCTTATATATTTCATCTTTATTTTCCGCGCCGCGTTTATTGTCACAAAGAGCGGTGTAGTATCTTCTGATTATTTCCTGAATGGAAGCTTCACGAACCACTTCATCATCGGATATACAATAGCCTGCCATATTTACACCCATATCAGTAGGACTCTTGTAAGGTGATTCTCCCATTATCTGCTTAAGCATTTCGCGAAGAACAGGGAAAATCTCTATATCTCTGTTGTAATTAACAGCCTGCTCACCGTATTCATCAAGGTGGAAGGAGTCAATCATATTGACATCCTTCAAGTCTGCGGTTGCAGCCTCATATGCTATATTTACAGGATGCTTTAAAGGAACATTCCAGATAGGGAAAGTCTCAAACTTTGCATAACCTGCTTTAATACCGCGTTTATGTTCATGATAAAGTTGTGAAAGAGCGGTAGCCATTTTTCCGCTTCCGGGACCCGGAGCAGTGATAACAACAAGTGAACGTGAAGTTTCTATATAATCATTTTTACCAAAACCCTCATCACTTACGATAAGAGGGATATTTGCCGGATAATCAGGTATGGAGTAGTGCTTATAAACCTTTATTCCGAGTGATTTAAGTCTGTTTTCGAATGCACATGCGGCAGGCTGACCGTTAAATCTTGTGATACAAACGCTTCCCACATAAAGTCCTATACCACGAAATGCATCTATTAATCTTAATGTATCAAGGTCATATGTAATATCAAGATCTCCACGTTTTTTGTTTTGCTCGATTGCATCGGCATTTATAACGATTACTATTTCTGCCTGATCCTTTAGTTGAAGGAGCATTTTAACCTTTGTATCGGGAACGAAGCCCGGTAAAACCCTTGATGCGTGATAATCGTCAAAAAGCTTTCCACCAAATTCAAGGTAGAGCTTTCCGCCGAACATATTTATTCTTTTTCTGATATTTTCAGATTGTAACTGGATATATTTCTCGTTGTCAAATCCGATTTTTCTCATAGAAAATCTTCCTCCGATGTATAAATTTATATATTTATATTGTTATAAACGCATTACTGAAATAGTTTACAACAAATTATTCTGTCATTCAAGTAAAAATATATTTTAAAAAATATGTTTTAAAAATTTTTTTAAAATATTCTTAAGTTACCATAATCAAACTTGTTTTTATCATAATATTCTGTTAAAATTATGTTAATTGTATTTATATTTTATAATCTATAATACATACGTTTTGGGAGAGGAGAAACTATGGATAAGGTAAAAGAAGTTTTACAGTTTATTGGTCTTAAAATCATTGGGGCATTCCAGTTTATTTGGAAATATTTAAAAATCGGATTCAAAAAAGTCAGAAGATGGTTCAGGCGTTATGTAAGAAAACTTATAAGACACACAAAGGCGAAGGATTACAGCCTTTTGATTTATACAATAATAGCTGTAATAGTTTTTATATTGTTCATTGTTCTTTTGGGTAAACTGTTTTCACACGGAAAAAAGAAGGATAAGAAGACGACAACGGAAACAACAACAGAAATGATTACTGAAGATCCTGCAATCGAAGCTCGTAATCAGCTTGTGGCTCAGGCGAATACAATTTATCAAAATAATCCGGATTTACTTATTCTTGTAAACGGAGCACATCCTATGACTGAAGGATATAGCTTTGAGCATTATACACTTAAATGCGGTGAGGATATAGACACAAGAATGTATACCGACCTTGTAAATATGCTTGAAGCATGTAATGCAGCCGGAAATGAATATAAGATAGTATCCGGCTACAGAGATCAGGCAGGTCAGCAGCAAATGTTTGATTCAAAGGTTGCTGAGATTATGGCTCAGGAAGGTATTACTCAGGAAGAGGCTGAGGCCAAGGCTGCTACAACCATTCAAAGACCGGGGTACAGCGAGCATGAAACAGGTCTTGCGATAGATCTTACAGGGCTTGAAAATACAACACTTGATGAGAGCCTTGCTTCCGATCCTACGGTTGCGTGGTTTGATGCTAATTGTCATATGTATGGATTTATTATGCGATTCCCTGCCGATAAGATAGATGTTACCGGCAACGGATATGAGCCATGGCATTTCAGATATGTCGGTGTGGAAGCTGCAACATTTTTACATGATAATAATTTAACTTTGGAGGAGTTCTATCAGCTGATCGGTATGTAAACTAAAATAAAGCTGAAAGAAATATATATTTACCGTAATTATGGAAAAAGGAAGAAACAGCAAAAATAAAATTTCAGAAAGAGAATTGAGACGAAGAAAGGCTTTGAAAAAGAGAAAAGCTTCTTTAAAAGCTTCCGCAAAAAGAAGAAAAAACTCCGGATATAGAAAGATACAGCTTTGTTATAATCTGATTTTTATAATTGCACTTTTATTTATAATAATTTTTGGCTCAATGCACGTATTTACGAAGAAGAAGTCATTAAGAAAAGAGGGGATAGATTATTATAATAAGGGCGAATATGAGGCAGCTATAGAAAGCTTTGATAAAGCCTTAAAGTGTAAGCAATGGTTTTCGGATTCGGTAAATGTTGATATTGAGATGTATAAGGCAGATTGTTATCTGAAGCTTTCGGAATACTCCGATGCGGAAAGAGTTTATTCTTCCATAAAGTCCAAGTATCCTGCGAAGTATTATGACAGGAAAAAGGTGGACTTTTTAGAAGAGCTTTCGGATGCTTTGGACAGATATAAATATGGCGATTATGTATCAACTGTCGCCTGCTTTAATCGAGCGGTTGAGGCAGGATATACGGAAATGAGCATTTATGCCGCAAGTTGCTATGAGCATACAGGTGATTATGAAAAAATGAAAGAAAACCTTGATATATACACAGCAAATCATGGAAATACCGCCGAAATATGCTATAAATATGCTTCATATTACCTTGCAATGAATGATTATGAAAGTGCACTTTCATATGTAGAGCAGGGAATAGCCTTCGGCGACGGTGTATATTATCAGGAATTTTTGTATGCAAGAATAATCTGTTGTGAAAAGAAGGGTGAATTTGATAAGGCATTCGGTTATGCTGCTGATTATATTTCAACTTATCCGGATGATACAAAGGGCGCCGACATATATGCATGGCTTGATACGAGAGTTAACCCTGACACAGATGTGGTAAATGACATTTTTGGTCAAAACGGAAATACTGCGGATGACAATAATGATGATGTACCTGCCGATTCCGAAATTATACAATGATAACAGGTGCTTTATATGTATGATAATAATAAAGAAACAGAAAAAGTAATACTTTTTGCGGTTGATCTGGACAACGGCGATGATGTCGAAGCCTCTTTGGATGAATTGGAGGAACTTATAAAGACAGCGGGAGCCGAGGTTGTCGGAAGACTGATTCAAAACAGAGAAAAGCTTGAAAGCGGGACATATCTTGGAACAGGAAAGCTTGAAGAATTAAGAGATATGGTTCTTTCACTGGATGCAACCGGTGTTTGCTGTGATGATGAGCTTTCTCCGGTTCAAATGAAAAATATAGAAATTGCACTTGATACAAAGGTAATGGACAGAACGATGGTTATCCTTGATATATTTGCGGGGAGAGCCACAACAAAGGAAGGTAAAATTCAGGTTGAGCTTGCTCAGCTAAAATACAGATCACAAAGGCTTATCGGAGCCGGATTGTCTATGTCAAGACTGGGTGGAGGTATCGGAACCAGAGGTCCGGGTGAAACCAAGCTTGAAACGGACAGACGAGTTATAAGAAGTCGTATAGCGCAGCTGTCACGTGAGCTTTCCAATGTAAAGCAACACAGAGAAACCATGCGAAAGCAACGTATGGCAGGCAATGATCCGATTATTTCCATAGTCGGCTATACCAATGCCGGTAAGTCAACACTTCTTAATACATTAACGGATGCGGGAGTCCTTGAAGAAGATAAGCTTTTTGCAACACTTGATCCCACTTCACGTAATTTTAAGCTTGATAACGGTCAGGAGATAATTTTAACGGATACGGTCGGCTTTATCAGAAAGCTGCCGCATCATTTGATAAATGCATTTCGATCAACTCTTGAGGAAGCAAGATATGCAGATATAATACTTCACGTGGTTGATGTTTCGAATCCGCAGGCAGATAATCATATAATAACCGTTTATGAAACCTTAAGCGGTCTAGGCATAGTTGATAAGCCGATTGTTACATTGTTCAACAAGATTGATAAACTGGATGAGATACCTGTAATAAAAGACTTTAAAGCCGACAAGGTTATAAATATTTCCGCCAGGAAGCGAATTGGATTTAATGAATTATCAGAAGCATTGGCAGAGATAATCAATAACAGTAAAATATACATTGAGAAGGTTATTTCTTATCAGGATGCCGGATTAATAAATAAAATCAGGCAGAGTGGTAATCTTTTATGTGAAGAATACAGAGAGGACGGTATATTTGTTAAGGCTTATGTGGATAAAAGCTTTAACATATAAATAGATTATTGAATTATGAATCTTCCTAAATTATTTGAAGAAAATATGAGAGGGCTTTTGAAGGACGAGTTTTTAGATTATGAGGCTTGCCTTGATAAGCCCATGTATCATGGAATAAGGATTAATACAAGTAAGATATCCGTTGAGGATTTTCTTAAGATTAATCCTTTTTTGCTTAAAAAAGTTCCCTGGTGTGAGAATGGATTTTATTTTGATGAAAATGCAGATAAGCCTTCAAAACATCCGTATTATTATGCGGGCTTGTATTATATTCAGGAACCGAGTGCCATGACACCTGCAAATGTTCTCCCTGTTGAAGAAGGTGACAGAGTACTGGATGTATGTGCGGCTCCGGGAGGAAAATCTACCGAGCTTGCCGCAAAGCTTAACGGAAGCGGCGTGCTTATATCAAATGATATAAGTGCTTCAAGAGCGAAAGCTTTGCTAAAAAATCTTGAAGTGTTCGGAATAGACAATTATATAATCACAAGCGAAAATACACATAAACTTGCCGAAAGATTTGAGGGATATTTTGATAAGATTCTTGTAGATGCGCCTTGCTCAGGTGAGGGGATGTTCAGAAAATCCCAATCCATGATAACTGCATGGGAAAATAACGGAAATCAGCTTTTTGCGGATATACAAAGAACAATTTTGGCTGATGTGGTTCGCATGCTTAGACCCGGAGGAATGATGGTTTATTCTACCTGTACATTTGCACCGCTCGAAAATGAAAAGTCCATAGAATTCCTGTTATCACTTGATGACAGGATGGAAATATTGGATATAGAAGGAAGATATAAGGATTTTGATAACGGACATCCGGAGTGGGGTGATACGGGAAATGAGGCGTTAAAAAAGTGTGCGAGACTCTGGCCTCATAAGATAGAAGGTGAAGGGCATTTTGTCACACTTTTAAGGAAGAAAAATGAGGGCAATATATTTTCATCTTGTGGAGATTATGGTTTAAAGAGAGCGAAAACGGATGAAGCCACAAAGGAGTTCCTTAATAAAATCACAGGAAGAAGCTTTGATGAAAGCAGATTTGAAATAATTAATGACAGACTATATTATATCGCAAAGACTCTTCCGGATGTTAAGGGTATGAGAACCTTAAGAAACGGTCTTTATATGGGCGACATAAAGAAAAACCGTTTTGAGCCGAGTCAGTCTTTGGCGATGGTGCTTAAAAAGGATGAATTTGATAATGTGATTGACCTGAAGGTCGATGATGAAAGGGTAATTAAATATCTAAAGGGCGAAACCATTGAGGCAGAAGGTAAAAACGGTTGGGCTCTTATATGTGTTGACTCTTATCCTTTGGGATGGGGTAAACTAAATAACGGAACTCTTAAAAATAAGTATTTATCAGGATGGAGGTTAATGTCATGAAAATTGCGGTTGTAACAGGTGCTTCTTCGGGACTTGGAAGAGAATTTGTAAAACAGATATCAAAAAAATACAGAACTCTTGATGAAATTTGGGTTTTGGCAAGACGTGAGAATCGTTTAAGGGAACTTGCAAAAGAGATTAAAAATGTAAAAATCCGCCCGATAGCATTTGATATCACGGACAAAAGAAGCTTGTTAAGATACAAGAATCTTTTGGAAAGCTTTAAGCCATCGGTAAGACTTCTTGTAAATGCGGCAGGCTACGGAATGATAGGTAAATTTAATGAATTATCCGAAAATGACAATATCGGTATGATTGATCTTAACTGTACGGCATTGACACGTATAACGGATATTACGATTCCTTATATGTCAAAAGGCGGCGCAAATATAATAAATCTTGCTTCCTCAGCGGCATTTTTGCCACAGCCGTCATTTGCCGTATATGCGGCATCAAAATCTTTTGTGTTAAGCCTTTCAAGAGCTCTTAATCAGGAACTTAAAAATAAAAAAATCAAGGTTACGGCAGTATGTCCGGGACCTGTTGATACTGAGTTTTTTGGTATTGCCGAAACCTATCATAATGTTAAGCTTTATAAAAAGATGATATTTGCAAAACCGGATAAGGTGGTTGCGCTTGCATTAAAGGATGCATTTCACGGAAAAACCGTATCCGTTTACGGAATCGGCATAAAGGGCTTTAGGATTTTATGCAAGTTTTTGCCTCATGATTTAATTATAAGATTTATAAAATAGCGGAGATATAAGATGTTTAATAAATATAAAAAAGGCGAATACGGATACATTGATTCGTACAAAAAAAGCAAGCTTATAATAACGCTTGTTTTTGCGGCGATGATTTCGTTTATAATCATAACAATGCTTTTTATGTTCGGAACGACACAAAGAGTTATGGTTATATTTGCCATCCTTTTGGTGCTTCCGTTTTCAAAGTTTTTAATAGGATATTTAATGTGTGCAGCTTTCAATCCGCTTGATAAAAAATTGTATGAAAAGATATCCTCGCAAACAAAGGATTGTCCCGGAAATCTTTTATATGATGTGGTTATTACATGCACCGAAGGTATGAAATTTTATCAATCCATGTATATTTGTAACAGCAGGATATATGCTTTTATTACCGATAAAAAATTTTCGGACAATAAGAAAGATTATGAAAAATGGATAAAGGATTGTATTTCGGGAACAAAATTTTCTTACAGTATTAAATTGTTTGATGATCTTGATGAATATATAAAAAAGGTCAATTCGGTTTCATCTGCAAATGATAAGGATGAAAAGATAGATAAACACATTGTTGAAAGAATTCTTGTGACCTGTGTTTAGGATACTGACTTATTGAAGGATATTAAATATGAGAGAAATTATAATCCGCAAAAATGAATCGGGTCAGAGGCTGAATAAATTTCTTATGAAATATCTTAACAATGCACCGTCTTCCTTTGTTTATAAGATGTTGAGAAAGAAGAACATAAAGCTAAATGATAAAAAGGCTGACGGAAGTGAAACGGTTTTTGAAAATGATGTGGTTAAACTTTTTTTAAGCGACGAAACCATAGATAAATTTAAGAGTGAGGCTTTCGATAAAAAGGACAATACGTCCGGTTCTTATGAAAAAAGTGATCGTAAGATAAGGGCTTCTGACTTATATGTGACGGATGACAGTATTTTGTACAAAGATAATGATATGATTGCCGTTTACAAGCAGGCAGGTGTGCTTTCACAAAAAGCGGATAAAAACGATTATTCAATAAACGAGTCGGTAATTGATTATGCTTTATCAAACGGCTTGATAACGAAGGATGAGCTTGGTACATTCAGGCCTTCCGTATGTAACAGGCTTGACAGAAACACATCGGGTATTATCTGGGCGGGTGTATCGCTTAAGGGTAGTAAGGAACTTACAAAGGCTTTCAAGGAAAGAAGCATTGATAAATATTATTATACGGTAGTTAAAGGTATTTTTAACAAAGAGCTTTTATGCGACGGTTATATAAGGCGTGATGAAAATACAAATAAATCCGAAGTCATATCATCAAAAGAGTATAATAAGCTTGAGATAAGTCCTGATAATGAAATAAAAAATGATAATAAATTGATAAATGATATAAAATACAGTCGAATAAAAACAGCATTTTATCCACTGTCCGTATCAAAGAAAAAAGGATATTCATTGCTTAGGATTAAGCTTATTACCGGAAAGACTCACCAGATAAGGGCACATTTGGCAAGCCTTGATTTTCCTGTTGTCGGCGATGTGAAGTATGGTGACAGCAAAGTAAATGCCTATATGAAAAAAACATACGGATTAAAGTACCATTTACTTCATGCAGGTGATTGTATCTGGAAAGAAAAGGATATTCGCATACATGCCGAAATACCTGATATATTTAGAAGAATTTGTGAGGGAGAAGGACTTTTATGGCAACATGGAATTCCAGAGGACTAAGAGGTTCAACCTTGGAAGAACTTATAAATTATGCAAATGAAACATACAGGGATAAGAGTCTCGGACTTGTTCAAAAGATTCCTACCCCCATAACGCCGGTTAAGGTTGATAAGGAAAACGGAAATATCAGCCTTGCGTATTTTGAAAAAGACTCTACGGTTGATTACATAGGTGTGGTTCAGGGAGTTCCGATTTGTTTTGATGCAAAGGAATGCTCTACAGATACATTTCCATTAAGAAATATACATGAGCATCAGATAAAATTTATGGAAGACTTTGAAAAACAACAGGGCATAAGTTTTTTGATTATCATGTTTTCAATGAGAAATGAGTTTTATTATATGAGATTTTCAGAACTTAAAGCTTATCTGGACAGGGTAAAGGAAGGGCACGCTAAAAACTTTAAGTATGAGGAGCTTGATAAGGATTATTTTATTCCTTCCGAAGCGGGGGTTGTGGTTCATTACCTGCGCAAGCTAACGAAGGATTTGGAAGAAAGGCGGAAATAAATTATGTATGATTTTTATAAGACTGCTGCAGCGGTACCGGATCTTAAGGTGGCTGATGTAGTATATAACAAAAATAAAATCATAGAAAAAATTGATGAGGCATTTAAGAAAGGCGTTAATCTGGTTGCATTTCCGGAAATGGCGCTTACGGGCTATACCTGCGGTGATCTGTTTTTTCAAAAGAGTATGCAGGATAAATGCAAGTCCGCAGTTAAAGAACTTATAGCGGTTTCATCGATTCTTGATATGGTAATTATATTCGGAGCCCCCCTTGTTATAAATCATCAAATGTATAATGCTGCATATGTGCTTTATAAGGGTAGCCTTAAGGGTATAAGTGTTAAGACATTTCTTCCGAATTACAATGAATTCTATGAAAAAAGATGGTTTTCTTCGGCACTTGATCTTGATGTGAACGAGGTACCTTTATCAACAGTTGCCGAGATTGATGATATTAAGGAAGATTATATGGTTCCTGTTGGAAATGATATTGTTTATTCAGTAAATAATGATTTTAAGTTCGGTATAGAAATCTGTGAAGATATGTGGGCACCGGTAACGCCATCTTCCTGGCTTGCCATGGCGGGAGCAGAGCTTATTGTAAATATTTCCGCAAGCAATGATCTTATCGGAAAAAGAGATTATCGTATAAATCTTATTTCCAGTAAGTCTTCGGCACTTTTATGTGATTACTTGTATGTTTCTGCAGGAAGCGGCGAGTCAAGCACGGATCTTGTATTCTCAGGAAACAGTATAATTGCCGAGTATGGAAAGATTCTTAAGGAAAATAATGAGGTCGCTGATAATAATTATCTTTTGGTAGCAGATATAGACTTGGGACGTATACGTGCCGACAGAATTAAGTCAAAAACCTACAAGGACACTTATCGTGTTTACGGAAATGATAAAAATATCAGAACAATTGATTTTAAATCGGCTGACAAATTCGGCTCTGATGCAAAGGATTATGAGGTAGACGCTCATCCGTTTATTCCTAATAATGACAGGAAACGTCTTGAAAGATGTAGGGCTATATTTGCTATGCAGGTAGGCGGTCTTGTCAAGAGACTCGGTGTAACCGGAAGTAAGATGGTTGTGGGAGTTTCGGGTGGCATGGATTCGACACTTACGCTTCTTGTATGTGCACAGGCTTTAAAGAAGATGGGAAAGCCAATGTCAGACCTTACCGGTATTACCATGCCTGCATTCGGTACTACAGACAGAACATATAATAATGCGGTTGTTCTTATGGAAACTCTTGGTATAACGGTTAAGGAGATTCCTATTAGGGAAGCCTGCATCGTTCATTATAAGGATATAGGACATGATACCGATATTAAGGATATTACTTATGAAAATGTTCAGGCAAGAGAACGTACGCAGGTTCTTATGGATTACGCCAATAAAATCGGTGGAATCGTGGTGGGAACCGGCGATCTTTCGGAGCTTGCACTCGGCTGGTGCACATATAACGGTGATCAGATGAGTATGTACGGAGTTAATGCGAGCATTCCAAAGACATTGGTTAAGTGGATGATAGACAGTGTTATAGCTGAGGACGTTTTTCCTGACAGCTCTGATGTTTTAAAGGATATCATCGATACACCTATCAGTCCTGAGCTTTTGCCTCCGGATGAAAACGGTAATATCTCACAAAAAACGGAGGAGTCTGTAGGCCCTTATGAACTACATGACTTTTTCCTTTACTATATGATGAGATTCGGATATAGTCCTTCGAAGGTTTTCTTTCTTGCAAAGAAGGCTTTTTCAGGCATATATGAGCCTGAGATTATCCTTAAGTGGATGAGGATGTTTTATAAAAGATTCTTTTCACAGCAATTCAAACGAAGCTGTATGCCTGATGGTGTTAAGGTCGGTTCGGTTGCTCTTTCTCCGCGCGGAGACTGGCGCATGCCTTCCGATGCAAGTGCAGCCCTTTGGCTAAACGAAATCGACAATATAGACGTCAAGTTTGATGAGTAATATGGGTCAGTTGACAGTACTGATATGCAAAATCTCCCTGCATTAGGGATACACGCATAGCACGTTCGCACTCATTGCAACAAGTAGGAGTACTAAGCTTATATATAGGCATTCTGCTAATGCACACCACTGACAACATAAATAAGACCGGTGGATTCCTTTTACATGAATGTAAGGACCCCACCGGTCTTATTTATATTCTCCCTGCTGCGCAAGGAGAATGGTTATATATTCGCTAAGTGCTCACATGTTTCAAAAGGCTAATGCTTTGCATCCCTAATGCAGGGAGGTTTTGCATACCGCCTGTTAACCGACACATGCTACGCATGTGATTTTTATTGGATAATTGTTATTGATTTATATTTTTATTTTTATAAAAGATATAACTTGCAAGTATTAAATAATCGTGCTAATATATCACAAAAGCATATTGGTTTCAATAAGAATTTTTTTTTAAAATGTTTATTTAAAAATTATTAATTATTCAATCTATTTATCAAAGTATTATCTGAAATTTCAAGTGCTTTTATTTCCAAATAACTAAAAAAATAAAAGCAGGGGATTTCCGATACGATTTGATGACGTGGTTTATTCTTTATCTTGTTTGTTTTCTCCTGTGAGAAGGAGGGAGCTTATGAGACAAGATGAGTCAAAAGATTTAAAAAATCAAGCGACGAAAAAGAAAAAGAATCAATATCATCCGGCGTTTTGCGCTGCGATGGAACTGGAACTTCGAGAAGACAAGGAACATCTTACATTTGAAAAAGAGTATAATCTTAATACTAAACCGAACAGTATAGATTTTCTTGTTATCAATGTAAATGACAGCATCAAGGTTAAAAGTGATTTGGGTGCGATATTTAGGAAACACAACTTATTTGAGTTTAAAAGTCCGAAAGATACGCTTGATTTTAAGGTGTATCAGCGTACTATGGGATATGCGTATCTGTATGCGGCATATGATGAAAATAGGATTTCGCCTGATGATGTGACAATATCATTTTTAAGAGACAGCTATCCGAGAAAGCTTATGAAATGGTTTGGTGAAAACGGATTTGATATAATAAGATTTAAACCCGGGATATATCATATAAAAAGAGCGAATCATATGGATATGCAGATTATAGTAACGAAAGAGCTTGCTGATACATATGTATGGATAAATAAGCTGACATCGGGTCTTGAAAAGAAGGATTTGATAAAAATAAATGATGAGGCCGGAAAACTTGAAGATGAAAAGGATTTACTTAATGCTGAATCTGTTATAGACTTAAGTTATAAACTGAATGTAAGCGAAGATTATGTAAAGGAGATGAACGGAATGGGATATATAAGAGATGCTCTAAAGGACATGGCGCAGGATATGGCGCATGACATGGCGCAGGATATGGCGCATGACATGGCGCAGGATATGGCGCAGGATATGGCACAGGATATGGCGCAGGACATGGCGCAGGACATGGCGCAGGACATGGCTAAGAAAGAAGTTGAAAAGAAAACAAAGGATTTAAATGAACAGTTAAGGAGTAAAGAAAAGGAAAATTCTAGGCTTAAAAAAGAAATAGAAGAACTGAAAGAACAGGTGTTAAAGCTTTCAAATAAAATAGCAATGCTTTAAATTGTTTGGTTTTATGGGTAGGATTGGTCGGTTGACAGTACTGATATACAAAACCTTCCTGCATTAGGGATACACGCATAGCACGTTCGCACTCATTGAAACAAGTAGGAGTACTAAGCTTATATATAGGCATTCTACTAATGCCTACCACTGACAATATAAATAAGGCCGGTGGGTTCCTTTTACATGAATGTAAGGACCCTACCGGCCTTATTTATATTCTCCTTGCTACGCAAGGAGAATGGTATATATTCGATAAGTGCTCACATGTTTCAAAAGGCTAATGCTTTGCATCCCTAATGCAGGGAGGCTTTGCATACCGCCTGTCAACCGACACATGCTACGCATGTAAAATCTATTAGCTAATCCATTTCACTTGTTTTTAATCTGAAATTTTTATTTTTGATTTTTATTTTCTGCATCAAGAAAAATATAAAACTCCTTACCGATGAGATGGTAGGGAGTTTTTGGCTATTCCTCAGGAAATTGGCTTTTTTTATTGCTGACACCGGAGATATAGTCCATGGAAACGATTTACAAAAGAAAAATATCAAATGTGTTTAGGAAAAGGCTCTTACTACATAAATTATATTTCTAGATCAAGTTTTGATTCTTCAGTATGCGCATTAGGATGTTTGGTGTGTGGTCTATGAGACTTATCAATTAATGAGTCTTTATAGCCATCAAACTTTTTATTACAGCGCATAAGGGAAGATTTTGAAATTTGGTAACGTCGACAAACGAAAGCAACATTGTAACCTGAACGATAAAGTTTAACGGCGTGATATTTTGTTGAAAGTTCATGTGGCAAATATCGTTGTGAGTATGTTATAGTATTCATGGCGGTTGAGATCCTTTCTATGATTGTTTTTTGTGGTGATTAACATTTTATAGTACTCAACCGCTTTTGTATATAGAAAGGTCTCACATCAATTGTAACACTACAGAATTTATACTGATTATCAACAACCGTTTTATTGTAAATTTTTTCAAAAAATGATATTATATGTACTTAGATGGTTCCTTTAAATATGATTTGAATATTGTAGATAATATATGATATCGGGGGTTGATTATAATTATGAAATTTAAGAGTTTTTTAGCTAAATTAATATGTGGAGCTTTGATTATCACAGGTTGTGGCTTTTATAGTCCAAAAGCTATGGCACAGGAGTCTGAGACGATATCTGAAGAAAACATTGTTTCCGAAGATACAGACGAAACAGAGGATACCACAGAATCACCGGAAACAATCGATGCTGAAAATTCAAAGAATGTTGATAATACAGAAAATTCTGAAGATACGGAAGCACCTGAAAATGAAGATATAACCGAAGAATCAGAACTAAATGATGAAGAAGAGGCTGAAGAAGTCGCTGCTTTGGTTGAAGGAAGCTCTACGTTGCAGCCGACAGCCATAAATAATTTGTGCGTCAGACTTATCAAAACTACGTATTTGGTTGCAACAGACACCGGCTATATGCGTGTGGTTTATAATGGCGAGAAAATTGCGGCGGAGTATTATGACACAAGCTTTAATCTCTTAAATAAAAAATGGATTGAATTGGAACTTCCCGTATGGGGAGGATTTTATGCTGCCGATGATGCTTATTATATAGCTGAAGGACAGTATAATAATGAAGAAAATGATGACGCGGAATTTATTAGAATAATAAAATATGACAAGGATTGGAAAAGAATCGGTGCGGCTAAGATAAAGAGCGGTACATCATATTATGATCTTGTAAGAACCCCTTTTAAAGCAGGTAATGTAGAGATGGTTGAGTCCGATGGCAGTCTTTATCTTGTGACCGGTCATGAGGGTTATGTGGATTCTACTTATGGTATGGGGCATCAGGGCTATCTTATGATTAAGGTAGATACTTCTACTATGACAGGAAGCTGCATAGATTCTGATTTATGGCATTCTTTAGCACAGCATATAAAGAATGACGGCTCAAAGCTATATGTACTGGAACAAAGTGAAGGTTCACGTTATACAAAGCTTTCATCTTATGATACGGCAAACAATCTTTCAAAGAATTCATTTTCGGTACTGGATTATGGCGGAAAACGTAATTCCGGATGGGCCATAGCTTGTTATTCAAGTGTTGATGATTTGGAAGTGTCGGAAAGCAGTGTTCTTGGTTTGGGAACTTCTATAGATCAGTCCTTATATAATGACGTGGCTGATAACAGGGATACTATTCCGCATAATATTTATCTTACGGTAACACCTAAAAATAATTTTAATAAAGATGCCACTACCGTTAAATGGATTACAAATTACAGCGGTGAACAAAGAACATTCATAGGCGTAAATATTACAAAGATTAATGATAATAAGTTCATGCTTGCATGGGAGGAAAATGATTCGAGCAGTGCGGCATCGACGGATGATACTTTATCGGGCTATCTTCTTCATTATGTTTTTGTTGATGGTGAGGGTAATGTTATAAGTGATAAATTTACCGCTCAGGCACCGATATCGGATTGTCATCCGATTTTAAACGGGTCAAAAATTGTTTATTGTGCATCAAGTACAAATATGGTCGATTTTTATACCATAGATACCGCTACAGGTGCATTTTCAAAGAAGATATACAGGGTAGCCGGAGAAAATGCTACCTGGGATATAAATGACGGTATTCTTACAATAAGCGGAGTAGGCACAATTGAAGATGATACCACAGCATATTACAGATATCCGCTTTCTACGACAGCTAATACAATGTCATACAGCGGCAATGACAATGACTGGAAACCTGTACGTAATTATGTCACAAAAATTATTATAAACAGCGGCATAACCTCAATTCCAGACAAGAGGTTTTCCGGATTTAACAGTCTTAAAGAAGTTGAGCTTGCCGATGGTGTTGAAAGTATAGGAACTGAGGCTTTTTCGCATAGCTATTATTTAGATAAAATCACGATACCTAGAAGTGTTAGCAAAATAGGCGAAGATGCGTTATGGTGCGGTACGGTTTCTACATATACGGGAGCTAATATGGTTCATGCGACAATTTATGCCTACAGAGACTCATATGCGGCACAGTATGCACAGGAAAGAAATATACTTTTTAAGGGTATAGGTGATGTAACGTCCGTTTCGCTTGATAAGACAAAGCTTACCTTGAATATAGATGATACATATACATTTACAACAACAGTTTTACCTGAGGATGCGATTAATAAATCTCTTGAATGGACAAGCTCCGATACAAGTATTGCAACCGTTGATGCAAACGGAAAGGTAACCGCAAAAGCTAAAGGAACAGCTACAATAACAGCAAAAGCTACCGACGGAACCGGGAAGAGTGCCACATGTACCGTTACCGTTAAAAAGTTGGTATCGTCAGTTACGCTTGATAATACTTCGATTACCGTAAATGCCGGTTATTCAAAAAAATTGACGGCTACTGTTTTGCCGGAGGATGCCGATAATACAGGAGTTACATGGTCAAGTTCGGATACAAGTATTGCAACTGTAAATATTTATGGAACTGTATACGGATCCAGTGTAGGAACAACAACCATAACTGCAACAGCAAAAGACGGAAGCGGTAAGAGTGCTTCATGTGAGGTGACAGTTGTTCAACCTGTTAAATATATGTTTTTAAATGAAGCTCAAATTGCATTGGATATTGATGAAACCTTTGAATTGATTCCGACAATAAGTCCCGATAATGCAACCGATAAAACCCTTACATGGACAAGCTCCGATCCGGGTATAGCTACAGTTGACGATAACGGAAAGGTTACGGCAAAGGCACAGGGATCGGCAACCATTACCGTAATTACAAATGACGGAACCAATTTAAAAGATACCTGCGAGGTAAGGGTTTTAAAGCCTGTATCTTCGATTACTCTCGATAAGACAAATGTTACATTAAATGCAAATGAAAATATAAAATTAAGTGCTACCGTTAAGCCTGATGATGCAGATGACAAATCCATAAAATGGACAAGTTCGGATACAAGTATTGCATATGTTTATCCAACCGGAGAGGTACATGCATATAAAGCGGGAACGGTAACCATAACTGCAACGGCAAATGGCGGGACCCATAAGAGTGCATCCTGTACATTGACAATTAAACAACCCGTTACAATGATTAAATTAAGCAACCGTTACCTTTCGTTAAATCTAAACGAATCAAAGGAATTAACGGCAACTGTTTATCCTTCTGATGCAAGTGATAAGTCGCTTACATGGACAAGCTCCGATCCGAGTGTGGCTACGGTTGATAATAACGGCAAGGTTACCGCAAAAGCAGAAGGTGAGACAACTATTACGGTTAGGCCAAATGACGGAAGTCCGGCATATGAAAGTTGCGTTGTAAACGTATATAATTATCAGGACTACTATGATGATTGGTATACGACATATTACGGAACGATAAGTACATCGGGTATATATTGCGCAAGCAATTATCCGACCATTCAGGCGGGAATAAATATTCAAAAGAGTAACGAGGATGATGATGTAGAGTACAGATGGGTTGCATGTGATAACAGCGATCCTGAACATTGGTTTGAAATCAGTCCTTGGACCAAAAACAATAACTGGATGAGCTGGACACCTGAAAAATCCGGAGGATATGTATTTGTATGCTATGCCAGAGTTGTGGGAAATGAAGATGCTTCGCAAATACAGGCAACATTCGGAACAGAATACCACAAGGATATAAAAGGTATATGTCAGATGCCGTATACCGGAGAAGGCGGAGGATACCTTATAGGTATCGAATCTTATGATAATCCGAATCATTCATACAAATATGAAATGCTTATCTTGGATTGTAATCTTTATGTACAGGGTTTGGATGCATGGGTTTATGATACAGGAAAATGTGGTGCGGATGGAAATTGCTTATGGACAATATGGCAGCCTCAATATGGATATTATTGGACATTGTTCAGAATATATGATGCCGATGATAATTTAATTGATGAAGCCTGTTATGGTTTTGAAAACATATTCTAAATCAAATTGATATTATATATAACCCTCTTTGTTGAAAACGATGAAGAGGGTTTTAATAATATATTAAAAAATCGAAAATTTGTTCGAAAAAGTATTGACAACCGAACAAATGTGCGATATAGTATTCATATCAAAAACGAACACATGTTTGAGTAAAGTTCAAGGAGGAAAAAGATATGAATATTAACGGTTTCGCAGGATTTTTACATAGACATTATAAGCTTACCATAGCATTGATAGGTGCAGCACTTTTTGTAACGATTATTTTGTTCGGTACGAACAGAAACGAGAACAAGGCAGATGCATCTATGTACAATGTTAAATATTTTAAATGTATTACGGTTGATGAAGATGATACATTATGGAGTATAGCCGAGGAAAACATTTCCGAAGAGTATTCCTCAATAAATGACTACATTTCAGAGGTTAAAAGTATAAATAATCTTAATTCCGATAAGATTTATTACGGAGCATCTCTGGTTGTTCCTTATTATGCAGCACCGGTTGAAAAGGCTGTTGCAAATTAAAAAGAATAAATTGATGTTAAGCTTATATTATAAGTTTTTCATATATACATTTCACATACTTTTTACCCATGGGAACCGGTTAGTCATATGGCTTTCCGGTTCCTTTTGAGTTAAATATAATTATTCTGTAATTATATGGATAATACGCATAAATTAAATATTAAAATTTGGTAAATTATTATTCGTTGATTTGCAAAAATTTTATGGCAATTTAATGTTATATAAGGTATAATATACACAATTATAATGATTATTGTTAGTTTATTGACTCGGAGGAGGTATATATGAAAGTACGCCGCATCAGTGTTACAATGAAATTAATTATCGGAATAGTTATATTTCTTCTTGTTTCAGATTCATTGCTGGGATTTACTGTATATAATAAGGCAAAATCCCTTCTTGTAAAGCAAATTAAAGATAATGCACAGAATATTTCATCATGCGTTGCTCAATCTGTAGACGGAGAAGAATTTATTTTAATAGGTGAGGATGGATCGGCCGTCGATTCAAAGGAATATCAGGATATTCTTGCTCAATTAAGTGTATTTAGAGATAACAGTGGTGTTGAATATGTCTACACTATTAGAAAAAACTCAGAAGGAATTAATGTGTTTGTTGTAGATTCCGATGCTGAGGAGCCTGCTGCTCCCGGAGAAGAATTCGGTGATGAATCGGAAGATGTTGAGGAAGCATTCGGTGGAAAAAATGTTATAAATAAAGAACCTTATACAGATGAATGGGGTACTCATATTAGTTCATACAGTCCTATCTATGCAGGTGATAAGGTTGTAGGTCTTGCTGTAGTTGATATCAGTATGGATTGGATAAACGATCAATGTAAGGATATAGCAAAGCTTATTATCATTATTTGTACATCGCTTTTTGTATTCGGTATGGTGATAATGGCTATTATCGGAAGACTTTTCAAGCGTCAGTTCCGTTTGCTTAATGATAAGGTTAAGGAACTTGCAAACGGTGACGGTGATCTTACCAAGCAGATTTATGTCAGAACAGGTGATGAGTTCGAGGAAATAGCAAAAAATATTAATGAACTTATAAATTATATAAGATATATAATGACAAATATTTCCGAAAGTTCTGTTAAAATTAAAAATTCATCGGATAATATAGCAAGACGAGTTGGTCAGGCGGGTGCAAGTGCTGAAGATGTAAGCCTTTCCATGGAAGATATGAGTTCTGCCATGATGCAGACTAATTCCTCAATAGCAGAGATAGATAATCTTATGTCCGGAATAAATGATGCATTTGCAAGTATAGTCGACCAGGTTGAAGCAGGAAGAAATTTTGCACATGAGATCCATGATGAAGCAGTAAATACCGGTGTTAAGGCAGTAAATGATAAAGACAGTGCTGCAATACAGGTTGATAAGATGGCCCAGTCGATTTATGCCAAGATTGAAAAGTCAAGAGCAGTTTCTCAGATAGATGTTCTTACAAGTAACATACTTGCCATAACAGAACAGACAAATCTTCTTGCACTTAATGCAAGTATTGAAGCTGCAAGAGCAGGTGAAG
>DFDU01000113.1 GCA_002369325.1 Lachnospiraceae bacterium UBA3820
ATATTTCCTGTAAAGTTATCACCTATACCTCTTAATGTTATGGTATGCTTACCCTTATCATTTGCAGTAGTTTCACCCGAAATCTCAAAATCTGTACCGGCGATACATGTATAACCTTCTCCCTTAAATACAGGAGTCGGAGAATGGTCATTACCATCCCAGCTAAAGCTTACATTATTAAGTACGAAAGGTGTGTTTGAAAGTCTTCTCTTGCTGATTGTCAAGGTTCCGTCTACATAATTAACATTATAATTACCCTGTACTGCATCTCCTGACGATGTAATCGCATAAATACCTGCATTTGAATCTTTAACTGCGTCACAGGATAAGTCATAGACAATCACACTTTCAGCATCATTATTTTTAAGACCGCTAACACTTGCAGTAAGTTCAGGATTACCATCTCCGTAAATCTTGCTCTTATTAGCTGCCTTAACAGTAACATTTGCCTTATTTATCGTGAAAGTACCCGATACATATGTTACATTACAACCATCTATAGTATCCGGTCCGGTAACGTTTATAGCATATGTTCCTGCATTTTCACCCTCTGCACGGCTTAAGGTGAAATTTATTCCTTCTACATCAGCAGTCGAAGGAGATACACTAAACGTGAATTCATCAGGATCGGATTCTCCGTAAATCTTAGACATATCGTCAGCAGTTATGGTTATCGTTTGAGGTACTATTTCCCATGTACCATATAAGGTGCCGCTGTAATTTCCCTTAAAGTCAAATCTTACGGTATGAGAACCAACTGCAATCGCACTTGTATCACGTGAGACTGTATAATCAGTATCTTTTACAAGTGTTGTTACATCCTCATCACCTTCAAGCAACGAGGTAACAGCAATAGTCGGTGTTATCCTACTACCTGTATATGTATAATTTCCTGCTTCAAGTCCTGTGTCGTTACCGAAAACTATATCACTGTCCGTAACAGCTTTAGGTGATATTGTAAATGCCTTTTCAGTAATTGATGTATCGTTCGGCAAAGTATAGTTATTATTTGAAAGTGCACTTGCCGTAGCAGTATAATTTCCTACATTTGTCTGCTCACCCGAAACAGTTACTGTACATATATCTCCCTCAACAAGTCCGGTTGCGGTTGCGGTAGGTGCCTGATTTTTACCATTGAATGTAAAGCTGTTCGTTCCCCAATCTATGCCAACCACTTTTTTATTGATTTTCGCGGTAGCCGTTGTCTGTTGATCGCTTGCTGCAAGCTGGTAATCATTGATGCTGTCTCCGCCTAATGTTATACCTGTTATATTTACAGTCTTATCATCAGCATCAGCTTTTGCATCAGTAAATGTTCCCGTTGCAGTAACAGTCAGACTGTCACCTTCTACTATTCCACTATAAGTAACATCGCTATAATCAAGTTCAGCAGCTGTACCTGCATCATAAGTTTTATCATTCGCCTTAATGCCTGATATCGTGATATCCTTTTTCTTTATGGTAACATCAAGGCTTGAAACATCAACATCTTCATAATTCCTGTTACCTGCAACCTTATAATATACTGTATAAGTTCCGGCATGCATTACATTCGGTACAACTTCATTATAGTCATCATCACTTGGAGCCGCTGCACCTTTTTCCGTCATTGCATATAATAATGTTCCACCTGAAGCCGTACCCGATGTAACAAGCGCCTGTTCAGTTTTATTATATGTAAGGTCTTTTGCAGCAAGTCCGGTAATATTCGGAGTTGCCTTTGTTATCTTAAACTCCGCACTTGTATATGCAATGTTATAATTATCGCCTGCCGTAAGAGTACCCTGTGTAATGGAATATGTTCCGACATCAGAACCATCCTCACGAGACAGCTCGCCTGTAAAGCTATCTCCATTTATCAATCCATCGTAAGTATATGTCAACGCAGGATCAGCAGTACCATATATCTTGGTCTTATCATCTGCAGTAACTGTTAATGCCTTAGCCGTAATATTCGCGGTGGTGGTTGTCTGCTGACCACTACTTGCAAGCTTATAATTGCCTGCACTTGTACCGCCGAGAGTAAGATTGCTTATTGTGACCGTCTTACCTGTACCGACATTCATGTCGTTAAATGTACCTATGGCAGACACGGTCAATGCATCTCCCGAAAGAAGCCCGTTAAATGATGCTCCGCTTGTATCCAAAGTCGCCGCAGTGCTTCGGTCATAAACCTTATTTCCTGCCGTGATACCCGATACGGTTATATCTTTTTTATTAATCGTCACGGTAACAGTTGAGTCCTTTGTTCCACTATTGTAATTATCATTACCTGCCGCTGTTGCACGCACTACCACCGTATATGTACCGGCAGGTGTATTTGCAGCCACCGTAAGATTTGATCCGCTTAATGAAAAATATTCCACTGCCGTATTTGAACTGTTTTTCTGACTGTTAATAGCATAGCTTAACGTGCCTTGATTATTTGATGCAGAACTAAGCATCAGCATCTGAGATGTATTGCTGTAGGTACCGGTTGCTAACTGTATATCATTGTATTTCAACGGGTTTGCCGCTTTACTAACAGTCACAGATACGCTACCTGAAAGTGCAGTATAATTAGTAGTACTATCTACTTTATATTCAACAGTATATGTTCCGGCATCCTTAGCACTTGGAACAGTTGAAGAATAACTCGAATATGAACCATTATCTTTTTTGTATCGATAAGTAATAGAACCATGCGCAGCAACCGGCACCGTTTTTAACAATGCTTTAGATGTATCATTAAATGTCCAGTCATCCTGTTTGACTGCACTTGTAGTCCATGAATTAGTAGCCTGATTAATACTTGACGTAAGACAGCTTGCAGTTACTGCATAATAACCGCTAGTCTGATTAATTCTCCACCAAACATAATAAGTACCCTTATTGGTTTCTGAAGGTACCGTTTCACTCCATCCTGAAGTCGGTGCAGTTACATCATCTTCTCCAAGCACATACTGCATTGTACCGCCTGCCGAAACACTACCGGCAGTAACAAGCGTCTGTGATGAACCGTTATAGGTCATTGTTTTAGCTGTTGGAGCGGTATAGGTCGGGTTAGTGATAAGACTATTAACGCTATATGATACATCGCATGAAAACACCTGAGTATACATAGAACTTAATTCGGTACTCTTACATGTCATACTGCCAGAACCTACAGATGCACTTCCTGTCATTGTTCTTTCTTGTGTTTCAGGTTGATTTGAATTTCCTATTATTTCTCCCGAGCCTTTAACAATAAGTTTTATTTTTGTTGCTGTATCACTGGTACTTATTGTTACGGTTCCACTATTGGAATTAATTGTCGAACTACCAACAACAGTATCACCATTAAGCAGTTGAATTTGAACACTGGACGGAGTTGCCCAATTACTGTTTCCGCCACTTACTCCAATCATATACCAGCCTATTTTCCCTGCATTAACTGTTACTTTATAACTTTCTGCTGTATCAGTAACTACAATCTCATACTCCACACCCTCAACTGTTACCTTCATCCACTCTTCCGAGGTAAATGCCTGCTGTGCGGTTACCGTCCACTCTCCACCTTCATTTGAAGCAGAGAAAAGACTCTCATTACTTACACTGACAGCAGTTATATCACTGTCTGCTACTGTATTTCCGTCTGCTTTAGTTATTCCAACAAAAGAAAGTATGTCGGTAAGAGCGACTGAACTATCGCCCTGCATTACATACTGCTTTTCATCATAAGTAAATTCAACTGTATAGTATGAAAATCCGTCTGACTCAGCTATAACAGCCTGTCCCTCTTCGGTTATATCAAGGGCTTCGGCAGAAAGCTCGCCATTTTCCTCTGTTATATGATATACGTCTGCTGTTAAGTTCTCATTTTCTGCCTTTTCCAATGTAAAGCTTACATTCACTTTTTGTCCGTCGGCAGGCTGTATTTCATTCCCGTCTTTATCAAGTACCTTTATATCATAGGTATATGAAGCCGCAACATTTACGTTTTCATCACGTGCCTTATCTACCGCTCTGTCTACATCCTGCTGTTCCTCTTTTTTAACCTTTGATACCGAAAGTGTTGCCCCCTCAGGAAATACTCCCTCAGGTGCGGTAACCGTGATAACAACTCCGTCTACTGTCCTCATGTCGGAAAATTCAGGCATGGTTGAAGAATCATCAGTAAATTTATCCAAATCCGCAGCTTCTTCCGTTGTTTCAATCGCTTCCTCCGAAGCTTCGTCCAAGACTTCAACAGATACATTTTGCTTGTCATCCGAAACAAATTCTTCTATATCTTCGACAACCTCATCCTGCTCGTCGTCCTCCGAAGGCTCTTCCGGTAGCTCCGTGGTTTCCTGTACTGTTACATTTTCCGCCTCTTTAATTGACATAGCGAACGCTGTAACATTTGAACCCGGTAAAACTAAAAGAAGACACATGATAATCGCAATTATCCTTGCCGGCTTCTTATGTTTGCCAAATTCAAATAAGATTTTTTCATAAATCCAGTTTTTCATAACACTGCACCTCCATAAAAAAACTCAATACGGCAATACCGTATCAAACGATTAAATATCTTATAATAATTTGCATATAATTATACATTATTTTCTGTGATATTTCCACAAAAAAATGTGCCCAATTGGCACATTTTATTAAAAAGCTCAATAGTTTTAGAAAATATCATTTGACTCTTAAAAGAACTTCAACTATACTTTTAGAACAAAGATATTTATCAATAATTATTGTTTTACTAAAGATTCCCATTAAAATTATAACTGCATAGAGTGTATTTAGTCAGGCAGTCGAGGGCGTGCTTCCTTACCCGTTCTTAGTCTTACTGGAAGGGGTTGAGGCTTATGAGTATTTATGAATCTCTTATGGTCGTAATTAATGCTTTAAAGCTGATTATTGATTACATAAAGTTATCAAAAGAAAATAAGAAATAGCCGTCCAGCTCTGGCAAGTTTGACGGCTATTTCTTATAGCTTAATAATATCACCGGAACGGGTGAGTAGTGTTCACCGCTCGGCTGTCTTACTAAATATATTGTATGCTACACATTATTATTTGTCAACTTAAAATCAAAAATCATTTATAATATTCTCCCAAACTTATTCCGTTTATTCCAAGAGGTATTTCATGATCAAGGCCAATGAATTTTTCACCGTCACTCCAAAGCACTTCCTTGACAAAACTATATTTTTCCTCATCCCAGGTAGTAAAGTCATCAAGCACCATTCCGCCTGTATCTCCCGAATTGGCATTAAAGCACCAGAAGGTATGGTTAAGCCGGTTTTCTTTAATCAATTGACGCATATAAGTCATCCAGGTAATATTGGGTTCAGTCATAAAGCCACCCCATTCTCCTATAAGAAGCGGTGCAATATTATCTTCCTTTATGTAAAACCAGTTATCATGCCAGCAATCATCCATAAGGCTGTTAAAGTCATAATCACCTTCAAACCAAGGCTGGGCATATACTGTTGGTCCGTAGTCATGCGGTGAATATACAAGCTTGTTTTGATATTTTCCAAGATCAACCGGATTATCTTTTACACCTCGAAGATTCCCACCCCACCAGTTAAAATAATAGTCTTTTTCATCGGTTGATGAAAAGTCGCCGTTTTTCTTTATGTCCGTCGGATATATCTCTATTCCTTCCACAAGTACAAGTACATTAGGATTTTTCTCAAAAACCTTTGCCGCCGCCTGCTCGGCTGTATATTTCCAGTTGTTTTTGTCCTTTGAAGCATCCCATTTTGCAGCACCGTCACCTTCATAAGGTTTACCGTGAGGCTCGTTTTTCAAATCATAAGCTATGATTGTGTCATCATTTTTATATCTGTCTGCCATCCATGAAAGTGCACTGTAATAATCTTCAACCGATACACTATCCGTATACCAAAGATTTACCACATGTCCGCTTGCATTGGTTTCGGCACTGTGTATGTCAATAATCAGCTTAAGTCCGTTGGCACGACACTGACCGATAACATAATCAAATATCTGTAGACTGTCCATACCGACAAGATAATCATTGGTTGCCTGATTGAAATTTGCATCCGGATACTCGCCGTGTGACCACTGATTTATAAGCTGTGCGGATATCGGGACTCTTATAACATTAAAACCATGATTTGCTATTTCCTGAATTGATTGGTTCAAATCACTTGCCCATAAACCGTCAAATGTATTGGTTCCGGTATTATACCCAAACCAGTTTATACCTGTAAGCCAGACCTCGTTTCCATCCTTATCAAGAATTTTGCTGCCATCCGTATAAAGCCAGTCATCGGTTGTGGGTTCGGGCACATCCATAGAACCGTAATCAACATCCCTCTCAACATAAATATCACTTAAGTTTGAAGAGCTGTCTGATTTGTCGTTTTTATTTGAATCATAAGATTCTTCTGTATTTTCTGATTGAGAATGAATCTCTTCTTTTTCTTCATTCAAAGTCGTCTCACTTTGGTTTTTGTTATTATCCCCCTTATTATCCTGCTTCTTTTGGATTTTCATACCAAGAATTACACCAAGTAAAAACGTTACTATAAATGCCTGTATTACTATTACAATTACAAGTTTTTTATTCATATATTATTCCTCTTTAAACTCTAAAAATAATGGGGCACAATGCCCCAAAAAATTACTTACCTCCAAAATAATCTAAAACTATTTTAATAGTATTCTACTATTTTATCAATAATAATATTAAATATTATATATTTTCTCATAGAGCGTCTGCTTTATATTAAATTCCTTCATCAGCCTGTCAATTTCCTCTTTTATCTCCTGCTTTCTTTCTTCCGGTATATCCTTTTTTCTCTTAACTGCCCGTATAAGAAGATTTTTCGGAGAGCTGTCATAGTCAACAAATTCAAGTATCTGAGTTTTATATCCGCAATATTCGAGTATGTCCGCCCTTATCGTATCGGTCATAAGCGCCGAGATGCGCTCCTTAATAATTCCATGCTTAGTAAGTATTGAAAAATCATCAGAGGCAATCACCGCATTTATCTCTTTCTGACAGCAGGGAACAGACATTATGATGCCGACATCCCAGTTTATAGCATTGATAAGAGCATAATCCGTTGCTGTATCACACGCATGAAGCGTGATTATCATATCAACCTTATCATTAGGCTTATATCCGTTTATATCGCCAAGTTCAAAAGAAAGATTGTCATAACCGTATTTCCGGGCGGTTTCATTACACTTATTTATAACATCTTCCTTTAGGTCAAGTCCCGTCATATGCACGCCGTATCCTTTTACACAAACCAGATAATAATATAAAATAAATGTAAGATAGGATTTTCCGCATCCGAAGTCAACTATATGCATATCCTTATTTGGATAATCCCTAACCACATCTTCTACTAACTCAAGAAAACGATTTATCTGACGATATTTACCATACATGGATTTTACAATCTTACCTTCCTTTGTAAATATCCCAAGATCAACAAGCGGTGGAATTACTGTTCCCTCAGGTAAAAGATAATTCTTTTTTCTGTTGTGTGAATTTTTTTCTCTATGTGTAATCATCTTAAAATCATCCAAATCATTATTATGTTTTAAATTTTTCGATAGCTTAATCTTATGCTCATTGAATAAAAGCTTTCCTTTTTTAGAATACTTAAAATCATACTGGACATCTTCGCAAAATATATTAAGCTGCTTGTAATTATCAGGAAATTCGGAAAAGACAACAGACTCTAAAGTTACGGCATCCATATTTTCATGAAAAGTCTGCTTTTCGGTAAAACGCTCAGCTTGATAAACTTCTCTGCCTTTAATAATGATTTTTTTTATAACAATTTTCTTATATTTATATGAGTTATCAACAAGTCCGCTAAATATAATCTTATCGGGTTTTTTTGATAAAACTTCACATATTCTTTCAGTATCCATAAAAGCTCCTTATGTTTAATATAGTAAATTAAAATATACTCAATAATTATACAACTCTTACATTGAGATGTAAACTTTCGGATACAAATGTGCAAAACTTATACTTGCCCGCTGATAATAATCTTTTTATAATTTATCTCAAGCATATAATTCCTATTTTTCAATCTTTTTTACAAATGCAAAGGCAACTATTCCCATCCTAAACAAACACATAAAGCAAAAGAAAGAGGTATAAAAAATGACAAAAAACAAAATAGATTTAACTTCTTTACCCACTGGTAAGATTTTATACAATTTAACAAATGATTATATGTTCAGAGCTGTATTTCAGGAAAATACAAAGGCTCTGACCGGACTACTATATGCACTACTCGATTTACCTGAAGATAGTATAAGTTCTGTAAAAATTGAGAACCCTATCGAACTCGGCAAAATAATAGATGATAAAACTTGTATATTGGATTTAAAAATCCTGTTAAACGATAATCAGATTTTAAATATTGAAATGCAGGTTATAGATTATGGTAATTGGCCGGAGCGCTCACTTACATATCTTTGCAGAGCATTTGACCATCTGAAAAGCGGTGAGGATTATATTATGGTTCACCCAACGATGCATATAGGAATAATTGATTTTAATATCAAACATCTGACACCTGAATTTTATTCTGAATTTATGATGTTAAATACGAAAAATCATGAAGTTTATAGTGACAAATTCGTTCTTCGTGTGCTAAACTTAAGCCAGATAGAAAATGTAACTGAAGAATGTAAAAATGATTTATATTATTGGGCTAAGCTTTTTAAAGCCATCACCTAGGAGGAGATAAAAATGTTAGCAGAGAAAAATGAATATATAGGTGAAACCATAGTCACTATGCACCGCATGACCGAAGATGAAAAAATAGCCGAGCAATGTCGTGCACGGGAAAGATACGAAAGGGATACTCTCTCCATCTACAGAAAAGGAATACGCGAGGGCATCGAAAACGAGCAGGAAAAAAGCAAAGCATTCATTGAAGAAAAAGATAAAATCATTGCCGAAAAGGATAAGTCCCTGGCTGAAA
>DFDU01000001.1 GCA_002369325.1 Lachnospiraceae bacterium UBA3820
GGCTGCAGATGCGATCTGGGGCAATGCCGATATAAACTGTCCGACTGCCTGGGTCGGAAGCATAGCATATACGCTTCAGATTTTCTTCGATTTCTCCGGTTACAGCGACATGGCCATCGGTATGGGCAGGATGTTGGGGTTTCATTTCAATGAAAATTTCAGGCTGCCATATATCTCCGCCAGTATTACAGAATTCTGGAGAAGGTGGCATATTTCTCTTTCAACATGGTTTAGAGATTATTTATATATACCTCTTGGAGGCAACAGAAAAGGGGAAATAAGAAAAAGAATTAATTTGATGATTGTATTTTTGGTAAGCGGATTCTGGCACGGTGCGGCATGGCATTTTGTGGCGTGGGGAGGATTAAACGGATTGTTTCAGGTGACTGGAGATATAGCAGGCAAAAGAAAAAGAAACTTGTCAAAATTGTCCGTTCCGGTAAAGGATGCCGTGAGTGTAAGAATTTTAAAAACTGTTATAACATTTATACTTATTGATTTTTGCTGGCTTTTTTTTAGAGCGAACAGCCTTACTCAGGCAAAGGAAGCAATTGTAAGCGTATTAACTGTTAATAATTATTATGCATTGGTCGATGGGTCATTATTTAATTTGGGTCTGCATGAGAAACAGGTTCATTTATTGTTTTTTTCAATTGCTTTGCTTATGTTTATAGATTTCTTGAAATATAAAAAGATTAATATCATTGAGGGTGTTATGCAGCAGCCTCTTTGGGCAAGAGATATTTTATATGTTTGTTTGGTGTTATCTGTTTTGATATTTGGAAGATGGGGGGCAGGATATAATGAAAGTGCATTTATCTACTTCCAATTTTAAACTTAAAAATTTTTTGAGTTTTGTGACTGTCATTTTGTCGATTTTCGCCGCTATATATGTTTCGTCTTATTTCTTGAGTCGGCCGGATAGCTATAGGAACAGACTTGGTTTCTATGATGCAGATGATTGTGATGTGATTTTTTTTGGTACAAGTCATATGTATAACGGAATATTTCCTATGGAGTTATACAAAGATTATGGTATTTCATCATGGAATCTTGCATATGGAGGAGAAAGGCTTCCGTTAACATATTATAATTTAAAAGATGCAATTAAGGTACATAATCCTAAAGTAGTTGTTATAGATGTATATGGATTCGAATATGGAGACCAAAAAAATGATCCCGATCAGCCGGCACGTAGCCATAATTCTCTTGATGCGATTAAATCTCCAATTATAAAGTATCAGGCAGTTACAGATTGTATTGAAAAAAAATATTGGCCGGAATTTTTTTTCCCTTTGTATTTATATCATGACAGATGGTTTGTAATATCAGAAGAGAATAATAAAAAAAGGGCTACAGAACGAGAATATACAAGAGGTGCATTTTATCTTATGGGAGTAGCTGATGCAACTTTTCCACAGTTGATTAGCCCGGATGATTATTCTTTTGCAGATAATAATGCAACGATGTATATGCAAAAAATAATAGATTTATGTGCTCAAAATGACATAAAGGTTCTTATGATTAATATACCGTATCCGGCGAGCTATGAATCACAAAGAAGAGCTAACATGGCATATGAAATAGCAAAAAGAAATGAAAATGTTGAGTTTTTGAATATGATATATATGACTGATGAAATCGGAATCAATTTTGATGTTGATTATGCTGATGAAACATCACACCTTAATCCTTCGGGTGCTCGTAAGACAACGCGTTTTCTTGGACAGTATTTAAAAAATAATTATGAACTTGCAGATTATAGGAATGATGAAAAATGGATCGAATTATATGATGATTATATTTCTAATGTTAAAAATAAATATTTTGTAAATACGTGTGATATATACCAGTACTTAATGCTTATGTCTGATTCAGATTATGAAATATTAGCGTATTATAAAGATGCTTCAATTTGGAATAATAATGATAAAATATGTAAATTATACAATAATATTTTCGAGGAAAATAACATGACTGTTTTAGATAAGGAAAATTTGTCGGAAGAGTATTGGAAAGAAGATTTATATGATAAAACAGAAGTGGTATATCAAGTAATAAGAAGGGATACAAATGAAGTAGTCGATATATCTTATTGGGATGTTGATGGGAATAGAATTGTGTTAAAAGAATAAGAAGTTAATCGTTGTTTTTGTTTTCAAATATAGAATATTATGGTATAATATCAAGCATATTGAGCAAAGGGAGTGTTTTTATTATGAAAATTGCTGTTGCGGGAACAGGGTATGTCGGTTTATCAAATGCCATACTCTTATCACAAAATAATGAAGTAAAAGCTGTTGATATAATTGAAGAAAAAGTTGAGATGATTAATAATAAAAAATCACCGATTGTTGATAAGGAGATTCAGGAATATCTTTCTACCAAAGAATTAAATCTTACTGCAACTACCAATGGTGAAGAAGCATATAAGGATGCGGAATATATTATTATATCAACTCCGACAAATTATGATGTGGATATCAATTATTTTGATACAAGTTCCGTTGAAGCGGTTATTGAGCTTGTATGCAAGATTAACCCAAATGCGGTTATGATTGTAAAATCGACGGTTCCGGTAGGATTTACAAAAGAGATGAGGCATAAATATAATACCAATAATATTATTTTCTCTCCGGAATTTCTTCGTGAGGGACGTGCACTTTACGATAATCTTTATCCTTCAAGGATAATTGTCGGAGAAAAAAGCGGCAGGGCACAGACTTTCGCCAATCTTTTGGCTGAAGGTGCGATAAAAAAAGATATAAAAATATTATTGACGGATTCGACAGAAGCTGAGGCGATTAAGCTTTTTGCAAATACGTATCTTGCTATGAGAGTATCTTATTTTAATGAGATAGATACTTATGCCGAGGTCAATTGTCTTGACACAAAACAGATTATAGAGGGTATAGGTCTTGACCCGAGAATCGGTATGGATTATAACAACCCTTCTTTCGGATATGGAGGATATTGTCTGCCTAAGGATACAAAACAATTGCTTGCCAATTATGACGGAGTTCCGAATAAGATTATTACTGCGATAGTGGAATCCAATCATGTACGTAAGAGCTTTATCGCACGAAGAATTATGGAAAGAAATCCTAAAATTGTCGGAATTTACAGATTGACTATGAAGACGAATTCCGATAATTTCAGGCAATCGGCTATCCAGGGGATTATGCAGAGATTGCATGATAAAGGAGTTACACAGATTATTTACGAGCCAACTTTAAAAAAAGATGAGTTTTGCGGGTATAAGATTGTCAATGATTTGGAAGAATTTAAAAAACTGTCTGATGTAATTGTTGCAAACAGACAGGATGATAAACTAAATGATGTTAAGGATAAGGTTTATTCAAGAGATATTTTTAACAGAGATTAACAAAATATAATGTTTATTTAAGGGGGAAACAAAAAAATGAGAATTAAAAAATTGTTAGGCGGACTTGCTCTGTCAATGGCAGTTTTTACAGGACTTGCGTTAAGCAATAATGCAGATGTAAAAGCAGCGGAAAACGATGCGGTGGTTTTGGATGAAAATGAAGTATCGGAAGCCGGAGCAGAACTTACTTTCAAAGGAAACACTTCATTTTATCGTTATGATGATGAGGATGTTTGGTCGGATGGAGATTATTGGTATAAAGGTGCCAATAAGATAACAAAGAGCTTTTTCTTTGACGGGAATTATACATATTACCTTGAGTGGGATGGTACGCCTATGTGTGATAAACTTACCTACCATCCTGATGGAGTACATATTATCTATTTTGATGAAGATGGACATGAGGTATTTAATGATTTTGTATATTGTCCTTCAGTAGGATATACATGTTATTTTGGTAGTGACGGATATATCTATAAGGATCAGATAACCTTTGATGAATATGGAAATCCGATGTATCTTAATGCAAACGGTAAGCTTGAGGATGAGGGATGGTTCCGGTTTGCCAATGGTCGTGATTTCGGTTTTGCCGAACCGAACGGATACCTCAGAAATTATGGCTTTGACTATGATCCGTGGGGAAGAGTGGTTTATTATCATTGGAACGGAATGGTAGCCAGAGGTCTTATACAGGATAATAATTTTTATTACAGTATGGATGAAACTGACGGACACTATCTTGGAAAATTTGCAACGGGCAATCCTCTTTATTTCGGAGCAGGAGAAGATGAGGTAAGATATATCGGAGGTATAAATATACCGACAGGCGAAGTTATGACATCTCCGATACAGAAAGGCGCTTTTAATAATTGGATAGACTATTGCAGTGCTGATCATTATCAATATATATATGGTTGTATGGGTAATTGGATTTTTAATATACAGGATGGAGATATATTGACGATGACGGATTGTTATGTTTCTTATGATCCTGCAAGTACACCTTGTGTTCTTGATTATTGGAACGATTCGGAAACGGGGCAGGTGTATTATGCTTTTGAAGGAAAGGTAGGAACTCATTTGCCGGCAGGAACTTATTTAATAAAACTCGGTGAATGGTCATATGTGGAAATACTTAACTCGTCTTTATTTTCACCAAACGGAGCTGTCGAATATCCTGTTTTTGATGAGTACGGAAATTGGACTGCTCCTTCGGATGAGACTGAAGTAAACCGTTTATTTAACAGAAGATATTACTGTAGCAGCAATGATTTAGGAGCCGGAAAAGATGAAATCTATGTTACGGTCACTGACGGAGAGATTCTCAGAGTAGATTGTGCGCTTGATGTAATATATGTTGATGGTGGAATTTCCGTGAAAAATATGCTTCAGTAGAAATGATATATAAAGAGGAGAGATGGATATTTGGAACTTTACAATCGCCTTGTCGATAAAAAAGAAAAAATATCATTGATAGGCCTGGGATACGTCGGGATGCCTATAGCAGTTGCGTTTGCTAAAAAAGTAAATGTAATAGGCTTTGATTTAAACAGTAAAAAAATAGAAATGTATAAGAATGGAATCGATCCTACACATGAGGTCGGAGATGAAGTTATAAGCAAGACTACTGTTGATTTTACAACAGATGAGACACGTCTTCGTGAAGCAAAGTTTCATATTGTGGCTGTTCCAACACCTGTTAATGATGATCACAGTCCTGATTTGACACCTGTAGAAGGTGCAAGCAGAATTCTTGGAAGAAATCTTACAAAAGGTTCCGTGGTGGTCTTTGAATCGACGGTTTATCCGGGCGTAACGGAAGAAGTTTGTGTCCCGATACTTGAAAAAGAGTCAGGATTAAAATGCGGTATAGATTTTAAGGTAGGTTATTCACCGGAACGTATAAATCCGGGCGATAAGGTTCATCGACTTGAAACTATAAAAAAGATTGTTTCAGGAATGGATGATGAGACTTTGGACTGTGTGGCAAAGGTATATGAGCTTGTTATTGAGGCCGGTGTACATCGAGCTGAAAGCATAAAGGTTGCTGAAGCCGCAAAGGTTATAGAAAACAGTCAGCGGGATATAAATATTGCCTTTATGAATGAATTATCAATTATCTTCAATAAAATGGGAATTGATACCAAGGCAGTATTGGAAGCAGCCGGAACAAAGTGGAACTTCCTTAAGTTTTATCCTGGACTCGTTGGAGGACATTGTATAGGCGTTGATCCGTATTATCTAACTTATAAGGCTGAGATGAGAGGTTATCATAGCAAAATTATTTTGGCAGGACGTCAGGTTAATGATGATATGGGCAAATATGTAGCTGAAAATTGCGTTAAAAAGCTTATTGAAGCAGATAAAACCGTAAAAGATGCGGATGTTGCTATCTTGGGATTTACATTTAAGGAAAATTGTCCTGATACAAGAAATACGAAGGTTATAGATATTGTAAAGGAACTACGTGAGTACGGAATACAACCTATGATTGCGGATCCTGAGGCTGACGCAGTAGAAGCAAAGCAATTATATGATATAGAATTCGTTGATATGGATTCGATAAAAGATATGGATGCCGTTATACTTGCGGTTGCGCATAATGAGTTTTCTTCTTTTACGATTGAAAAGATGGATAGGTTCTTTGGGGAAGGAACAAAGGTACTTCTTGATATTAAGGGGCTTTTGAATCGTAAGGAGTATGAGTCGGCAGGCTATAAATATTGGAGATTATAGATAGTAGGAGGAGACTATATGAAATTTAAAAAGTTTTTTATGGTAGCGGTAGTAGGTGCCGTTGTATTAACAGGGAGCGGTATGGTATATAATATCAATTCCGGTGCTCAGGAAATGATAGAGCTTCAAGTGTCACCGGATTTTGACAGAGATATTGAGGAACATAATAGCTTCGACGAGGAAAAAACAGAATCTTTTGATTTAGATGAAGCAAATATTACTGAAGTTGAAACAGTAGCGGATTCGGAAGAAGATGTATCCGATTCGGAAGAAGATGTATCCGATGAAGAAGTTGAAACAGTTACAAACGGTATGGCATATGGCTATTATAGCTATAAAGAAGATGGAGTAACGAAAAAAGGTTTATATTGGTATAAAAACAATAAAAAGATAATTGACAGTTTCTTCTTTGACGGAAGCTATACTTACTTTCTTCAGCATGATGGTACTCCGATGAAAAATTATCTTACATATCATCCAGATGGGGAACATATTATTTATTTTGATTCATATGGGCATGAAGTTTTTAATGACTTTAAATATTGCGATGCGGTAGGATATACATGCTATTTTGATAGTCAGGGATATCTTTACAAGGACCAGATTACGTGGAATGAAGATGGCTATCCTGTATATTTGAATGCAAATGGTAAGCTTGAAGACAGTGGGTGGTTTCAGTTTGCAAACGGTCGGGATTACGGGTATGCTAATGCTGACGGTAGTCTTATATCGGATGGATTTAATTACGATCCGAGTGAAAAAACAGACTTGATTTATTATTTCCATTGGAATGGAATGGTCGCAAGAGGTCTTATACAGGATTATAATTATTACTACAATATGGATCAAAATGACGGACATTACTCGGGTAAATTTAGCACCGGTGTAGCACCGGTATTTAATACATATGAAAATTCAGTGAATTATATAGTGGGAGTAAATCTTGAACCTGGTGAGGTTATGGTTTCACCATCCACAATATATGCAGATTGTATTTTGTTATATTTTGGAAGACATGATGGATACTATACAAGCTCTGGTATGGGTAACAGGATTTTTACATTAAAAAACGGAGATATATTATATGCAACCAAGGCAGAATTTAGGTATGATGTAAACAATACTCTTTATACAAAAGGAATATATACAGATGACTTAACCGGAAAGGAGCAATACTCTTATGAGGTTAAGGCGGGAGTGCATATACTTCCGGGAAGATACAGAATCAAAATGGTTGATGAGTATAGTCAGGTTGAGGTTCTTTCTTCGACTTTATATAGCGTTGACAAAACTGTTGATGAATTGAATTATGATAGTTACAACTCTTTTCAAGTTGACCGTTTACCAAACAGATTGTTTTATCATTCGTGTATGTGGGGCGAGTGTAGCGGAACTGAATATATAGAAGTGACCGTAAATGAGGGTGAAATTTTACATGTTGATTACGTGGGAGAAGTAACCTATCTTGGAAAATAGTAAAAAAGAGGCAGAAATGCCTCTTTTTTACTATTTCCAAATGTTAGCAATTGTTAACTAATTATTGCATATATATTTAAAAAATGGTATAATCGTCAAAGATTTTTTTACAAAGGAAGGTTGAATTATGAAGAAGTATAAAAGATTTTTGGCGATTTTTTTATGTGCCTTTATGCTCCTTACCGGGAATGATTTTACCGCATTTGCCATGACGGATAATGAGGCTGCGGTTGCAACGGATACCGATGCTTTGGCAGATGAAGGCTTTGAGAGTGTTGAGGTTGTAAATTCCGAGGACACAGCGACCGATACGGATGCAGAAGTCACCGAAGCGGTATTAAGCTATCTTGTGGTAGAAAGCGATTATGTTGAGACACCTTCTTCAATCTTTGTTGCATGCGGTCTTGAGGCCGTAGAGGGTGAACTTGAAAATGCGATTTTACATTATGTAAATGAAACCACAGGCGTGGCTTATGATATCGAAGCCGAGAAAATCGTAGATTCAAATATTTTATTTACTTTAAGCTTCAATGATGAAAGCCTTAAAGGCGAATATAGATTAACCGGTCTTGATTATGTAACGGACGGCGAAACCTTAAGTATTGATTTTGCTTCAATTGATGTGAATGCAGGATTTGGTGTTGATACCGAGATTTCTGTTGCTCCTGATGCATGGTTTGTGGATGAGGATGCTTCCGATGCGTCGGATGTGTCTGATGTGGATTATATATTCAGTGATGCTAACGGAGAGGTCCTTTCAAGAGAGGATGTCGATGCCGCAATTGCCGATGCTGCTTCGGAAAGTGACCTTGTAAATGTTACCGACGGGACCGGAAATGTAGTTGTCGTACTTGATCCGGGACATGGAGGCGGTGACGCGGGTGCTACAAGAACCTACGGCGGCGTTACATATTATGAAAGAGATCTTAATTTAAAGATTGCGCAGGCATGTAAGGCTGAGCTTGAAAAGTATGTTGGAATAACCGTTTATATGACAAGATATGATAATTCAACATCACGCGGTCTTACCGAAAGAGCGCAGATAGCAAAGAGTTATAATGCCGACTTATTTGTAAGTATTCATAACAATTCATCAACCGGAACAACATCAAACGGTTCTGAGGTATGGATTCCTAATACAAGCCAGTATAATTATTATGCTCATACAACCTGTGAAGAAATCGGAAAAGATATCCTTACAAATCTTGCATCACTCGGACTTAAGAATCTTGGAACCAAGATGCGTAATGCAACACCTGTAGGCGGTGAACCTGCGGAAACATATCCTACAGGCGATATATCCGATTATTATACCGTTATAAATGCTTCAAGAAGAAGAGGCATACCGGGAATGATAATCGAGCATGCATTTGTAAGTAATGCTTCTGATGTTTCAAACTTCCTTAATGCGGACTATAAGCTTGAAAATCTGGGAAAAGCCGATGCGAAGGCAATTGCCGGATATTTCAATAAACATTACAGAATGGGTGAGCTTCATCTTAACTGCGAGGAACATAATACAAAAACGGATGAAAATCTTAAGTCCGAAGATTACGGAATAGATGTTATAGCACATTTTGATGACAGATATAAATATATTTACAGATTTACTGCAGTAAATAAGGCAACCGGAAAAACAGAGATTGTATCCGAGTGGACAGAACAAAACAGGGTAAAATGGCGTCCGACACCGGGAGAATATACACTTCATGTTCTTTTGGCTTCCTCAGACGGAAATATAATGGGAGAACAGTCACTTGAGTATAATGTTCTCACTGATTATTCAAAACAATTTATAGGCATTTCCGGATTTTGTTATGTGGACAGAGAAGACGGACTTGCTGTGGGAGCTGCATACGAAAGCAGTGACAGTAATGTCAAATTCAAATGGATGGCTTATAATTTACAAACTCAGCAATGGACCGTTATAAGCGATTGGTGGAATGGAAACTGGGCTTTATGGAAACCGGGAAAAGGAAATTATTGGCTTCATGTCGAAGCAAAGACTTCTGACGGAAATACCGCAGAATATACATATGCCGTAGCGGTAACAAAGGATTACAGAGAAAATTATCTGGACTTAAACGGTATATGTTATGAAATAAGAAATGATGAGATAGCATTGGGAGTAAATTATGCTACAGATATGAAGAATGTAAGATTCAGATGGATGTCTTACAATCTTGCGACACTCCAATGGGAAGAGATAAGTGACTGGTACGGTGCAAACTGGACTACATGGAAACCGGGACCGGGAAATTATTGGGTTCATGTCGAGGCAATAACCGATAAAGGCGTTTCTTCAAGCTATACAATTGCATTTGCAAACCAGAAAAATTACAGAAAGAATTATTTTGATATAACCGGTCTTTGTATCGATATGCGACAGGATGAGATTGCACTCGGTGCAGGCTATGACACCGACGGAACAAGTCCTGAATTCAGATGGCTTGTGTATGATGTTAATAACAAGACATGGTCTGAAATTCAAAACTGGTATGGTGGAAACTGGATAACCTGGAGACCTAAGAGAGGAACCTATTGGGTACATGTTCAGGGAAGAACAAAGGAAGGCCTTACCGCAACATATACTTATGCATGGCAGATAGATCAGGGCTACGGAGATGTATTCAGACTTGATGATGTTCAGGTGGAAGAAGAACAGTACGGATACAGAATAAAGCCTAAGTATTCAAAAGAAGATACCATAACATTCAGATACAGCATATATGATATAAAGGCAAATTCTTGGACAACCTTAAGTGACTGGACTACGCAGGACAGCATTTATTGGTATCCTGACACAGGCTCTTACTGGGTGCTTGTTGAAGCTAAATCGGGAAATGGTGAAATCTTATCCAAGAGTATAGGCTATAATGCCGCAACATATATGGCTATAGCGGGTACTTCGGATATGACTATAGCAAGAATGAAGGCATACTTCCTTGCGTCACATACATATCCTGAGTTTTATAAGAATACCGATGCTCCGACGCTCGATGATTTCTGCCTTGTATATATGCAGGAATGTCAGGCTGAAGGAATTAAGCCTGAGGTTGCATTTTGTCAATGTATGAAAGAAACGGGGTTCTTAAAATTCGGCGGAGATGTAGATATAAGTCAGTTCAATTTTGCGGGACTCGGAGCAACCGGAGGCGGTGTCGGCGGAGCATCGTTCCCGAGTGTAAGAATGGGTGTAAGAGCACATGTTCAGCACTTGAAGGCATATGCTACATCAACCGCTTTGACCATGGAGTGCGTTGACCCGAGATTTTCGTTAGTTACCAGAGGCAGTGCTCCTTATGTGGAATGGCTCGGAATAAATGAAAATCCTTACGGAAAAGGCTGGGCTGTAGCGCTTAGATACGGATACAGTCTTAAAAAGGATTATATAATGAAATTACTTTCATATTAGAAAAATAAAGATATCCAAAATGGAAAAAAGTGCATACCCTAATATGCACTTTTTTCTTTACATAGGTCACCCAAAATGGTTATAATATATCTTATGTGGAGGTGCTTTTTTTGAGAAAATTTAAATTTATGATAAGCAGCTTTTTAATAGGTTTTTCCACCCTTTTGGGAATCGGAGCGACGAAGGCTGCGGATATGGATAATATTGAAATAATAGCAACAGATTCCGATGCTGATACCGAAGCATATACGGATGAAAATACTGAGTCGGATAATTCAGGATATGAGGAATTATATGATTTTTACATAAATAATTCGGGATATATAGATGTTGACTATTTTGTGGAAACCGACAGTTCGGATTATATAAGTACTTTGGAGTATGATCCGGACACAGTATCGCTTCGACGTGAAGCCGGCATACCGTCGAGCTATGACTCAAGAGATTTCGGGATGGTCACTGAAGCAAAAAACCAGGGTGCTTACGGTACATGCTGGGCATTTGCGGTTATGAGTGCGGCAGAGTCATCGCTGATATCACAAAATATAATGGATAAGCCTGATTTGTCAGAATTGCATTTTGCTTATTTTATGTATCATTGCACTGATGATCCCTTGGGAAATATCGGAAATGACAGCAATACAATAATGTCATCAAATTCGAATTTTTTGAATATCGGAGGTGCTGATATATATAATTTGTTTGCACTTGCAGCATGGAGAGGCGCGGCAAACGAAAGTGAGTATCCTTATGAGGATGCATCGGTAAATATGTCTATAGATTCCTCTGAGGCATATAATGATGTTGTGCATTTACAAAATGTGGATATTATGTCGATGACAAATAAAGAAGCTGTCAAACGTCATATTATGGAACATGGCAGCGTTACAAGCTCCATTTATCTTATGAATAATTATAATTATAACAGTATCAAACATTCCTATTATCAAAACAGTACGACAAAGGCTAATCATGAAATATCGATAATAGGCTGGGATGATGATTATTCGGCTGATAATTTTAATTCAACTGTTAAGCCATCTGCCGACGGAGCATGGCTTATAAAAAACAGCTGGGGCGGAATGGAATATATCTGGGTTTCATATGAAGACCTTGTACTATCAAACGCTAAGGCATATGCCTTTATCTTCGAAGCGGCCGATAATTATGATTTTAATTATCAATATGACGGAAGCAGCTCTACGAAATATCTGAGCGTGAATAGCGGAACAACCTTTGCAAATGTATATACCGTTAGCGGTGCAAGAACGGAAGAACTTGAAGCTGTTTCTTTTGCTTCGGGCAGCAGTAATGTAAAATATGAAATTCAGATATATAAAAATTCGGATTATGATAATCCCTGTTCCGGTGAGGTGCTGCTTGAGGAGCCATTGTCCGGAAGCTTTAAATATGCAGGATATCATACGGTTAAGCTGGATGCTCCGGTTAGATTAAAAAAAGGCGAGCGCTTTACCGTTGCAGTGACACTTACAAGCCTTGATACATCAAAGACAAATGTTGAAATGTATTGCGACGGAAATTACAGTACGGGCGAGCTATCTTTCATAAGTGATACGGAGCCGGGACATTCATATTATTATAAAAATAACCAATGGATAGATTTATATTATAAAAGCGAGAATATGCTTTGCGCAAGGATAAAGGCATTTACCGGTGCCGCTCCTGCGTCGACCGAAATAACGGGAATTGATATCATTGAAAATAAAAATGATATTTCTTTGTCTGCCTCATATGAAAGTGATTTTTCAGATTTAAAATTCAAATGGCAGATTTATGATCTTCAAAAAAAATCATGGAGTGTTCTTCAAAACTGGAGTGCCAAAGATAATGTATCATGGAAACCGGATAAAGGTGATTATTGGATATATCTGGAAATCGATGATTCTACCGGAAAAAACATAAATTATTGCTTAGGGTACACATCGACTAAGAATTATAAAGCGACGGGAAATATTACCATAAACGGTTGTTGCACCGCACTTTTAAAGGATGGTCTTGCTGTCGGTGTCTCATACAACAGTGATGATACCAATATGAAATTCCGTTGGCAGGAATATAATCTGACAACCAAAAAATGGACAGTTGTAAGCGACTGGTCAAAGAGCAACTGGACACTTTGGAATCCGTCCAAGGGTTCTTATTGGATTTATGTTGAAGCTATGAATTCAAGCGGTAAGGTGGAATCGTATGCACAGGGATTTGTTTCGGAATATGATTATAAAAAGCCTTATGTTACATTAAATGGATTTTGCTTTATGTCTCAAAGCGATTGCATACCTGTTGGAGCAGGATACGAAACAAACAGAGGAGAGGTTATGTTCCGCTGGCAGGAATATGATTTAAATTCAAAAACCTGGCGTGTCGTAAGTAATTGGTCAAATGGAAACTGGATAAATTGGAAACCGAAAAAAGGCTCGTATTGGCTTCTTTGCGAAGCTAAGACTGCCGATGGAGCAACGTCCTCATTTTGTTGGGGATATGTCACGGATAAAAGCTATTAAATAAACGGGAGGATGATATGTTGGTAAAAAATCAAAACAAAAAACGTATAGCCGTATTTTTTATGACTCTTGTGATGATGCTTACGGTATTTGAGTACGGAGGAAGCATCGTTTCTTTGGCTGAGGATGAACAGATTGAGAAAACAGAGCTTGTGGAGCAGGCAAATTATAATTATGCAAAGCTTCTTCAATATTCTCTTTATCTTTATGATGCAAATATGTGCGGAAATGATGTATCTTCAGCATCGTTGCTTGACTGGCGAGGCAATTGTCATACTAACGACGGAGCCTATTATACAAAAAATGACGGATCAACAGTCTGGGTGGATTTAACAGGCGGATTTCACGATGCCGGTGACCATGTAAAATTCGGATTGCCGGAAGCTTTTTCGGCATTTACGCTCGGTATGAGCTACGATGTTTATAAGGACTCATATCAGGCCTCCGGACAGTCGGGACATTTACAAACCATTACAACAAAATTTGCGGATTATCTTGTAAAGTGTACAGTCCTTGATTCTTACGGAAATGTAGAAGCCTTCTGCTGTCAGGTAGGACAGGGTGGAGGCGGATTTGACCACGGATATTGGGGACCGCCGGAGAATCAAAACAGCAACTCTTCAAACAGACCTGTATTTTTCACAAGTGCTTCGGAACCTTCAACCGACATCGTAAGTCTATCTGCTGCAGCACTTGTAATGCAATATAAAAACTTCGGAGGAAGCAATTATCTTGAAACGGCAAAGAAGCTTTTTTCTTATGCATATGTAAATCAAAAGAAATGTAATACTTCCGCAGGTTCGTTTTATGCATCTTCGGGTTGGGCAGATGATTATTGTCTTGCTGCAATTATGTTATATAATGCGACCAATGACGGATTTTATTTAAATGAGTATAATCAATATAAAAACGAAGATAAGGCAAAGAATGTTTGGTGGCCTTACGGTTGGGATAATACAGCTCCGGCTCTTGCTTATTACAGCGGAAACGCAAGCTCTCTTAAGAGTATAATGGATACATATAAGGACAGAACAAACAGTGACGGTTATGTATGTGTAAATGAATGGGGTTCCGCAAGATATAATACTTCAATGCAGTTTACGGGCCTTTTGTATGATAAGGCTGTCGGAGGCAACTCATATCTTGCATGGGCTGAAAACCAGATGGGTTATTTACTGGGAAGCAATCCTTCAAACAGATGCTATGTCGTAGGTTACAGTGCAAACAGCTCCAGATATCCTCATCACAGAGCGGCATCCGGATATACAGGCGGTCCGAAGGGAACAACCGAGCAGGCTCATGTTTTGCTTGGAGCACTTGTCGGAGGTCCTAAGACCGGCGGAGCTTACAGCGATACCGCCGACGATTACCAATGTAACGAGGTTGCGATTGATTATAATGCCTGTCTTGTTTCGGCTGCAGCAGCGTTATATTATAAGCATATCGGCGAGGGCAACCAGTATACAGATTCAAATTATTATTCCGATAATACGACTCTTATGTCAAACGGAATTTATGTTGCCGAAAGCAGCAGATACAGAATAGTTGCAGCAATGGCTACAAATCAAAGCGATATATCGAATATTGAATACTCCTGGTATGCGACAAAGGATAACGGAGCAAGCTGGCAGTTGGTAAACGGTTGGACAAAGGGTAATAATTGCCTTGTGTGGACACCGGATACATTTGGAGAATATGCAATACTTTGTAAGGCGAGAAAAGAAGGCGATGATGCAACAACCGTTGAGGCTATGGCATCATACAGCTATCATCCTGTTATATACGGCAAATGTCAGATGCCTTATACCGGACCGGGTGGCGGTTGGTTAATCGGTGTTGAGTCTTATGAGAATCCGAATCAGTCATACCAGTACGAGATGCTTATACTTGACTGTAATCTTTACATTCAGGGTAAGGATGCATGGATTTATACAACCGGCAAATGCGGAGTTGCCGAAGGAAAGGCTCTCTGGGTAGTATGGCAGCCTGTATACGGATATTATTGGACATTATTCAGAGTTTATGATAAAGACGGAAATATGCTTGATGAAGTATGCTATGGATTTGAAAATGTTTACTAAAATATATATTAAATTAAGGGGGATATTGATATGAAGATTAAGAGTCATGTTTCAAAATTGTTGGTAGCAATATTACTTATTGCTCTTATCAACCCGTTTAATTATGCGAAAACGGTAAGTGCGAAGGAAGATGATTCGCTTGTTTCATCGGTTGAAACAATTTCTGTCAATGAGTTTGAAAGTCTTTCCGGCGAGGAAAATGTTGATGAGACCTCGGTTGTGCTTCAAGCAAGTGATTCTGAAGATTGCATAGAAGAAAGTGTGGAAGATGCTGCAATCGCTGAAGCCGGTCTGGCAGGTTTTAATTATGATTATGCGTGGGATGTTCTTGACATTGTAAATCAGGAGAGAGCAGCCAACGGATTGGAACCGCTTGTAATGGATGTAGGTCTTATGAATACGGCGAATCTGAGAGCGCAGGAAATAGCTTCTACGTTTTCACATACAAGACCGGATGGCTCGAGCTGTTTTACCGCATGGCCAAAAAATAAGTATTATTCGGCTAAGGGTGAAAATATTGCAGCCGGTCAAAGAACACCGGAATGGGTAATGGATGCATGGATGAAATCGCAGGGACACCGTGAAAACATTTTGAGTGAATATTATAATTGCATAGGTATTTCGTGTTATTATGATCCTAATTCCGAATATGGATATAACTGGTCACAAAATTTCGGATATACTTCTAATCCCAACGTGATTACCAAGAATGGTAAATTTGAAGCAACAGGTATCAAAGTCGAAGAAGCATCAAAAAACAGGTTTGTAGGCTTTGCGCAGGTAACAAACCCAACGGGAGAAGATTTGGAATACAGCTGGTATATTTCCGGTGATAACGGAAGTACATGGAGCTGCATAAGCGAGTGGAATCCGGCAGAAGGTATATCTTTCGTTCCGAATAAATTCGGTGAATATACGATAGTGGTTAAGGCACGTAAGAAAAACAGTCCAAATGAAATAGTTTCCGCAGGAACCACATACAGCTACCATCCGTATATTTACGGTAAATGTCAAATGCCTTATACGGGACAGGGAGGAGGCTGGTTAATCGGTGTTGAGTCTTATGAGAATCCCAACCAGTCATATCAATACGAAATGCTTATCCTTGATTGTAACCTTTATGTTCAGGGAAAACCGGCATGGATTTATACAACCGGCAAATGCGGAGTTGCCAGCGGAAAGGCCCTTTGGGTAGTATGGCAGCCTGTGTACGGATATTATTGGACATTATTCAGAGTTTATGATAAAAACGGAAATCTGATTGATGAGATTTGCTATGGATTTGAGAATATTTAGTTTTTGATTGGAGAATCGATTATATAATAATTGAGAAAAGTGAAATGGATAAGATAGCGGTTTTGATACCATGTTATAATGAAAGTAAAACGATAAAGAAGGTTGTAACGGACTTCAAAACGGTTTTGCCGGAAGCGGTTATATATGTATATGATAATAATTCAACCGACGGTACGGATGAGGTGGCGAAGGCAGCAGGTGCTGTTGTTCGTTATGAATATAAGCAGGGAAAAGGAAATGTTATAAGGAGTATGTTCAGGGACATTGACGCTGAATGTTATATCATGACTGATGGCGATGATACATATCCTGCGGAATATGCACCCGAGATGGCTCAAAAGGTTTTGGAAAAAAAGTGGATATGGTTGTCGGTGACAGACTTTCATCTACATATTATGAAGAAAACAAAAGACCTTTTCATAATTTTGGTAATGCACTTGTTAAGAAAAGTATAAATATGCTTTTTAAGGGCGATATAAAGGATATAATGACCGGATACAGAGCCTTCTCATACGAATTTGTTAAAACCTTTCCTGTTTTGTCAAAGGGTTTTGAAATTGAGACCGAAATGAGCATACATGCCATAGATAAAAATATGTCTATTGAAAATTTGATAATAGAATACAGAGACAGACCGGAAGGCAGCGAATCAAAGCTTGATACGTATTCGGACGGAATGAAGGTATTAAAAACCATCGGAAGACTTTTCAGAAACTATAAGCCGTTATCATTTTTCGGTATCATAGCATTAGTGTTAGGCTCCATATCACTGGGATTTTTTATTCCTGTGCTGGTTGATTATTTAAGAACAGGACTTGTGCCTAAATTTCCGACACTTATGTCTTGCGGTTTTTTGATGGTGGCTGCGATTCAGGCATTTTTTGTAGGACTTACCTTACAGACCATGGTTCAAAAAAACCGTCAGGATTTTGAATTTAGACTAAATGAAGCAGCAAGGATAAAAAGACAGGAAATTAATAATCAAAGATAGCGGATGTCCGTAAAGAAGAACAGAAGACAATTTGTCTTCTGTTTTTCTTTGCACTTCGGACTGTTTTGTTTTTACATTTTTTAGTTGACTAAAATAAGATAAAAATATATACTAATAAAGTAGAGCCTCTATACAAATATATAGAGAATGTATTTGCATAGAGAGATTAAATTCACAGGAGGAAAAAGTATGATAATTGCAAAGAAAATCAAAAGAAAAGCGTTGGCATTGATGAGTGTTGTATGCCTTTTTGCAGGAAGCATGTCAGTTCTTGCTGCTACAAGTGATGAGACGGACGGAAAAGTACCTGTATTAAAAAACAGTGCCGGGGATGAAGGTGTCTTATGTGATGACGGTTATATAGAATATACCGAATACCCTGACAGTGACGATGCACCCGGTTCCGAGATATATATCGGAACAATAAATGTTACTGATTCAAACGGTTCTATAAGCAACTGGACTATAACTAACGGTCATTCAGCTACAAGCGGTAAGTTTTATTCTTACAGCGGAGGTACTATAACCATATCAGTGGCAATAGTACCATCTAATAAAACAGTAAGAGTAGGTATAGCTCAGCCGGATGGTACAAGAAGATATGTGGAAGGAAACGGTTCCGTGGGACACTCTTTTTCAGTTACACAGACAGGATATCATAAGGTTTATATAGCAAATGACAGCGGTACAACCGTAACGGCAAATGGTGTATATTCATACTAAAATATAATTATTTGTTATAATCGATTTTACTTTATAATGCGAACGGATTATTTCGTTCGCATTATTATTGCTTTGCAATAGTTTATTATTTAATTATTGCTTTTTTTATTGTAAAACAATAAAATATATTTAGCTTGTACAAATGAAAAGGAAGTATTATATGGATTACTTATGTAGGATTTTTTTGATTATATTATTTATGAGTATAAACGGAAGCATATTTATGCTTATATGGATGCTCCTGAAAAAACTATGCGGAAAGCTGCTTAGAACGGATTTGATTTACTATTTGCTTAAGCTTGTTATGATAAGCTTTTTCATACCTGTAATATATATTGTTTTTAACATTGAATCATATAAAGAGTCCGGCAGACAAAATTATCTTGTTTTTTTTACAAAAACCATGAGGCTTATCTTTTTGCCGGCACTTGCAATCATTTTTATAATGTTTTTATACGAGATATTTAAATGCATAAGGGGTATTAACAAACTTTATATTATAAAGGAAAAAAGGCAGGAAATAGATGCACATACAAGAAAAATATATGATGAGATATGCGATAAGATAAAGATAAAAAGAAAACCGGAAATATATAAATTACCGAATACAACTTCTCCCTTTATATACGGATATCTAAATCCTGTTATATATCTTACGGATGATGATATGGAGGATGAGGACTTACGCATAGCACTTACACATGAACTTTTTCATTATAAGAAGAAGGATGAATTATGGAAGATAATAGCAAATATTATTTGCTGTATGCACTGGTTTAATCCTTTGGCATGGCTTGTAAGGGAAGAATATAAGATGTGGGCGGAAGCGGAGGTTGATTTTAATTGCTTTAAATACGGCGGCTTTGATATAGAAGAATATTTTGACGGAATCATACATATGGCTCAAAGAGTGCAGGAAAGATTTCTTAATTTACTGTCCTTTGCCGGAAGCAGAAGCCAGCTTTATAAAAGAGCGATTATCATGTCAAAATATTCTCAAAATAAGATAAGACCGCTTATACTTATTGTAATCGGTGTGCTTTCTGTTTTTGCTGTTGTATTTTCAATAGATAAAACATCAGATGCGGCAGGCTATATATTTAATGGTATGTATGTAAATACCAGCGTGGAATTTAAAGACGAGGATATATATTACGGAGACGGATATATAGAATATATAAGGAAATCTTCTGATATAAAATCAGAAGAACGGAAAGTCGTTGATGCTTTTGCAAGAGATGAAATTGATTATGGAGATGCTGTTGATATCGATTTGAATTTAGAAAAAAATGAAAGCCGTAAGGTTATTAAAACATATCTGAATAAAGACAAGATATTGCTTTTTGCTTTTATGATGGAGGAAGAAAATACCGCGGTTAGAGTTGAGATATATGAGCCGGATGGCAAGGTAAGATGCATAGAAGCAGATTATTTATTAAATTATATGTATGATGTCTCAAAAGACGGAAATTATGAAATCTGTATAACCAATATAGGTGAAGATAAATTAAAAATAACGGGTTCAATAGTATATGAAACCAGATAAGGAGGATTGCCATGAAGAGAGTAAATATACTTTTATCCTCCTACAACGGAGCTGATCATATCAGAGAACAGATAGATAGTATATTGAATCAGACATATAAGAATATCAAGCTGTATGTCAGAGATGACGGTTCCACGGACGGAACCCTGGAAATTTTAAAGGACTATGAAAAAGACGGAAAGCTTATACTTGAAGAAGGAAAAAATGTCGGCTTTATAAAAAGTTTCCTATGGCTTGTAAGACATTGCGACGAGGCAGACTATTATGCTTATTCGGATCAGGATGATATGTGGTATCCGGATAAGATTGATATGGCTGTAAAGATGATTGAAGAAAATGACGATGACATGCCGATACTTTACTTTTCCAATTATGATTTATGCGATAATGATTTAAATGTTATGTCACAAAAAGATAAAGAGGGAGAAGTAAAGAAACCGACATTTGCCAATGCTTTGGTGGATTGTATGCCTCTTGGCTTCAATGAGGTGTTTAATAATGAGGCAAGAAAGCTTATTGCAAAGGATACACCTAAGTTTTCCTGCGGACATGACTGGTGGACTTATATAGTTTGCCAGGGTTTGGGCAAGGTTATATATGATAACCGTGTTACCGTAGGCTACAGAAGAACCGGACATAATGTAAGCGCGGGCGGCATGAACTTTATTAAATTTCAGATATGGAGATTTAAGAAATTCTTTTTGAATAATTACTTTTCAAATATCAGAAAAATGCTCAGAGAATATGAATATTATTATAAAGATTCTCTTTGTGAAAAAGATAAAAAAATACTGGCTTTATTTACAACTAAGGGATATAATTTTAAAGCTATGATTAAAAAACTGTTTTATCCTCACAGATACAGACAGGGATTGGCAGATGAAATCATGGTTAGATTTTTGTTTATCATAGGTAAATTATAATCTATGATTACGGAGGAAATATGAATTATTCTGTTATAGCATCTTTGTTTTATATAATTGCCTTAACGGCTGTTGTGTCGGGCTTTTATTTTTATAAGAAGAGTGATTTGACACTTCATGCGGGAACATGGGTTCCGCTTACGTTTATGGCACTTATGGGTTATCAGACGCTTGTTGCGGGTATTCTGAGTCTGATAAAAATTAAAGTTAATATAATAACCATAGGTCTGTTTGACCTTGCTGCAGCGATTGCTTTATGGATTTTTATATTCAAAATGAAAAAACTTCAAAAATACAAATATGAATTGGCGGATTTTGCAGCATGGTTTTTTATATTGACGGCAGTGCTTGTTTTCTTAAAGCTAAGATATGGCTTTAAATTGATACCGACTTATAATTCGGTGGATGCTGCGGTTCATTTTTCCTCTGCAAGAGCGATTGTAAATAATCAAAGTGTATGGGGGATGTATTATTCTGCTTTTCATAACGGGCTTTTGATAGAAACCCTTGGACCTTTCGTAAAGGCGGCATATATATATAAAATTTATGTATCGGGCGATATTATGCATTTGATATTGGCAGGTGCGATGTTCTGGGGAGTTATCAGAAGATATGCAAACAGCACGCTTCTTAAAGCTATCGGAATAGTTGCAACAATCATGTATCTTATGGGATATCCGCTTAACAGTACGATTTTCGGCTTTGCATATCTTGGTATGGGAATTACCGTAATTGCATTTATAATTGCCTCGGCAGATATATATCTTAATGATGAGATTTCAAAAAAGTGGAGCATAATGCTTCTTTGCTTCGGTTGCTACGGAGTATTTCAGTCGTATGTTTTATTTATGCCGGTTGTTTTCTTTGCGCTTTTGGCATTTGTTCTTGTACAGCAGGCAGTAAATAAAAAGCTTTTTTCCGTACAGACGATTTTAACCGGCCTCGAAATATTTCTTCCCGCAACCTTGCTTGGTCTTTGGTATACCTACGGGGGTATATTTGGAAGCTCGGGAGGTGACGGTGGAGGAAGCGGAACCACGGTTGCTTCTGCAATAAATATCGAAGGCGGAATATATACTGATTTGTTTTCCAATTTCATATTTTTGGCTCCGATTGCGCTGTTTGGATTGTTTGGCATATTCAAAGAAAAGAAAAAGAATTATATGTTGTTTTTAGTGCCGATTGATATATTGTTTGTGCTCGCACTTTTATATAAGGCACTTAAGCATCAGGTTTCGGCATATTACTATTATAAGAATTATTATATGCTTTGGCTTCTTGCATGGATATTGTTCTTTATGGGGATATATTATCTGGAAAAGAATGCAAGACTTATAGCCTGTTTTACGATAGCCATATGGCTTATGATGTTTGGCATGAATTATAAAGGCATAGAAGGCAGAATTTCCGAAAAGAATCCTAACCTTTGCCCTCAATACAATACCTATAATCTTTCGCATATTTATAGCTTTAACCGTACGTTTATAGCCATAACTCATTATTCGCAGGAAAAAATAGATTTATATACCTACGTGATTAATAATATTTTGAATGATGAAAATGATTATGTTCCTCTTGCAGGTGGGGTTGAGGATTATTTTTGGATGCAGGCGATAACCGATACGAGCTGTCAGGATTTTCAATATTGGAACAGGGGACAGGATGCTTATTTTTCGAGTTTGATAAATGATAATATCCATTATATAATGGTTTTTAAAGATAATGATTTTTATACTGCAAACGCCGGTTATTTTGAATCATTGGAAAAGATTTATGAAAATAATACAGGCTTTATCGGTATTGTAAAGCAGCAGTAAATTTGGGAGATAAAGATGAAGTTTTTGGATGCGCTGAAAGGAAAAAAATATATTTTTTCCCCGGAAAATTTATTTTTGGTAATGGCACTTATGTTTGGTTCTATAATTGCTTTTATGTGCACGCCTTTTCAGGAATGTGACGGATGGGAGCATTTTTTAAGGGCTGTAGATGTCTCTTACGGAAATCTCTTTTCGCCTGTTGCAACTATCAATCACGGTAGCGGTCAGATTATAGTTCCGGAAGATATTGATGAAGTAAGCTTCAGACTTGTTGAGCCTGCAAGCGGTGAGGGAACTGCTTATTCCGATTATCTTAAAGATAATAAGCCTTCAAAAAGCAGCAGAACCATGGCATTTAACGGAGGTGTTATGTCACCGTTTTATTATCCTCAGGCATTGGGATTTTTGATAGGAAGAATTCTGGGCGTAAGCTGGTTTGCATGTGTTGCCCTCGGTCGATTGTTTAATCTTATTGCATATGCAATCCTCGCATATCTTGCCATAAAGATTACACCTGTTTTAAAGAATACCATGATAACCATAGCGTTGTTTCCGATGACGGTTTATCAGGCGGCTTCGTTTTCACCGGATGCGCTTTTGAACGGATTATGCTTTTTGTTTATATCATTATGCTTTTATTATGCTTACGGAAAAAAGGAAGAGCTTGGAATAAAGGAGCCTCTTGTCTTGGGCACTATCCTTGCTTTTATATTCCTTTGTAAATATGTTTATGTATTTTTGGGATTGCTGGTATTTATCATACCTAAGAAGAAGTTTGGCGATAATAAGCAATATTTCAAAAAATTTATGATAGCTCTGATACCGCTTCTGATTTTGGGAATTATAGCGGTAAAGACTGCGACAGCAGTTATATCAAGCGGCTCTGCGGCTGCTGTTGCCGATACGGCTCAGGTCAAAGCCACGATGTCTCCGCTGCAATTTTTGACATCGAACCCGTTAAATATTTTTAAGGTTTTATTTTATACATTTTGTTATAAATTTTCGGATTACCTTTTATGGCTTGATACACTCGGCTCTTTGAATTATCCGCTCGGACCGCTTATTTATATCGTGCCGATGTTTACCTTGTATGTTCTCGGAAGTGAATGTATGTCAGCTGAAAATGAAATCAGGCTCAGAGATAAATTTATCGCCCTGTTTGCATTTGCAATGGTGGCTGTTGCTGTGGTTCTCGGCATATATATCGGAGATACAAGAATTAATTTTGCGGGTAATTATATAGTTCAGGGTGTTCAGGGAAGATACTTTATTGCAGCTTTACCTGCCTGTGCATTATTTTTTGCACCAAGAGGAAGAACCGGTAAAAAATGGTACTCGGATTATCTGCTTTTGTTAGGCGACTTTTTCATTTTGTGTCTGGCAATATATTTCTTAAACGGAAATTGTCAATAAAAGAAATACCTGTAAAGAAAAAAGGAATAACTATGAAAGTATTCCTTTTTCTTTTATTTCATATCGTTTCTTTTGAAGCTTTGTCTTTAACATCATGATTATATATCCCGGATTATGAAGTATTATGGCAAGCTTTCTTCTTAGCGGTTCGTCTATCGATTGAAGCTTTTGCATATAATATCCTTTTTTTACAAGCTTGTTGTCGGGATATTTTTTTATAAGCATATTCCAGAATTTGGAATGATCCTTTACAAGTCTTTTTGATGGACCGGTTGAAGTGGTTGATATTCCGCTTCCCACCTCATAATATACGGCACCCTTAGGATAAAGACTTATCTTTTCATCGTTCAAAAGCAATGTAACCTGAAGCAGATCCTCACAATATCTTACAGTACCGAGAATTTGCTGTAAATATTTTTTAAAGCCTTCGGTCTCATAAAACATACTTGCACCGATTATCCATCCGTGGTTTTTGATTATATTATCTTTTATCTTGTCTGTATTTCCTTTTTGAAAAGATTTAATGTCCGAAGGAAGGAAATAAGGCATGAAAGAAATTTTATCGTTTTCATCAACATAAAATGCCTGAATTTTTCCAAAGCACATCGTGCATTTTTCAAGTTCCATGAAATCATATATGTCGGATAACGTGTTTTCTGAAAAAAGAAGATCACCGGCACCTATGCATTTGACATATTTGTTTGATACCAATTTCAATGCGTCATATATATTTTGTGTAGTCCCGACATTTTCGGGATGTTTAAGAAGCTTATAATCAGCATATGCTTTTTCTTTTAAATAATCGACTGCATAATCCATACATTGATTTTGGGAACAATCATCGGATAATATGATTTCGGCGTTTATGTCTTTTTGACATATTATCGAGTCGATTGTTTTTTTGATTGCATCATTTTCTGAATTATAGAGCAATAATATAACACTGAATTTTTTCATCTTTATGATTTTCCTTTATTTATACTTTAATCCATTTCTTTTTTTCAAAGTCGTATTGCTTGATTATTTTACCGGGAACACCCGCAGCCATTGAATAATCCGGAACATCTCTTGTTATAACCGCATTTGCTGCTATAACAGAGTGCTTTCCTATGGTTACACCGGGAAGGATTCTTGCACCTATTCCGATAAAGGCACCTTCTTTGATTCGGGTTGTCTTTACTTCAAGATCCTGATCGATAAAGTCCTTTTCAATATCATCAAAGCTGTGACCGCAATCGGCTATATAAACAAACGAGGAAACAGTTGCATTTTTTTCAATTTCAAGCGTGTTTCCCGCAATTATATGGCAGCATTGTTCGATGGAAACACCATCATGAATTATTATTTCACCCTTATAAGGCTTGCCCTCGTGCTGTCTTATACATTCCATTCGTGCAAGTCCCTGAATGGTTACGTCTTTTCCGATTTTTATATATTTTGGCTTGACGAGCCGCAATGGCTTTAACATATGGCTTTTTCTGCCGAATTTGCCGAATCTGTGATACAAAATGATATATCTAAGCAGATATCGTACATCAATTAAAAAATCAATTATTTTTTTCTTCATAATAAACCCCTTATTCGGATTTGCCCAGTATTGTACTTATCCAGTTCGAAAGAGAGTATTTTTTTGTAATCTCTTCGGGAACAGCGTTATATCCGGTTGTGAAAAAATCATCAGGTATTACCGGATTATCTTTATCTATGATACAGATATTTCCATATTTGTAAAAATCATATTCCTTGACATATTTATTTGTTGTAATAAGCTTGGTGTGGCTGCCAAGACTTTCGAAGGTTCTCATGGTAAGTCCGGTCTGGGAACCGAATTGTACATCGAGAGCGACTTTTGACTGCTTCATCTTTTCAGCCATATCCTCAAATTTTTTACCCCATATATGAATATACTTCGGTGACATCCATTTGCATTTGCCGGGAAGGATGGCTTTGAAATAATGTATCATTTTTGTTCCAAGCATATAGATAAAGCATTTTTTTTCATCCAGCCTGTATTTTTTCATGATTTTATCCAATACGGAAATTCTTGATGAATGAATTATGCCGGACATATTAAGAATATATTTTTTTTCTTCGCCCTTATATACGTGAGACTCTGTATAGAAAAGCGGAAGGTGTTCGAATCCGTATTTCTTTACATCTTTAAGGTCGAAGGAATAAATCCGGTCATAGTTTGGCTTGTTTTCGTTGAAGTTTTCAACCCTTGCGATATCATCCCAAAGATAAAGAATGAACTTGGCTTTTTTCTGCTTTTTTCTGTATTTCTTTAAAATATCCGGAGCAAGATGTCTTCCTACTATCACGAATACATAATCGTATTGCTTTGGATTATTTATCAAATATTTCATCTGTCGTTTACGGGATTTCTTTTCAAGATATTTTCCTTTGACAAATGCGTTAACAAGCTTCTCGAATATGTTGTATTTGCCTATCGGAGTAAACATTGTCACGTCATATCCGAGCTTCTCTATTTCTTTTTTGATTTTCTCGTCATAATTATAAAATCCCAGGGAAACAAACATTACGGATTGCATAGCAAACTCCTTGATACTTTTTATTTTTGGCTTTATAATTCAATATATTGACAATAGCAAAAAAAACAATCAATGTCAATAAAACCGCCTATCGACTTATTATTGCGTTTGTGTTAAGATGTTAGTGGTTTGGATTCGGATAGATTTTGCATCGATTAAAATATATATAAGAAAGTATAGAGAGAAATGATATGGAAATTAAAAAATACAATTTTCAAATACATGGTGATGACAGAGGTCAGCTGGTCGCTCTTGAGGAAATGAAGGATATTCCGTTTGAAATAAAAAGAGTGTACTATATGTATGATACTCTTGAGGGTGTAAGAAGAGGATTTCATGCGCACAAATGTCTGGAACAGATTTTGATCTGTATTCACGGGTCCTGCAAGATTCTTATGGATGACGGAACCGAGAAGGTTGAGGTACCTTTGGATAAGCCTTACGAGGGACTGTATATTTCCAATGCGATATGGAGAGAAATGTTTGATTTTTCACCTGATGCTGTGCTTATGGTGCTTGCATCCGAGTATTATGATGAGTCGGACTATATTAGAAATTATGATGAATTTTTAAAGTATATCGGAAAAAAATAATTATTTATTAAACTGTGATTGGGAGATGTATTATGATGAATATTCCGTTTGTGTCATTTGATGTAATGCATAAGGAAATAGAAGAAAAGATGCTTGAAGCGTTCAAGCGGGTATATGAAAACAACTGGTTCATACAGGGAAAAGAGTGTGAGGCATTCGAAAGAGAATTTGCAGAGTACTGCGGTGCTGATTATTGCGTAGGTTGCGGTAACGGCCTTGATGCGCTTTATCTTTTGCTGCGTGCATACGGGATAGGCGAAGGAGATGAGGTAATAGTACCCTCAAATACATATATAGCAACTGCATTGGCGGTATCTTATACCGGAGCAAAGCCTGTGTTTGTTGAGCCTTTTATAGAGACCTTTAATATCAATCCTTCTCTTATAGAGCAGGCGATAACTGATAAAACCGTGGCGATAATGGCAGTTCATCTTTACGGACAACCGGCGCGAATGGACGAGATTAAGAGTATAGCCAAAAAGTATGATTTAAAGGTGATAGAGGATTCAGCTCAGGCACACGGTGCATTGTATAAGGGCACAAAGACCGGAAATCTCGGCGACGCCGCAGGATTCAGTTTTTATCCGGGTAAGAATCTGGGTGCTCTCGGTGATGGCGGAGCTATAGTCACAAGTGATAAAGAACTTGCAGATAAGTGCAGAGCGATAGGAAATTACGGTTCGGATTATAAGTATCACCATATATATAAGGGAAATAATTCAAGACTTGATGAAGTTCAGGCGGCTCTGCTTCGTATAAAGCTCAGGGAGCTTGACAGATGGAATAAGAGAAGAAATGAAATAGCAAAAAAATATATAGAAGGCATTCACAACGAACAGGTAATTTTGCCTGTGACCGAGCCTGATATGACGCATGTTTATCATATTTTCGGAATCAGATGTGACAGACGTGATGAGCTTGAAAAGTATCTTAATAAGAACGGAATAGGAACAAATAAGCATTATCCTATACCGATTCATATGCAGGGTGCATACAGTGAATTGGGTATTCCTGAGGGGACACTTCCTATAGCTGAAAAAATTTCAAAAACAGAGCTCAGTATTCCGATGTATTATGGCATGACGGAGGAAGAAACAGATTATGTTATCGAAAAAATTAACGCGTTTTAAAGATATACCCGTTGAGGCGAAAGCCTCAACGGCTTATGCTCTTTGCAGTATATTGCAAAACTGCCTTGCATTTATCACCATGCCGATTTTTGCAAGGCTGCTTACAACAGAAGAATTTGGTGATTATACCATTTATGCATCGTGGATGGCCGTTCTTATAATTTTTGTTACACTTAATCTTCCTTACGGCTCGTTTTCGACCGCGATGGTTAAATTTGAAGATAAGAGAGATATGTATATTTCTTCTGTAGAAACAATTTGTATTTTTCTTGCTTCTATTTTTTTATTGATTTATTGGCCGTTCAGGGGCTTATGGAACAAGCTGTTTGAACTCCCGACATACCTTATGCTTATAATGTTTCTTGAGATGCTTGGGAATACGGGAATACTCTTCTGGAGCGGAAAGAAGATGTTTGAATATAAGTATAAGGGCGTGGTTGCTGTCACGGTTCTTGTTTCGGTCATATCGCCTGTACTCGCTTATGTTATGGTTATTAATTCCGATGAAAAGGGTTATGCGAGAATCGTAGGCTATGCGATTGTAAAGATAATAATCGGCGGAATAATCTACTTGGCAAATCTTGTTAAAGGTAAAAAATTCTTTGATAAGGAATTTTGGACTTATGCATTAAGCTTTAATCTGCCACTTGTTTTCTATTACCTGTCGCAGGTTGTTTTTAATCAAAGTGACAGAATAATGATAAGTCATTATATAGACAAATCGGCTGCAGGACTGTATGGTGCGGCATATACGCTTGCCATAGTTTTGAATTTTGTTCTTACGGCCGTAAATAATTCTTACGTACCATGGTTTTTCGGAAAGCTTAAGGAGAATAAGCAAAAGGATAATCGATCGATTTCCTGTATGATAGCCATACTTATGGCGATTCTCTTATCGGGCGTAATCTGGCTTGCACCTGAAATAATTCGCATAATGGCAGGAAAGAAGTTCCTTTCGGCAGTGGGAGTGGTTCCACCTGTTGCGATGAGCCTTCTTTTGCTTTTCTATGCACAGCTTTTTATAAATGTTGAATTCTTTTATGAAAAGAAAGGCCTGCTGGTGATTGCATCTATATTTTCCGCAGCGGTAAATATAGTTTTAAATGCGATATTTATACCTTTGTGCGGATATGTTGCGGCAGGTTATACAACCTTGTTCAGTTATTTGATATTTGCGGTTGCAAATTATTTTGCAATGAAAAAGGTCCTTGAGGAAAAGAAGATAGAAAATAATGCCTACAACATTAAAATCCTGATTCTGATTTTTGTTGTATTCAGTATAATCTCGTTTGTTGCGGCATTGCTGTATGATTTCCATCTTGTAAGATATGCGGTTATTGCGGTGGTGCTTATTATAATTGCAATAAATTATAAAACCGTTTTAAAGTATGTAAATATTGTCAGAAATATGTGAGATACGGAGCAGTGTGATATGAAATTAAGAAGCTTGGAAATGAAAGATGCACCCCTTATGCTTGAGTGGATGCATGATGATAATGTAACTGAATTTATGGGAGCTGACTTTGCTTCAAAGAAAATAGAAGATTGCGAGGCATTTATATCCTCGAGTAATAATGATGACAAAAATGTACATTTTGCTATAGCAGATGACAATGATGAATATATGGGAACGGTTAGTCTTAAGCATATTGATAACACAAATAAAACAGCAGAATTTGCCATTTCGACAAGACAGGCTTCCATGGGTAAGGGATATGCGGCCCGGGCCATGAAAGAGATTTTGGAATATGGTATTAAAAAGCTTGAGCTGGACAAAATCTATTGGTGCGTATCGATTGATAACAAACGTGCTGTGAGATTTTACGATAAGAATCTTTATAACAGAACAAAAAAAATCCCGAAGCATATTTTGGGTTATTATGCTCCGGAACAGTTAAAAAATTTCTTATGGTATTGTTTTGAAAAATACTAAACAGCAACAAATATCGCACCTATTATAACAAGTAGTATTCCTATGATTTTCTGCAATGATATTTTTTCCTTCAGGATGGCACGTGCTATAAATATCGTCCATACATAAGTAAATGCGGTAAAGGGAAGTGCGACCGAATAATCCACATATCGTAAAACATATATATTTATAACCGCTCCTGCAAGATAAACCATGGTTCCGATGTAAAAATATTTATCGGCTATTAAATAATGGAACTTTTCGTGCCCGGTTGCTTTTTTTAAGAACAACGAACCGATGGAGCCGCAAAGTGTCATAACAAGCATTAAAATATAATATATCATTCTATGTCACCTCCGGCAATGAGGATTACACCCAGAATAATTATAAATACGCCTGCGATTTTAATGTTGGTTATATGTTCGTCAAGATAGTATGCAGCGAGAAGTATGCTGAGAACATAATTAAAGCTAAGCATAGGCTGAAGTATCGAAAGCTTTCCGAAACGATATGCGACTATCATAAGAAGTGCACCTATTCCGTAAAGCACAAAGCCTATCAATATAAATAACGGTCCTCTCACTGTTGCGAATTTCCATTCAAGCTGTCCTATGCAGACAAATACGGAAGAAAGCAACATGAGAAATATTCCTTTTCTGTTTTTCTTAAATGAATCTATCATATGTAACCCCTTTGCAAAAATATAATATCATCTGAATTCAGATGATATTATATTTTTTGTGCTATTATAACAGCTCAAGTATGGTGTTGACAAGCAAATCATTTTGCTTTGGTTTCATAAAGCAAAATCTTATATATTTGTTATCCAGGCCTCTGAAGTTTGAACAATTCCTGATTATTATTCCCTTTGTTCGGCAATGTTCCTCTATATCACGGGCCGTAACATCGTCTTTAAGTATTTTAACGAGCATATAATTTGCATATGGCTTAAAAAGTCTTACATTTTTGTTTGGTCCCATTGCCGAATATATAAGATTTCTTTCGGTGTGAATCTGTGAACGTGATTCTTCAATGTATTTTTTGTCCTTAAACATAGCGGTGCAGGCTGCGGCAGTAAGAGTTGATATGGTGTTTGGTGTTGCGGTTACGGAAATCATCTCAAGATGAGAGGAATTGCTCGTAACCGAATATGCAAACCTGAGTCCGGGTATGGCAAAGAACTTGGAAACGCTTCTTAATACCGCTATATTATCAAATTCTTTTACAAGAGGTATGCTTGTCAGATCCTTGTAAGCCTCTGTAAATTCGATATACATTTCGTCGATTATAAGGAATATTTCAAGCTCTTTGCATACCTCTGCGATAAGTTCCATATCCATACGGCTTATAATCTGTGAGGTAGGATTGTTTGGATTGCCTATGATAACCATATCATAAGAAGAATCAAGCTTTGAAACAAAATCCTTTACATCAAGTATATAGTCTTTTTCTTCCTCAAGATTATAATAATCGATTTCACAACCGAATATTGAAAGAACATTCTCATATTCAACCGCTGACGGAACAAGCAAAAGTGCCTTTTGCGGAATTATCAGGGAGCAATATTGTCTTAGCATCTCCGAAAGACCGTTTCCGAGGACAATATGCTCTTTATCACAGCCGGAATAAGCGGATACGGATTTCTTCAGCTCATCATAGTAATCGGACGGATAACGTGTTATACTGCCCAGATTTTCTTTTAAGGCTTTTGTAACTGATTCGGGAATTCCCATAGGATTCAAGTTTGAATTGTATAAAACAGTGTCTAATTGTTCTATACGAAGCGGCGCCTTTGCCATAAGTTGACCCTCCTATATGTAAAATATATTTGTAATAGTATTGTTTTTTTGTTATAATGTAATTTGTGATAATAGCAGAGTGGGTAATTATGTAAAAAATTATAAAATAAAAAATCCAATCTCATTATAACTATATTACATAATAATATCAAGAATAAAAGTTGGAGAAACAAATGAAAGCTGTTGTTGAGCATTACGCTAAGGGTGAATTTCAGATTGACAGACCGGAGATAGAAATCTCCGAGGAGTTTTTAAAACTTAATATAGAATCGGGTACTGTATATGAAGGCTCATTTTCCGTTAAAAGCAAAAATGATCATATCATAAAGGCTATGGTTTATGATAGTCGTTATACTTTAAGATTTGATAATCATACATTTATAAGCAGAAGCTTTGATGTGGCATATTCGTTTGATGCAACCTGTCTTGAGGCGGGAAAAAACTACAAAGGCCATATCAGTATTATTTCCGATGGCGGAGAGTTTAAGATACCGTACGATATAGAAGTTGTTACGCCTTTTGTAAAGCATGGTGATGAGAAGATAGATGATTTGTTCAAGTTTGCAAGTCTTGCGGAGAGTAATTGGAGTGAGGCTGCGAAAATTTTTGTACGCGATGATTTCAGGAGAACCTTTATCGACAAGGATCCTATCGTTAAACAGATTTATTTAAGTCTTATGGACAGCTTATCTACCAATCTTGCATTGGAGGAATTTCTTGTATATGTACACAAAAAACGTGCCCTTACTCTTTCTGTTTCAAAGGCTAAGATAAATGTCGAGATGCCGACTGAACTCTCACGTATTTCGATTAATGTAAGCAAAAATACATGGGGCTTTACCAATTCAACGGTTCGTTCGTTGGATGATTTTCTTGTGCCTGCAAAGAAGAATATCACAAGTGATGATTTTTACGGAAATCTGTTTGCACTTGATGTACTCATATCTCCTGAAAACGTTCCCGAGGGAGTAACTACAGGTAAAATTGTTATAGAAAATATTTATCAGAAAATAGAAGTAAGCATTAATCTTATTAAGCCGCAAAGTAAAACTATAGTCTCACCGAGAACCGGTAATAAGAATAATATGGTCAATAACAATAAAATAAGGCTTGTTAAGACCTATCTTAATTATCGCATGGACAGGCTTTCGCTTAAGGATTATGTTTCCAATACTTTGTTTGCGTTTGAAAACCTCGCAAGATATGTTCCGGAAGAGGATATGTACAGACTCGGTATAATGCATATGAATATTATGCAGGATGAACTTACCAAGGTTGAACAGGAATTTTTACGTATAGAGGCTGATGTTGACAATACACTTATGAACAATATGCAAAAGTGCTATTATGCATATCTTAAAGCTCTTGTTCTTAAGGATGAGGAAACTATAAATCATGCCCGCAACACCATAAGAAGAAATTTCAGAACCGAGAAGGAAAAGATTTTCTATTTCTGGCTTCTTCTCTTTATGGACGATACTTATTCGGAGGATCAGAATTCTCTTTATAAGGAGATAACAGCATTATATGAAGCGGGCTATAACAGCCCGATTATGTATCTTGAGCTCTGCGAAATATTCAACAATAATCCGCTTTTGTTCAAGAAAATCACTCCACTCGAAACAACCACCATAAGGTGGGGATTAAGACATAAATTTATTTCCGACGAGGTTGTTGATGAATTTATTCGTCTGGCAGCAACTTTCAAGGAATTTAACACAAAGATATTTAACATTATGGAGGCTATATACGAAAAGACCGGAAGTGAAGAGGTATTAAAGAGTATATGTTCCATGCTGATAAGTGCAGGTAAGCTGGATCATAAGTATCATAAGTATTACAGGGATGCGGTTGAGAAAAATCTTAAATTCATAGGTCTTAACGAGTGCTTTATAAAGAGTATGAATTTCTCAAGATATGATTTGATTCCGACTTCGGTACTTATGTATCTTAATTATAAGAATACCTTGAATGAAACCGAGCTTGCCTATCTTTATGCAAATGTTATTTATAATAAGGCACAGCATATGAAAGTTTACCATGAGTATTGTACTACCATGGAAGACTTTATGGAAAATATGATTATAAAGGGCAAGGTCAGTGATGATCTTACTGTTATCTATGATGAATTCTTAGAGCCTGAGAGCGTAAGTCCGTTATATGCGGGAAAGCTTATAAATATTATATTCCGACGCAAGCTTGTATGCTACAACAAGGGCATAAGAGCTGTAATCGTTACGCATCAGGAAATAGAAGAGGTTCAGCGTGTTCCTATCGTTGACGGAGAGGCTTATGTTGAAATTCTTTCCAACACGGCTTCTATAGTATTTGAGGACGGCGAGGGCAATGTATATGCCGGCTCGATTCCTTACAGGCTTGAGAAGATAGTTGATGAGAAAGCATATATGCCTATCTGTCATGAGTATAGTCCGAGAGATTACAGAGTTCTTCTTGATAATTATCAATCTCTGGGTGACTTCACTTATAAGAGAGCAATCGAAGTAAATGCGGCAAGAGATATCGTAAACTGCGATAAGATATCCTACGATTACAAGCAGCAGGCATTACTTAATATAATTGAATATTATCATGAAAACCTTGATGCGGAAGTTCTTAAGAAATATCTCGAAAAGCTTGATATAGAATATTTGAATCACTCAAATGCAAGAAGTATCATCATGTATATGATTGATATGAATATGTTTGACAAGGCATTCCAGGCGGTTAAGCTTTACGGCTTTGATGAGATTGCATCCGATGAGCTTTACAGACTTGCCGATTACGGAGTTGAGGATTCTAACGGATTCCTTAATGAAGACCTTATGTCTATTTGTATTCAGCTTTATAAGACAGGTAAGGTTAACAGCAGGATACTTATTTATATAATCAATAATTTCAAGGGCGATCTTGAGGAGCTTGCAACTTTGTTTAAGATGGCAAGAGATAAGGTAAGGGATGTTTCCCTTCTGGTTGAAAATACTCTTGCGCAGATGATGTTTGCTCAGGGAACCGTTGAGAATATATATGATATATTTACGGCTTATTACGGAGGAAGAAGCAGAGGCCTTGTGGTTAAAGCATTCCTTCGATATACGGCACAAAACTATCTTATAAAGGACGCACAGGTTCCGGGTAATATTTTTGACTGCCTTTACAATGAAATAATAAAAGGAAATATAGATGATGAGATATCCAAGATGGCACTTATTGCACATCTTAGCAAGCTTGATAAATTTACGGTGGAGCAGCGTGAGTGGATAAGTGATACTGTAGGTAAATTTATGGACGGCGGTAAGATTCTTCCGTTCTACAAGAGCTTCAGAAGCTTTATAAAGCTGCCGCAGGATGTATTTCTTAAGACATATCTTATATATAAATCGGATGTCGGAAAACAGGTTGAGGTTAAATATGCATTTGATACCGGTACAAGACAGTCATTAAGCTTTAAGAAGGAAAGACTTGATGAGATGATACCGGGTATGTATGTTAAGGAATTTGTTGTATTTCACGGTGAGAGACTTGTCTACAAGATAGATGAGGACAAAAACAATAAGGCCTATGTCGTTGAAAGCGAGACGTTAAAGAGGAAGTCGTTTAACCGTAAGGACAGAAGCCGCTTTGAGATTATCAACAGTATGCTTGTCAATCAGGAAATGCGTGAGGACAATGAGCTTCTTGAAACATTGGATGTATACTTCAATACCGTACATCTTTTTGAAGAGAATTTGAATATTCTATAGGATACTAAGGAGGCTGCCATGGCAGAAGCATATTACATAGGAATGGATTTGTGTCCGGAATCCACGCAGATAAGCTTTTATAATGATATAAAGCGTGAACCGGAAACGGTAAACCAATTAAATAATAAAGAAACCTACATGATGCCGAATATCCTTTTCTTCAGTGAAAAGACAGGAGACTGGTATGTGGGCTCGGAAGCTTCCGAAGCAAGATTTAAGGAAGAAGGAAAGATTTTAGATGAGCTTTATAATAACGCGAAGAGCGAGGAAATACTTGAAATCGGCGACAAGAAATACAGCTACAGACAACTCTTCCTTATGATGCTTAAGATGCATATTGATTCCTTTTTGTATCGTTACGAGGGTGCGGTTGTTAAGAAGCTTGTTATAACCATACCTGAATACAATAAAGACCTCTTCCGTGTACTTGGTTCATTGTATAAGGAATTGGGCATTGAAAAAAGCTGTATAAGCATAACCAGTCACCTTGACAGTGGACTTTATTATATATTTAATCAAAGTCCGGAGCTTTGGGTGAACAGTGTTGCGCTTTTTGATTACAATACGGATGGACTCCAGTATTACAGAATAGACATATCCAGAGGCAGAAATCCCGAACTGATACAGGTTTCGCACGAGGATTATACGAAACAGTTCAATATGTCACTTTTTACCGGCGACAATATACTTATGGATGTAACATTTGCAAAAATCGTTGAGCATGAGATGAAGAAGACATACATATCCTCGGTATTCCTCACGGGACTCGGCTTTTCGGAAAAATGGATGAATAAATCACGTAATATTCTTTGTCAGGGACGAAGAGTTTTTGCAGGACAGAATATATATACAAAAGGTGCCTGCTATAAGGCTGTCGGCGGTGAATACGAAGAATTTTACAAGAAATATTTTGTGGAAACCGAAGAAAATGTTTTATTTGATATCGGCATTTCAAGCGGTGATGAGGAAGATGAATTTATTCCTATCGCGCTCGGAGGAAGCCAATGGTATAACATTAAGGGTAAAATAAATATTATTCTTGATGATACTGATATTGTTACTATTATTTATAAGAGCAGGGTTACGGATAAAGAGGTCAGGGAAAGTGTCAAATTGCATGGAATCCCGAAGAGACCTAACAAGACATCAAAGTTTTCGATAGAGGTTGAATTTGAATCGCCTAATAAGGGTGCCGTAATCATTAAGGATTTGGGATTCGGAAAGCTTTTCCCTACTACGAACAAGATTTATCGTAAGGAGTTTGAGGTATAATGTCAAAGATATTATTATGTACAACCAAAGAAGCATCTCATCCTTTTATATTTCTTAATACCAAGGTTGAGATAAATACATATGAAGAACTTTGCTTTTATATTTACAATAACACCGTGCTTATAAGTAAGTCCTCGATTTCGGAAAAGCTGTTTGACTGGATAAGAGATGAGCTCGGTATGGCACAGCTTGCTTCCAAGCTTGTGGCATTGTCCAACAAGACAAGTTATGTACAGGACCTTTTGGTTGAAATTTTAAATGAAGGCGATTATTACGAGCCGGAAGAAATAACAACTTATATCGAGGCTTGGCAGAAGTATCGCAAGCTCTCGCCGAACCAGAGAAAGAAGCTTAAGGCAGATGGTTATCTCGGATATAGAAGATATATAAAAGCGGCATCTATTTATGATGAAATTATTGAGGAAGCCGGGGATATTGAAGATAAGGTTTTTGTAGGTAATGTATATCATAACAGGGCAGTCGCCGCTGCAAATAATTTAAATATAGAAGAAGCAAAAAGATATTTTCTGAAGGCTTATGAGTATAATCAAAATCAGGAGTCATTAAGAGGATACCTTATAGTTTTTGCTTCATCAAGTGACACTGCAGCACTTAAGCAGGAAATGAGAAAATATGATCTTGGCGAGGACGAGTTTGAAAATCTTATGATAGAAATAGGAGATTCAAATGAGGATGTCCGCGAGATGACTATATATTCAATGCTTCAAAGAGCCATTTATAACCGTATGAATAAAGATATGATTGACTATGATAAGAGAATGGATATTATCCTTGGTCAATTGAAGGATGAGTTTAGAGAGCAGGCGATTTAATGAAGTTTTTTGATAAGCTTAAGAATTATCTTAATGAAGAGCCTGATGAAGAATATGGTGAGGATTTGGAAAAATCCGAAAAAGCAAAACAGGCTAATAAGAAAGAAAGAAAAGAAAAGAGAAAATCGAGAAAAAAGGCTTCCGGTGATAATGAAGATATTAAAAATCTTCAAAAGGAGCTTAAGGCCATAAAGGCGGCGAAGAAATCTGACAACGAAAAGGCTGTGGTTAAGGATGTATGCGAGCAGCTTGTGGATGTTTCGTATCATATGGAGGATATGAAACAGGAATATAAGGTTGTAACGGATTATCTTGTGGATATACAAAAGATTGATGAGCTGCCGATTCAGATGGCAAATGATATAATAGATACCGCCAAAAGCATTGAGCTTATGGAAAAGGATAAGCAAAAATATCTTGCTTCCGAGAACCTTTTAACCATGGATCAATATAACAGAATCTCAATGTATGAGGATGATGTTATAAAAACCGTCAAGGAATTAAACGAAATGGAAATGCATGACGGGCTTTTAAAAAGTGACATGGGATATCTTGAAGGCGAGAAGGAAGATCTTGAATACTTAAGAGACGAATATGCCGATAGTATCACAAGGATACGTGGTATCATGATTGGCGTATTTTTAGTTTGCTTTATTGCCATGGGTGCACTTCTTATGTACGCCGTGGTTAAACGTGAGAGTGTAACGGTTTATGCTTTGGGCGTTGGTGCACTTTTGATGATTGCATTTGCGGTTTCATACGCCAAGTATCTTGATTACAGTGCTGATATAAAGGATATCGATGCAAAGCATAAAAAGGCGGTTTCGTTATTAAATAAAGTTAAGGTAAAATATATAAATAATGTAAATGCCGTAGATTATCTCTATGAAAAATTCGGTGTCAACTCCTGTAAGGAGCTGGAATACCAATGGGAGCAATACAATACAATGGTAAGCGATGCTCTTAAGTATTCCAAGGCTAACAAGAATTTGAGATATTTTAAGGAAGAGCTTATGAAAAAGCTTAAAAAGATAGGCGTAAGAGATGCGGAGGTCTGGACAAGGCAGACCAATGCACTTATTGACAGACGAGAGATGGTTGAGATAACACACGGACTCAATGTCAGAAGACAAAAATTAAGAGAAAAGCTTGCCACATGTGAAGCGATTAAAAGCAATGCAACTACGGCTCTTAAGGCTGCCATAGAGGAAAAGCCGGAGCTTAAGACATATGTTGCCGAGATACTTGAATCGTACAGGGTAAGCCTTGAAAATTAAAAACGACAAAAATAATTTTACATAAATAAACCGGAGGATTTTAAATTATGGCTAAGGAACTTGAAAAAAATTACAACCCGTCTGAAATTGAGGAAAGGATTTATAAGAACTGGGTTGACAAAAAGTATTTTCATGCGGAGGTTGACAGAAGTAAGAAACCGTTTACTATTGTGATGCCGCCGCCAAATATAACAGGACAGCTTCATATGGGACATGCTCTTGATAATACTATGCAGGATATTCTCATAAGATTTAAACGTATGCAGGGGTATAATGCACTCTGGCAGCCCGGAACCGATCATGCGGCTATAGCGACCGAAGTTAAGGTTATCGAGTCATTAAAGGAACAGGGTATAGATAAGCATGAGCTTGGAAGAGAAGGCTTTCTTGAAAAGGTCTGGGACTGGAGAAGAGAATACGGCGGACGTATTGTCAACCAGCTTAAGAAAATGGGATCTTCCGCTGATTGGGACAGAGAACGTTTTACTATGGACGAGGGTAATAATAAGGCTGTTACCGAAGTGTTTTGTAAGCTCTATGATAAGGGACTTATATATAAAGGATCAAGAATAGTTAACTGGTGTCCTGTATGTCAGACAACCATTTCCGATGCTGAGGTTATTCATGAGGAACAACAGGGTAACTTCTGGCATATTAACTACCCGGTTGTCGGAGAGGAAGGTAGATTTGTTGAGATAGCAACCACAAGACCTGAAACTCTTCTTGGTGATACTGCTGTTGCTGTTAATCCTGATGATGAAAGATATAAGGATATAGTAGGAAAAATGTTAAAGCTTCCGCTTACGGACAGAGAAATACCTGTTATAGCTGATGCTTATGTAGATAAAGAATTCGGAACAGGCTGCGTTAAGATTACACCTGCGCATGACCCTAACGACTTTGAGGTTGGAAAGAGACATAATCTTGAAGAGATAAATATAATGAATGATGATGCCACTATCAATGCTATAGGCGGAAAATACGCAGGTATGGACAGATATGA
>DFDU01000031.1:0-9929 GCA_002369325.1 Lachnospiraceae bacterium UBA3820
TGCCTGTTTATGATAAGCCGATGATTTATTATCCGCTTTCGACTCTTATGCTTGCGGGTATAAGAGAGGTACTTATAATATCCACACCAAGAGATTTGCCTACATTTGAGGAGCTTTTTGGTGATGGTTCACAACTTGGTATGAAGTTCTCATACAAGATTCAGGAAACTCCGAGAGGACTTGCCGATGCATTTATTATCGGCGAAGAGTTTATCGGAGATGATAGTGTTGCACTTGTACTCGGTGACAATATTTTCTATGGTCAGAGCTTTTCAAAGGTATTAAGAAGTGCCGCATCACGTGAAAAGGGTGCAACAATATTCGGATACTATGTAAAGGATCCGAGAGAATACGGTGTTGTAGAATTTGATGAAAACGGAAAGGCTTTATCAATCGAAGAAAAACCGGAAAATCCAAAGTCAAATTATGCTGTGCCGGGACTTTATTTCTATGACAATGACGTAGTGGAAATAGCTAAAAATGTTAAGCCATCTGCAAGAGGCGAGATTGAGATTACAAGTGTAAATAATGTATATCTTGAAAGAGGAGACCTTATGGTAGAAACTCTTGGACGAGGCTTTGCCTGGCTTGATACAGGTAACCATGATATGCTTCTTGACGCGGCTGATTTTGTGGCAGCATTCCAGAAAAGACAAGGTATGTACATTTCATGTATCGAGGAGATAGCATACAGACGTGGATTTATTGACAAGGAACAACTTCTTAAGCTTGCTGAACCGCTTATGAAGACTGCTTACGGTCAGTATCTTGTGGATGTTGCAAACGGATTGTAAAACCTGATTCGAATAGCAAATGAAATAATTATAAAGGCTGCGGATACTGGTCTGCAGTCTTTTTTGAATGATGACATTTTTTGACCTGATTATAATTATGCTTGTTAATGATTTATTATATTTGCAACCGGGGTGTAATTTTTGCGATTGAAAATAATAAGGTATGGATTTTTTGAGTAAATAGAAGTATAATATAAGCTACGTTTATTAATCACTAAATGGAGGGGGAATATTATGAGACAAAACAATACTACATTGTATATTCTGGCAGGAATATTATGGGCTATTCAAACTTTGTTTGCACTCATAAATGTTTTTACGGGTGAAATTGAAACACTTGGAATGATTATAGGCCTTGGTATGGCGGTGCTTGAAGGAATATGCGCTTATGCTCTGTTTATTGGAGATACGTATAGATTTCATGGTAGCATAAAGATACTAAGTATAGCTATTTCAGTTGCTGCCGGAATTGTTGCTTTATATATGTTAAGACTTATGTCATTTGTACCGGGAGTTACATTAGGTATTATATTGCTTCTCGGACTTTTAGTCGCTGAGTACTGGTCCCTTACATCTGTTTCCGCAAAGGCGGATGAAAACGAACCACTTGATAATTGTTGGTACATACCGGGAGCTATATATGTTGCTACAGTAGTATTTACATATTTGTTTGTTAATTCTATTGCAAATAAATATGGTATAAGTCTTAATGTAGCAGGAAGTCTTATAAGCGATAACCTTGTAACACTTATATTTGGCCTTGCGGTATTCTTTATTACCGGTTATGCATTTTATGATGCACAAAAGAGTGCTATAAACAATGACCCGAGGCCGCCGCAAAATACAAACTTTCCTATGGGTGGTCAGAGCGGACCGGATTCGTCAAGTGTTTTCGGAAACCTTTATTCAAACAGCTATAAGCAGCAGAATATGGGAGGAACACAGAATATAAATAATATGAATAATAACGAGCCAAACAATGCAAATGGAAATAATTCTTACGATAGCACATCGGAAACGTCAGGAGCGGAAAGTGATAAGCCTTCAGGCAGCAGTATGTTTACATTGAAGAAGGACTAAAAAATGAAATTGGATATTTTATACGAAGATGACCATATTCTTGCTTGCGTTAAGCCGGCAGGAGTGCCGTCACAAAGCGATAAAACAAATGATGAGGATATGGTTACGATTGTAAAAAATTATATATTTGAGAATTCGGATTTAAATGAAGAACCGTATGTAGCAATGCTTCACAGACTTGACAGACCGGTAGGCGGTGTTATGATATTTGCAAAAAACAAGGAGTCGGCCGCTAAGCTTTCGAAACAACAAACAGACGGAACGATGATAAAGTATTATCAAGCAGTTCTTACGGGAGAACTCCCCGATGAATATGGCGAGCTTTCAGATTACATGGTTAAGGATAAAAAAACAAATGTATCAAAAATATGTGACAAGTCGGTTGAGGGCGCAAAAAAAGCTGAACTTATATATGAGCTTTTGGATGAATTTGAGACCGATGAGGGTGTGCTCTCTTATGTCCTGATTAAACTTTTGACGGGCAGACATCATCAGATAAGAGTTCAGATGGCAAATCTGGGCTGTGGTATCTGGGGCGATACAAAATATAATCCGGAGTTTAAAAATGTGAAAAAAGGCATAAAGCAGATTGCGCTTTTTTCTTCACGAATTGAACTGGAACATCCTGTTACAAATGAGCATATGGTTTTCAAGAAAGAACCGTATGGTAAAGCATTTGATGTAATTGAACTTGATGAGTTTTAAAACCTGTGATATAAAAATGTGTTATAAATATGGAAATTAGATTTATTGATAAGGAGATATAAAATGGCTAAGGACAAGAAATTAGTAGAACAGATAACTTCCATGGATGAGGATTTTGCACAATGGTACACGGACGTTGTGCTTAAGGCAGAACTTATTGATTATACAAGCGTAAAGGGATGTATGGTTATCAAGCCGGCTGGCTTTGCAATCTGGGAGAGAATTAAAAATGAGCTTGATGCGAGATTTAAGAAAACAGGCGTTGAAAATGTATATCTTCCGATGTTTATTCCTGAGAGCCTTCTTGAAAAAGAAAAGGATCACGTGGAAGGTTTTGCACCTGAGGTTGCATGGGTGACTCATGGTGGCCTTAACCCACTCCAGGAGAGACTTTGCGTAAGACCTACCTCGGAGACTTTGTTCTGCGATTTCTATAAAAAGGATATTGAATCCTACAGAGACTTACCAAAGGTATATAACCAATGGTGTTCGGTTGTAAGATGGGAAAAGGAAACAAGACCGTTCCTTCGTTCAAGAGAATTCTTATGGCAGGAGGGTCATACTGCACATGCTACCGCAGAAGAGGCAGAGGAAAGAACTATTCAAATGTTAAATGTGTATGCCGATTTCCTTGAGGATTACCTTGCTATTCCTGTTATTAAGGGAAGAAAGACAGAAAAGGAAAAATTTGCCGGCGCGGAGGCAACATATACTGTTGAGGCACTTATGCATGACGGTAAGGCACTTCAATCGGGTACCAGCCATAATTTTGGTGATGGTTTCGCAAAAGCCTTCGAGATACAATATACCGATAAAGATAATAAACTTCAGTATGTACATCAGACTTCATGGGGTATGACTACAAGAGTTATAGGTGCACTTATCATGGTTCATGGTGATGACAGCGGGCTTGTTCTTACACCTAAGGTAGCACCTGTTCAGGTTATGATTGTCCCGATCATGCAAAAGAAGGAAGGCGTGCTTGATAAAGCGGAAGAGTTAAGACAGTTGCTTGCTTCGGATTACAGGGTTAAGGTTGATTCTTCCGATAAGAATCCGGGCTTCAAGTTTGCTGAGCAGGAAATGAGAGGAATACCGCTTCGTGTTGAAGTCGGACCGAAGGATATAGAGGCCGGACAGGCTGTAGTTGTAAGACGTGATACAAGAGAAAAGGTTGTTGTTCCGTTTGATGAATTAAATAAAAAGGTTGGAGAAATGCTTGAGCAAATGCAGAAGGATATGTTTGAACGTGCAAAAGCACACAGAGACTCTCATACATATACAGCAACCGATTGGGATGAGTTTACCGATATAATTGAACATAAGCCGGGATTTATCAAGGCTATGTGGTGCGGTGATGAAGCCTGCGAAACAGCTATAAAGGATGAGACGGGAGCCACCACAAGATGTATGCCGTTTGAGCAGGAAACACTTTCCGATGTATGTGTACATTGCGGAAAGCCGGCCAAGAAGATGGTTTATTTCGGAAGAGCATACTAAGAATCCGACCGGCCTGTAAATATAACTATGAACAAAAAACTTGTGATGCCGCCGGGAGCGGCATATATAATCGAAGAATTAAATAAAAGAGGATATGAAGCGTTTATAGTCGGAGGCTGTGTAAGGGACAGTCTGCTTGGACGTGTTCCGAATGATTGGGATATCACTACATCTGCCACACCGTATCAGGTTAAGGAAATTTTTAAGAAGACTGTTGATACGGGCTTGCAGCATGGTACGGTTACCGTGCTTGTTGATAAGGAACATGCAAGGGGTCAAGAGTATTCCTATGAGGTAACGACATACAGAGTGGACGGTGTTTATGAGAATCACAGAAGACCTTCCGAGGTTACATTTTCAAAGAGCCTTGAGGAAGATTTGAAAAGACGTGACTTTACGATTAATGCCATGGCATATAATGATAAAGACGGTGTCGTTGATATATTCGGAGGGCAGGAGGATTTAAAGAGAAAGATTATCAGATGTGTAGGTGAGCCCTCGGAAAGATTTGATGAGGATGCACTTCGTATTTTAAGAGCCGTAAGATTTGCAGCACAGCTTGGATGTGCCATAGATGACGAAACCGGCACAGCTATGAAAAAACAAGCGCGTTTTCTGAAAGATATAAGTGCGGAGAGAATTAGAGAAGAATTAACGAAGCTTATAATATCCGATAATCCTTCAATGCTTGTTACGGCATATGAGTTTGGGCTTACAAAAGAGTTCCTTCCGGAGTTTGATGCCATGATGGAAACTATGCAAAATAATCCGAATCATAAGTATACTGTCGGAATTCATACGATAAAAGTTATGGAAAATGTTCCTAAGGATACGGTAATAAGATATACGGCACTTTTGCATGATATCGCAAAGCCGGTGTGTAAAACAACGGATGAAAACGGAACAGATCATTTTTATGAGCATCAGAAAAAAGGTGCCGATATGGCACGCAGCATACTTAGAAGATTAAAGTTTGACAATGACACCGTAGACAGGGTTACAAGACTTGTACTTTACCACGACTATGGTATCGGAACGGATTTGGGAATAAAGGCGTTCAGGAGATTTTTGGCAAAGCTCGGCGTTGAGAATTTTGAAGATTATATCATGATAAGAGAGGCTGACATAAAGGCGCAAAGCGAATATATGCAGGAAAACAAAAAAGTAAATATCGAGAAATTTAAAGAAATGTATGAGGTGGTCATTTCGGAGAATCAGTGTCTTAAGATTGCTGACCTTGCCATAGACGGAAAAGGTTTGATAGAGCTTGGAATGAAGCCGGGAAGAACTATGGGAGAGATGCTTCATTATCTGCTTGAATGTGTCATGGATGAACCTTCCCTGAATGATAGAGATATTCTTACAAATCTTGTGAAGAAAAAGATTAGGGAAGAAAATATATAAGATGTATAAATAAGATATATAAAGAATAATCATAAACAGATGTAATAAAACAGAGCGGCACGATTGATAAAAGATAAAAAAGAAGCCGATGTAAAAGGAATTAAATTTCCCCTTTGAACATACAATTAACAAGATTGATGTTTGGAGGGGATTTTTTTGGCTGATAAAATGTCTGAGGTTTATGAAGCATATGATATGGAAATTTACCAAACGATGAGAGGTAGGGGCTCGATTATACTAAATACGGATAAAGGCATCAGGCAGTTGAGACAGCTTGATGAGAGCGAAAGCAGATTAAATGTCGAATATCAGTTTAAAGAAGAACTATATGGATCCGGTTTCACTCACATAGACAGATGTGTGAAAAATATCGATGATGAGCTTGTATCCTATGACAGATACGGAAACGGCTTTGTTATGAGAATGTTTTTTGATGGAAGGGAAATTGATGTAGAAAATAAAGAAGAGATAAAAAATGCTGTTTTAAATCTGGCCGATTTTCACATAAAGAGCAGGGAGATATTCAGAAATACAGAAAGGGATGTACATATAAGATTAAACAGTGATTTCAAAAAAAGAAATCTGGAAACCAAGAGAGTTAAAAACTTTATGCTAAAAAGGAAAAGTAAGAAAAAGTTTGAAGAAATATTTTTGGACAATTATGAATTCTTTTATAATCAGGCTGTCGAATGTGAACGAAGACTGGACGAAAAAATGCTTGAAAAAATGTCAGAGCATACAGGCTATTGCCATGGGATGTATAATCGTCACAGCATATTGATAAATGAAGAAACGGGTGAATATGATACAATCGGCTTTGACAGATTTTATGTAGGAAACCAGTTAAACGACTTATATCATTTCATGAGAAAAACTGTTGAAAAAAATGATTATGATTTTGAAATAATGAAAGAAATAACGGAAATATATGCTGATAAATGTGCATTATCCCAAAATGATTTGAAATATATCTATACATTATATCTATATCCGGAAAAGTTTTATAAGCTGGGCAATCAATATATAAACGCACCAAAAAACTGGATTTCGCCCAAAATGATGGAAAAAATAGCCAAAATAATAGCCGATGAAGCAAAAAAACAAGACCTGCTTGGCAAATTCAACAGATTTTATTTGGAAAATTAGCATAATTAAGGTATTCACATTTTAATTTAAATCTTGTATAATACAGAAGTTAAGGTGGTAATTATGCGAAAAAATATCTTGTTGATTATTTCGTTACTGCTTTTTTGCCTGACGGGTTGTGCGGGCAAAGGTAAGGTAAAGGTATATGACGGCAGCACGGAAGATGCGGCTGCGGCTCATACCGAAGTATCCATAACAGCGGTAATGGTTAAACGTGATACCGAAACAAATGATATTACATTTCTTGATTATATAACCGGTGAACAACTGGTGCTTGGATATCATGGCGGAGTAAGTGTTACGGATACTTACGGCAATAACCTGATTATAAGTGAGGTGCCAATCGGAAGTGTGGTTGATATAGTTTATTATGCCGATACAGAACGATTGGTAAGTATAGCGGCAAACAGCAAGGTTCAGGTAGTTAAAAACGTTAATAAGTTTTCTGCCGACATAAATGCAAAGAAGGCAACGTATAAAGGTACCTCATGTAAATTGTCGGAATACGCACTCGCTTTTGAAGATGGAAATGCCAAGAGTATCATGGAAGTAAATACGGAAGATCAGGTTACACTTTATTTAATGAATGGAACCTTGATTTCGTGCGTTATAGATATAGGACATGGTTACGTAAGATTGCTTAATCAGGATACTTATATAGGAGGCATGGTAGAGGTAGGGTATGATGTTATAATTCCTGTAACCGATGATATGCTTTTTCCTGTAAGAGAAGGAAAATACACCTTAAGAATTAACAATAAAGGCTACAGTAACAGTAAAGAGGTTACTGTTGTTAAAGATGAAGAAACAGAAGTAAATATAGCCGACATTGCGATACCGTCGGGAACCGTCTCATTTCTTGTTACTCCTGCGGAAGCGGAAGTATATGTGGATGACCAGCTTTGCGATTCACATGCATTTACCGGACTATACGGTTCTTACGGGCTTAAGATAAAGGCAGAAGGATATAAGAGCTTCAACGGAAGCTTTAAGATTTCCGAACCCGTGAAGACGCACACCTTTGAACTTGAGGAAGAAGAGACCACAGAAACCACGGAAACAACCGAAGATACGACGGAAACGACAGTAAGTACTTCGGAAACAACGGTTGCAACAACGGAAAATCCAAATACGACGCAGATGTATACCGGAGCTACCGAAAATACGATAACAGTCAAGACGCCTGTAGGGGTAGGCGTTTATGTGGATGGAAATTATGTTGGATATGCGCCGGTAACATTCCAGAAGGTTGTCGGTACACATACCATAGTTTTATATCAGACGGGAAGTTTGATAAAGAGTTATACAATTCAGGCAGCAGATGACGGTAAGAATGATGAATACAGTTTTGACGAGCTTACGACGTTGACCGACTTGATTAATATAGATAATTAGTTTTTATTACATTTAAGGAGGAACATCATGGATTACATGAAAATATATGAAGAATGGACTACCAACCCGTTTTTCAGTGAGGAAACAAGACAGGAGCTTCTTGCTATAAAGGATGATGAGAAGGAGATAAAAGAGCGATTCTATGCAGACCTTGAATTCGGTACAGCCGGATTGAGAGGTATAATCGGTGCAGGTATAAACCGAATGAATAATTATGTGGTAGCAAAGGCTACACAGGGTCTTGCAAATTATATTATCCACAGAAAGAAGCAGTCTAAGGGTGTTGCCATATGTTTTGATTCCAGAAGATGTTCACCTGAGTTTGCCGATGTTGCCGCTCTTTGTCTTGCGGCAAACGGTATAAAGGCATATGTATTTGAGTCACTCAGACCAACTCCCGAACTTTCATTTGCAGTAAGAGAGCTTGGATGTGTGGCAGGTATAAATATTACAGCAAGCCACAATCCGCCTGAGTATAACGGATATAAAGTATATTGGGAGGACGGGGCTCAGATTACTCCTCCGCATGATGCGGGTATCATGAAAGAGGTTAAATCGATAACTGTTCAGGATGCAAAGACCATGCCTAAGCTTGAGGCTATTCATGAAGGTCTTTATGAGATAATCGGCCGTGAGATAGATGACGCATACATAGCCGAATTAAAGAAGAAAGTAATTCATCAGGAATGTATAGATAAATACGGAAAAGAATTAAAGATAGTTTATACACCACTTCATGGAACAGGTAACATACCTGCAAGAAGAATACTTCGTGAGCTTGGCTTTGAAAATGTTTATGTGGTGCCTGAACAGGAAATGCCGGATGGAGATTTTCCTACTGTAAGCTATCCGAATCCTGAGGCTCCAGAAGCATTTGAGCTTGCTTTAAAGCTTGCTAAGGAAAGAGATGCGGATTTGGTTCTTGCAACCGATCCTGACGCTGACAGACTCGGAGTATATGTTAAGGATAAGCAGGGTGAGTATCATTGCCTCACGGGGAATATGTCCGGAAGTCTTCTTGCTGATTATGAAATCGGTCAGATAGCTGCTACCAAGGGCTTGCCTGATGATGGTGTACTTATCAAAACTATTGTTACAACAAATCTTGCCGACGCAATTGCCGAGCATTATGGAGTCAAGGTCATTGAAACACTTACGGGATTTAAGTATATCGGTCAGCAGATACTTAATTTTGAAACCAAGGGCGAAGGTACGTATTTATTCGGATTTGAGGAAAGCTATGGTTGCCTTATAGGAACTCACGCCAGAGATAAGGATGCAATCGTTGCTACTATGGCTCTTTGTGAGGCAGCAGCTTATTATCGCTCAAAGAATATGACACTTTGGGATGCGATGCTTGATATGTATAACAAATACGGATATTATAAAGACGGTATCCAGACACTTACTCTTAAGGGACTTGACGGGCTTGCAAAGATAAAGGAAATCATGGAACACTTAAAGAGCAATACTCCGGAGCGGATAGCAGGTTACAAGGTGCTTTGGGCACGTAATTATGATAACGATACTTCAACAAATATGATAAATAAGGCTGTACTTCCTACAGGTCTTCCGAAGTCAAATGTTGTTTATTATGATCTCGAGGACGGAGCATGGTTATGTGTAAGACCTTCGGGAACAGAACCTAAGATAAAATTCTACTACGGTATTGTAGGAAAGAGCATTGAAGATGCGGATAAGTTATCGGATGAATTCGGACAGTCGGTTATGAAAATGATCGAGCATCTTTTATAAAAATTGCGGGGACAGTTAAAAATGATATGTACCCAGATTCCTGGACACATATCAAAAGCTGTCCCCGATACTTTTTGTAAAAAAGCTTGCAAATTAGTTTAATATGTAATATATTATATCAGGTGTGGAGACGTATCGAAGTGGTCATAA
>DFDU01000031.1:9989-38421 GCA_002369325.1 Lachnospiraceae bacterium UBA3820
GGTCATAACGGGGCTGACTCGAAATCAGTTTGCCGGGCAACCGGCACGAGGGTTCGAATCCCTCCGTCTCCGCTTTGTGTATAGTTTGTGAACAAAACGAGGGAATTATTGCAATTATAAATATTATTTGCTATAATTCCTTTTGTTTTTTATAAATTTGTATCAAAGGGAGTAACCCTTAGATGAGATAGTGTTTAGGGAAAGAAGCTTTAAATTAGCAGGAGGATATTATGCTAAGACTAAAAGAAATTGTTAAGGATTATGAAACCGGCGGTGAAAAGGTTCATGCTTTAAAGGGTGTGAGCATAAACTTTCGTTCGAACGAGTTTGTATCGGTTCTTGGACAGTCCGGTTGCGGTAAGACAACACTTCTTAATATCATAGGCGGTCTCGATCAGTATACCAGCGGAGATCTTATTATTAAGGGAAAGTCTACCAAGAAGTATAAGGATAAGGATTGGGATACATATAGAAATCATTCTATAGGCTTTGTATTCCAGAGCTACAATCTTATAATGCATCAGAGCGTGCTTTCAAACGTTGAACTTGCACTTACACTTTCGGGTGTATCCAAGTCAGAGAGAAGAAGACGGGCGAAAGAAGTGCTTGAAAAAGTAGGACTTGGCAAACAAATCCATAAGAAGCCAAATCAACTTTCAGGTGGACAGATGCAAAGAGTTGCCATAGCAAGGGCTCTTATAAATGATCCGGAGATTCTTCTTGCGGATGAGCCTACAGGAGCACTTGATACCGAAACAAGTGTACAGATTATGGACTTGCTTAAAGAGATTGCTGATGACAGACTTGTAATTATGGTAACACATAACCCTGAGCTTGCCGAAAACTATTCGACAAGAATCATAAAGCTCCTTGACGGTGAGGTTGTTGATGATTCAAATCCATATACCGATGAGGAAGCTGAAAAAATAAGCTACGAGGAAGAGGACAAAAAGAAAAACAAGAAAAACAGAATGTCCTATTTTACCGCGCTCGGCTTAAGTTTTAACAACCTTCTTACAAAGAAGGGAAGAACCATACTCACGGCATTTGCAGGAAGTATAGGTATCATAGGTATAGCACTTATTTTGTCACTTTCAAGCGGGTTCAGAAAATATATAAGCAGCGTAGAGCAGGATACACTTTCAACTTATCCGCTTGAGATAACCGACGAATCGGTTGACAGGTCGGCGATGTTCTCGATGCTTCTTGGAAACGATATGAAGAGTTCCGAAGAGCATGATATGGATAAGGTCTATTCAAACAACTTTGTAGGCGATTATATGAATACGCTTATGAGTGAAGTAAAGATAAATGATATGATTTCATTTATGGATTATATCGAAAACGGTGACGGTAAGGATATAAAGAAGTATGCATCGGATGTTATGTACACATACGGTATAAAAGTAAATGCTTATTTGCCTGATACAGATAAAGATATATACCAGGTAAATCCGGGAACCGTTATGGATAAAATCGGTATGGGTTCAATGGCTGAGATGTCACAGTACAGTATCGGAAGCTCTGTGGATATGACCAGTGTATGGTCCGAGATAATAGAAAATCAGGATCTTCTTAATGAACAATATGATGTCATTGCCGGACGTTGGCCTGAAAGCTATGATGAGCTTGTGCTTGTTGTAACCGAGCATAATGAAATAACCGACTATGAGCTTTACACACTCGGATTAAGAGATGTTAAGGAGCTTCAGGATATGGTTGCCGCTTCACTTAAGGGAGAAATCGTAACATATCCTAATACATCATATACCTACGATGAGCTTTTAAATCTCACATATAAAGTAATACCGACATCGGATTATTATGCTTATGATGAAGCACAGGGCTGCTATGTGGATATGAGCGATGATTATAACTTCCTTAAGGATAAGATTGATAACGGTATCGAGGTAAAGGTTGTCGGAATCGTTCGTCCGAATGAGGATGCTGCGGTTCATTCCATTATGACTACCATCGGATATAAGCATTCTCTTGCACAGAAGCTTATGGATATGGCAAGAGAAAGTGATATCGGAAAAGAACAGCTTGCCAATCCTGATATAAATGTATTTACAGGATATGAATTCGGTGCTGATATAAATGCCGAAAAGGAAGATGATGCTGAAAAGATGATGCAGGAACTTGCAAAGCAAATAGCCGAGCAGTTTGGAGTTTCTGACTTATCTGAAGTTCCGGATGAGCAGATATTTGCATATATGCATTCGGTTGAGCCGACTCAGGCCATGATGATACTTGCGGTATTGCCTGAAGATAAACAGGCGGCATATATGTCATCTCTCAGTGAGGATGAGATGGCTGAATTTATGGCTGCTATGGACGCTGCAAATGCAAATGCACAGGGCATGTCACAGAGTATGTCACTTACGGCTCTTAAGAAAGCTGAAGATGCAACTTATGAGGATAATCTTACAACTATAGGCATAGCATATGAAAATGATCCTAAGAGTATAAAGATATATCCTAAGGACTTTGATTCAAAAGAAAAGATAATCGATATTATAGATGATTATAATGAGAAGGTAAGAGCAGCAGGAGAAGAGGATAAGGAAATATCATTTGAAGATATGATAGGAACCATGATGTCTTCGGTAAGCACTATCATCAATGCAATTTCTTATGTACTCATAGCCTTCGTAGCTATTTCGCTTGTTGTTTCTTCAATAATGATAGGAATTATAACTTACATTTCCGTACTTGAGAGAACAAAGGAAATCGGTGTTCTTCGAAGCATCGGTGCTTCAAAGAAGGATATCTCAAGAGTATTCAATGCCGAGACAATTATCGTCGGTTTTATCGCCGGTGTAATCGGTATTGTTGTAACGATAATTCTTAATGTACCAATTAATAAGATTATTAAGAATGTGTCGGGCTTGAATCATATTTCAAGACTTCCTATCGACGGAGCAATAATACTTATTATTATAAGTGTGGTACTTACAATGATTGCAGGTCTTATACCTTCAAGAGTTGCATCTAAGAAGGATCCTGTGGTTGCTTTAAGAACCGAATAAAGCAATATGGTAACTATGCGGATAATGTGAATGATAAAATAAAGGCGTATGGCTGATATATCAGCTATACGCCTTTTGGCACAAAATAAGTATAAAACCCGCAGATAATCAAAACTGTGTTTGGAAAAATTATAATATAATTCCGTTTTTCTTTAAAAGCTCGCGGGCGCTATCTATAGAATCTACGCCTTCTTTGTTTTTAATCGGAGCAAATTCTTTTTCACGCTTTATTTCATAAGCAAGACATGAATCCATGGCATGAATAAGATCAAGGGCAAGGGTTTCGTATTTGTATGCGTTTTCTTCTGAAGGGATTATATAATTACCCTCATAATCCATATACTGTACTGCTTTTTTGACTATGTGAAGAGGCATATCGGCCTTTAAGGTGTGCTTGAGTTTTTTTATCGGAAAAAGATAATTAAGCGTAACACCGTAACCGTAGGAATATGTTCCGTCAGGATTTTTCTTGTTCATCATATCCTCGGAAAGCTCATAGTATTCAATTATATGAGGCTTTCCCGACAGGGTGCATATTGAACCGACTTTTTCGTCAGGTGCGGCCTTTGCAACAACCTTGGCACCGCATACCTTCTTGCTTTTGATGGTAGCGCCTAAAAAGACGGGGTCAGCTATGCCTTGAAGAACATTATCAACAGAAAAGACGTTAATCCATTCGGCAGGGGATGCAAGAAGCCTGTCTAAAAGTCCGTTTTTATCCATTGACGAGAACCAGCCGCCGTTTCCGTTAGGAGACATACAAAGCTCGTCCTTGTCGGATAATAGAATGTTTCCGTCAAAATCAGTTACCGGATTGGATTCCTGAATGAAAAATGTTATATAATCAGGGTCGTATCCGAAATAATTGTGTTCTCTGAAAAAATTTTCGGTTTCTTCGTTATTTGAAGTGCTTGTCATTATATAAAACGGGATAAAACAACCTGCTTTATCTACAACCTTAAGGGTGTTATTGATAAGGCATTCGAAGATATATAATTCATTACTGATGCCGATGTTGAACATTCCCTTTGGATGATTGTAACCAAGGCGTGTGCCTTGTCCGCCTGCAAGAAGCACAAGGGCGAGCTTTCCGTCACGTATAGCTCCAAGACCTGTTTGTTCGTATATTTCCCGGTCTTTTTCTACAGATTCACATAGCATTATATCAATGGGCTTTATATCTTCACCGGAGTCGTAGACTTTATGCGGCTCCAGAAAGGACCAATCGATATTTTCAAGTTGATTTTCAAGCCTGCATTCATGGGCCTTGCATATGTTTTCTGATGAAAGATACGAAAGAAGCCTGTCCTGTTTATATTTTATCAGATTTTCTTTAAGTGATTCTTTTATCATAGGTGCTTTATTCCTTTAAAATATTGAGAAAACAGCTTTATGTGCTGCTATTATTTTACGACTATATTTTATTATAACCTAAATCGGCGTTTATATCAAATGTTTATTGATGTGTAAAGACACGAATAAGGTATGATAAAAACTAATTGAATTAATACCTTAAAATGTGTTATAATATTTCAGATTATGTAGTTTGACAAAAGAAAAAATAAAAAATGAAAGGGTACGTATGGATAATTCGAAAAACATTAAAATGATTTTATCAAAAGAAACAAAGAGATATATAAGATTGATAATTGGGATTGTTTGTTTTATTTTACTTTTCGGAATCAATGTGATTGAATCACATGCGGACGACAGATCAAGTGATGGTGTCGTTGTTATAACTCAAAATTCGGAAAAAGAAACCTCGGTAAGATGCGAATATTATATGACGCAGGCTTTGGAATATAAATTTACAGTTACAGGTGCAAACAGCTTTGAGTCAGATTGGATGTCTGAAAATACTTATACATTTTATCTTCCCAAGTCAGGTGATAATGTTCTTACGGCATATGTAAGGTATGCGGGAGACAACAGTGGCAATATTATATATCAGGGAACGGTTTCTTTTTATCATAACAATTGCATAAAGGGAATATGCCAGATGCCATATAACGGTGAAGGCGGAGGATATCTGATAGGTATAGAATCCTATGAAAATCCTAATCAGAGATACAGCTATGAGATGCTGATACTTGATTGCAATCTTTATGTGCAGGGTCTGCCTGCATGGATATATACAACCACTCCGTGCTACACTCCTTCGGGAAATGCATTATGGACAGTATGGCAGCCGGTTTACGGATATTATTGGACTTTGTTCAGAGTATATGATGAAAATAATCATATGATAGGAGAAGAAGTTTACGGATTTGTAAATGTACCTAAGACAAAGGGTGAAGAAGTTGTTGAGGATGCGATGCAATATTTGGGATTACCATATAAGTATGGAAGCAGTGATTTATCGGTAGGTACGGATTGCTCCGGATTTACCAAGGCGATTTATGCACATTTTGGCTATAATCTTAGCCCTTCGTCAAAAATGCAGATTAACGACGGAGTGCAGATTGGTTTGGACGAATTACAACCGGGAGATTTGATTTTCTGGTCAAGTAATAATACGGATGCGGGAATATATCATGTTGCAATTTATACCGGATATATGTATTCGGATACTGAAGCACAGATAGTGCATAACACTGTAGAGGGTTCATGGGTAAAGCTTCAACCTATGAGATATATGGGAACCCCGTATAAGGCCGTAAGAGTTATTCAATAAATAAAATAAAGTATGGATGTAACTTATATATGTATATTGATATAATGTTTACTGAGTGGGTTGACGTGAACTATTACATATGTTGCAAATTACAGTGGGCTGGTATATAATATTTAAGTATATTTTTGTTATACTATATCGTGTTTTATAAAGTGAAAGGGAGAAAAAAATGGAATCAAAAAAGTATGGAAAAATTACTGTGGAAACCTGTGATATAGAGGGACTTAAGGTGATCACTCCGTCGGTATTCGGCGATGAGAGAGGTTATTTTATGGAAACATACAATTATAATGACTTCAAAGAAGCCGGCATAGATGTGGAATTTGTTCAGGATAATCAGTCCAGTTCAAAGAAAGGTGTATTGCGCGGCTTGCATTTTCAGATAAACTATCCTCAGGACAAGCTTGTAAGAGTTGTCAGCGGTGAGGTTTTTGATGTAGCGGTAGATTTAAGAAAGGGTTCGAAGACCTTCGGTAAGTGGTTCGGTCTGGTTCTTTCGGCTGAAAACAAAAAGCAGTTTTTCATTCCGAAGAACTTTGCTCACGGATTTATAGTTTTATCAGAAAGTGCGGAGTTTTGCTATAAGTGCACCGACTTCTATCATCCAAATGACGAAGGCGGTTTGCTTTGGTCGGATGAGGAAATAGGAATTGAATGGCCTCTTCCTGAAGGTATGACAAGAGATGATTTGACAATCTCTGATAAGGATCGCGTTTGGAAGGGAATAAAGGATTTCAATAACTGATTTGGAGGAGAATGATGGATAAAAAGAGAGTTCTTGTCACGGGAGCTAACGGTTATATCGGAAGACATGTCGTAAAAGCTTTATTGGATAAAGGTTGCGATGTTATTGCATCGGATTTCTATTTTGATGGAGTTGATGAACGAGCAAGAAAGTGTTCTATTCCGATATTTGATAATGATGATTTTTTGTATGACAAGGTAGGAAGACCTGATGTATGTGTTCATCTTGCATGGAGAAACGGTTTCCAGCACAATAATACAAGTCATATCAATGATTTGCCAAAGCATTATGATTTTGTATCCAAGATGTATGCGGCAGGCTTAAAGCAGATGGTTTCCATGGGAACCATGCATGAAGTAGGATATTGGGAGGGTGCCATCGATGAAAATACACCTACAAATCCGATTTCCTTATACGGAATAGCAAAGAATGCTTTAAGAGAATTATCATATTTCGAAGCTCAGAAAAATAATGCTATTTTACAGTGGGTAAGAGCTTATTATATTCTCGGAGACGATTGTAAAAATAATTCGATTTTTACCAAGCTTATTCAGGCCGAGAAGGAAGGAAGAGAAAAATTTCCGTTTACTTCCGGAAAGAATAAATATGATTTCATTCAGGTGAAGGATTTAGCATATCAAATCGCTTCCGTTGCAAATCAGACAGAGGTTACCGGTACCATAAACTGCTGTACGGGTAAGCCTGTGGCATTGGCTGATCAGGTTGAGAGCTTTATAAAAGAGCATAACTTTAAGATTAAGCTTGAATATGGAGCATTTCCTGACAGACCTTATGATTCACCTGAGGTTTGGGGAGATCCGACCAAAATAAATAAGATTTTAGGTGTTAATTCCTAATGAGGTATTATCGTGTTTAAAGGACAAATAGCTAATTTTAAAAAATATAGCCAGTTGCTTAAGCAGTTGGTTTCAAGAGATTTAAAGACCAGATACCGTAGATCGGTATTGGGCTTTTTGTGGACAATTTTAAATCCGCTCGGCATGATGATAATCATGACAATTGTTTTTTCGACTGTATTCAGACAGGGAATAGAAAATTTCCCTGTCTATCTAATGTGTGGACAGCTTATCTTTAATTTCTTCAGTGAGGCGAGTACCGGCGCCATGGGTGCGATTCTTGATAATTCCGGATTGCTTACGAAGGTATATGTACCGAAGTATTTGTTTCCGCTTTCAAGAATCTGTTCAAGTGCGGTAAACCTTTTGTTCTCAATGGTTGCACTTATAATAGTTATTATTGCAACAAAATTCAAATTATCATGGACAATTATACTTATGATACTGCCTATAACCTATGTTTGCATATTTGCATTCGGTATAGGTCTTGTGCTTGCGACAACTGTCGTATATTTCAGAGATATGCGCCATCTTTACGGTATCATAATTACGGCGTGGGTATATCTTACACCTATCTTTTATCCGATGAGCATGCTGCCTGAAAATGTTAAAAGAATAGTGAGCCTTAATCCACTTACAAAGTATGTGGAAATGTTCAGACAGACTATAATGTACGGACAGGTTCCGACACTTTCGGCAAATTTGAAATGCCTTGTGATTTCATTTACGGCATTGATTATAGGAATGGTTGTATTTAAGAAAAATCAGGAGAAGTTTATCCTTCATTTCTAGAAAAGAGGTTTTTGATGCAAAGCGAAAATGTTATACAGGTTAAAGATGTATCAATCCAGTTCAGACTGTATAAAGAACAGGTGAACAGCTTAAAAGAATATATGATAAGAAAGATGACCAGAAAGCTTCAATACGAAAACTTCTGGGCGCTTAAGAACGTAAGCTTCGATGTGAAAAAAGGTGAAGCGGTTGCCATAGTCGGAAAGAACGGTTCGGGCAAAAGTACGATGCTTAAGATTGTGTCGGGAGTAATGCAGCCGACCTTCGGAACACTTGATATCAGGGGAACGATTGCTCCTATGATAGAGCTTGGGGCCGGCTTTGATTTTGAACTTACCGCCAGAGAAAACATTTTCTTAAACGGAGCGATATTGGGTTATCCAAAGGATATGCTTGAGGAAAATCTTGATGAGATAATCTCCTTTGCCGAGCTTGAAAAGTTTCAGGACGTTCCGATAAAGAACTATTCATCGGGTATGGTAACCAGACTTGGATTTTCCATTGCGACAATATATAAGCCTGATATTTTGATAGTGGATGAGATTTTGTCCGTAGGAGATTTCAGATTTCAGGCAAAATGCGAAGAGAGAATTCAAAAGATGAGAGAGCAGGGTACAACGCTGCTTCTTGTTTCGCACAGCACCGAGCAGGTAAAAAGAGTATGTGACAGAGCCATACTTTTATCAAACGGCAATAAAATATTGGACGGAGATACGGAAGAGGTATGCAATCTGTATCTGGATATGTAAAGTGATAGGAGGAAACATGTTAGTATTTGTTTTTTTGGAAATCAATAATGAAAGAAAACCGTTATATGCGGAAGAATTTAATAAATGTCTTAAAAGTGTATCTACAGGAAACGGTATTATTGTTGCCTCTAAGGAATATAAGGCTCTTGCTTTGGATAAGGAATGCGTTTTACAGATTCCTGACAGCATTATGAATGATATAGATAACGGACTTGTTTCACCGGAAAACAGAGGACTGTTTTTATGCATAAACAAAAACAATGCAATTATCGACTGGATAAGTGAAATATTAAGCAATAAAGACGTGACAGGTATTTTGCTTATGGGCAGATATTATGATTTTATCAGTGCTGCAAAGAAAAATAATGTTTCGATTTATTATTCGGAAATAATTGACGGAAAGACGGAAGACATAACCAGGGGTGTTCTTGAAAAGGAAGAAGATTACAGAAATCAGATAAATTCCCTGACAAACGATTTGCATGATTTGCGTGAAGAAATAAAAGACAAAAACGAACAGATAGCACAATTTCATAATCGTATAGGAAGTCTTCAGGAAGAATTGTATAACCGTAAAAATCAGGTAAAGGCACTTGAAGAGCAATGGGAATATGCGGAGAAGAAGGTTGATAAGATAGAAGATGAAAAATTTCTTTATCTTAAGATGTATAAGAGTTTTCTTAAGGAGTTGGATGAAACCAAAGTTGAATTGCTTAATTTGAGAAAAAAGTAAATTGTAATCGGTGGTGAAAATTATGGATGAAATCGCAAAATTAAAAAAAGAAATCGAAAATTTGAAAAATGATAATGAAAAGCTTTCCATTGAGCTTGATGAAGCAAAAAAAGGATGGAGCGAAAGTGTGAGCTATTGGCAGATGGCTGTTAAAGCCAATGAAGAAAAGGATGCGGAGATATCCTCCATCGAAAAAAAATATGACGAAAAGATAGAAAGAATAAGAGCTGAAAAGAAAAAACTTCAGGATAAAATCGAAGAGATGGATAAACTTATAGTTCCTATTATGGAGAGGGACGTAAAGCTCCAGGAGGAACTCAATGAATTAAAGGGGAGGAATAATAAATGATATACAATAAGGATGGAAAAAGGTTACTCATATACTTTTTTTATGACAGACAGGGTATTGTCGACAGATATGTTGATTATCTTTTGAATGATATTATGAAAAGTGTCGACGAGCTTATTGTAGTCTGTAACGGCCTCCTCAATGATGAAGGAAAGGCTGTATTTGCAAAGTATGCCAAGGATGAAAATATAATAGTAAGAGATAACAAGGGCTTTGATGTATGGGCTTATAAGACTGCGCTCGAACATGTCGGATATGAAAATCTCAAGAATTACAGTGAAGTAATAATGATGAACTTTACCATAATGGGTCCGATTTATCCTTTTGCGGAAATGTTTGAGGAAATGGACAAGAGAGATCTTGACTTCTGGGGAATGACTATTTTCCATAAGATAAATGCCAATCCGTATGATATCAAGTTTGGTTATATTCCTACACACCTTCAGTCTCACTTTATAGCAGTAAGAACCGATATGCTCACAAGTAAGGAATATATCAATTATTGGAAAAATATGCCGGAAATCAAGTCTTATATGGACGCGGTAGGCAAGCATGAAGCTATATTCACAAAGACCTTTGATGATTATGGATTTAATTGGGATGTATATGTTGATACCAAGGATTTATTAAAGAATTGTCATCATCCGATAATCCTTAAACCAAAGGAACTTATCGAAAACAGAAAGTGTCCTATTTTCAAGAGAAGAAGCTTCTTCCATAATTATGATGACATACTTGATTATACAACCGGTGAGCCGGCATTGGAACTTTTTGATTATATCAAGGATCATACGGATTATGATGTAAATATGATTTTTGAAAATCTTTTAAGACTCGAAAATCAGGCTGATTTAAAGAAAAATTTACACTGGGATTATAATCTTCCTTTTGAATATGATACAAATCCGGAAATAGAAATAAAGGACAAGAAAATAGCATTGGTAATTCATCAATACTTCGATGATTTGATTGATTATTGTTATAATTATGCTCTTTCTATGCCTGTCGAAAGCGATATATATATTACGACCGATACAACCAGAAAGCAAAAGGCTATAGAAGAAAAATTCAAGCAGGGTCCATGGAATAAGGTGGAAGTAATCCTTATAGAAAACAGAGGAAGAGATGTAAGTGCACTTTTGGTTGCAACCAAGGAATTTATACATAATTATGATTATGTATGCTTTATGCACGATAAGAAGGTTGCACAGCTTGATATGGGAATAAAGGGCGAAGCATTTTCATACAAATGCTTTGAAAACCTTTTGAAGTCCAAGGAATTCGTTAAAAATGTAATTAACACATTTGAGAAAAATGAAAAGCTCGGAATAATGATGCCGCCGCCACCAAACTTTGCGGAGTATTATCCTACAATAGGTGCTACCGATTGGGGTCCTAATTATGATGAAACCGTAAAGCTTGCAAAGAAATTGAAATTAACGGTAAATATAAATAAAGATAAGGAGCCTATAGCACCGCTCGGAACCATGTTCTGGTTCAGACCGGCAGCTATGAAGCTTTTGTTTGATCAGGATTGGGAATATGACGATTTCCCTGCCGAGCCAAATAAAATAGACGGAACACTTCTTCATGCCGTTGAGAGAATTTATCCTTATGTGGTACAACAGGAAGGCTATTATCCTGCATGGCTTATGAACGAGAAATATGCAACCGTTGAGCTGGATAATCTTTACTTTATGTTAAGACAGTTAAATAAGTCTGTTTTTGAAACATTTGGTGTATCAACTCAGAATGCCATAATTAAGAGACTTGAGGATACAAAGGAATATATCCTTTATCCTGAACTTAATGTATGTAAGCTTTATCTTTGTACCGAAAAGGGATATTCGGAAAAGGATTCGGTATTTTATAACTATCCTGCATATACTCATGATTTTGTTTATAAGAAGCTTAGCAAATTCGGCCCTGTAAGTGAATTCAGATGGGATCCTAATGAACTTCCGGGCGGCCAGGTTATGATAGAAATGGTTAAGATTAAACTTAAGTCCGGTGAAGTGATTTACAAGAGTCAGAAGGATGCAATTCATAACGGCTTCCAGATTAATGATGCGATTGTATTTGTGGGAAAAGATCCGCAATTGGTTTTCAAGCTTCCTAAAAAATGTGTAATCGAAAGTGTTCATATCAAGGCTCATATAGAGAAAAATATGACTGAAAACAATTTAAGATACATTGAAGGAAAGCTTAGAAAGAAAAATGTAGTAAAGCGTGTAGCCAAGAAAATTTTAAGAAGATAAAAGGTATTTATGATGAAACGAGAAAGACTTTTCTACCTTGATTTAATAAGAGCATTTGCAACGGTTATAATAATTATTACGCATTATAACGCGGTATTTCTTTATCTTATGCCTGAAGAAAAGGATAAGATTATTATAACTTCGAGGGTTGCAAATTTGTACATCGGAGACTTCGGCGTTTCGCTGTTTTTGATAATAAGCGGAGCTTCCTTGATGTATGTATATCAGGAAAAACTTGATTTAAAGAAGTTTGTAAAGAAAAGATTTCTCGGTATATATCCTATGTTCTGGATAGCTTATATTCTGGCATTTGTATATATGTTTTATAACCAGAGAACCTTTGCCGTTGATGTACCTAGGAAGAATTTTATATTTACAATTCTCGGAATAGACGGATATGTATCAACTCTTAAACCGATAAGTACATTTTATCTGGTCGGCGAGTGGTTTATAGGACTCATACTTATGATGTATGTGGTATTTCCTATCTTAAGAAAGCTTATCATTAAATATCCGATTCCGACTGCTGTCGGGATTATGATAATGTATATATTGTCAATAATATTTGTTGACAGAAATGTTGAGCTTTTTGTCAGGATACCGGAATTTGCATTCGGCATGTATTTTGTAAGATATATAAAGAAGGTTAAATGGCCGGCAGTAATCGTGAGCGTTGTTGTGATTTTATATAATACGTTCCTAACACCGCCTTTTAATAACAACATCCAGACGACCTACATCGGAATCTGTGCATTTTTGATTCTGGTATGGCTTGCTGATTATGTAAAGGTATTCTGGCTTGAGAATATCTGTTCAATTATAAGCAAATATTCATATGCGATATTTTTGGTGCATCACTTTATAATATTCAGAGTAACGGAAAGATTTAATCTTTACGAGCTTACAAGACTGGGAACTGTTTCAGCCTTCCTTACGTGTGTTGTATTTACAGCTGCGGGTGCATTTATTTTGTATCAGATAGATAAAAATGTACGCTCAATATTTACTAAAAAATCGGAGAAAAATTGATTATGGAGAATAAAAATAACGGTAGAGTCACATTATATACATTTGTCATCATATGTGCTTTGACTTTTATTTTGTTTTTTCAATATATTATTGGCGTTAAGTCATTTTATTTTATGCATGTTGTCAGTGATGGAGTTATGCAGTTTTATCCGAATTATGTTGAGTTGTCTAAGGCGTTAAAGCAGAGTATGTTTGGTGCATTCAGTTGGACAAAAGGATGGGGCGGGTATGTAATGGATACCAATCCTTTTAGCCGGCTGATAACATTATTCGGAGAAAATCATATAATCTATATGACGGGTTTGGTTACGGCGTTAAAGGTTACGCTCACCGGACTTTGTTTTTCTTTATATCTGAAAGAGCTAAAGGTCGAAAAAATCACAAATATTGTATATTCAATTATGTATGCTTTTTCAATACAGGTTATAGGAGGAGGCTGCTGGTCGACACAGGCCGAGCTGGCCATTATTTTGCCTGTTTTTTTGTATGCGGTTGAGAAATATAAAAATACAAAAAAAACAGGTGGCTTTTTCGTTGGAATAATTCTTTCAATCCTGTCTTTGTCTCTTTATTTTATGCTTGTGATGTCGGCTTTTGTGATTGCTTATGCAATTGTTTCAAACATACTTCAAAATGATAAAAAAATCCAAATAAAGAAAAAATATATCATTATATTTGCACTTGTGATATTTCTTATTTTTGCCTTGAATTTTTCGGCATTCAGGAAGATATTTCAATCCTACAGATTTCAAAAGGGTTTAAACTATCTGGATGACAGTTTTGGGAAAATATTCACGATAAAAAATATCAAAACTATTATGACAACCGTTCTCAGAAGCTTTTCACCGAACATGCTCGGAATAATAGGCGTAAATATGTATTACGGCAGCGAATATGGCCTGGGCTATATAGTTGACGGTTCTTTTTATGCGGGCATATTGATGCTGCTTATGATACCGCAGGCGTTCCATAAGGATAACCGAAAAAGAAATATTATCTTCGGTATGGGAATTGCAACATGTTTTTTGGTTACGGTTTTTCCACCTCTTCGCCTTATACTTGCAGGCTTTGGAAATGATGAATTCAGACTGATACGAATCTGGTTTTTATTTATACTATTATTTATATCATGCATGGCATTTAACGATTTATATACCGGAAAATATAAGCTGTCAAAGAAAAGATTATATATAACCTCTGCTGTTTGCATAGCATTGCTGACAGCGGGTATTCCGATGCATATATACCTGTTTGACTATGTAAGTGCGATTATAATTATTGTTATATATAATGTTTTGTTGACTTTATGCTTTTCACATAATAAAAAAGCATTTGTAATATTAATATGTTTTGTTTGTGCAGAAGCTTTGTTTTACAGCTATCCTTTTATAAACAATAAGGATGCGATATATACCTCGGAATGGGAAGAAGAAAAATATTATAACGATAAAACAGAAGAAGTGATTTCTCTTATTGAAGAAAAAGGAGATGAACCGTTTAGAATCAATAAGGCATATATGAGCGTTATGCTAAATGATGCTTCAATACAGAATTTTGAAGGAACAGCGTACTATATTGGAGGAGTGGGGGTTCCCAATTGTACGGATTTTAATGTCTCGATGGGAATTCCATCAATGTTCAATAACAGAAATTATTGTATGGGCTCATGCGGAAATGTGTACGCGGACAGCCTGCTTGCGGTAAGATATGCCGTATCACACAGTGATGAGTTTTATGAAAACGGATATGATTTTGAAAAAAGCGAATATGGCTTAAATTTGTATCACAATTCAAACGATGTACCTTTTGCTTTTTTTTACGATAAATATATATTAAGAGAAGAATTTGACAAACTGTCGTTGCAGGACAGAAAGAGAAATATATTAAACTTTGCGGTAATCGATGAAGCTACTGATAAATTGACAAAGTGTGACAAAAATGAGATAATAAATTCTAATGGAAAAATTCTGTGGAATGAGTCGGTGTCCGGTTATAAATGCGGTGACGTGATACCTGTAAAACCGCTCGAAAAAAATGAAGTAATGATAATTGAAACGGTATCGGACGAGGAATATCTGCTTGGATTAAAGTGGGCGGTAAACGGTGAGTGGCAAGACGATAATTCTCAATATATGAGCATATATGAAGAGAACGGAAACGCTGTAGCGGAAGTTACAAACCAACCGGGAACAAATTATGTTGTTTTGTATTCTTACGGAACCGAAGGCGGAGAAATAATACAAAAGTTAAATATTTATATACTTGATGCAAAAGAGTATTATTCCGAGTTTGATGTTAGAATAGATGAGATAAAAAATGATGATGTGGAATTGCTTGACTATTCTTCTGATAATATATCTTTTTTAGCCGGTGAAGAAAAGGCGAAAATGCTATTTATGTCAATTCCGTATGATGCGGGATTTGATATATATATCGACGGTAAAAAGGTTGAAAAATATAAAGTTGACTACGCATTTACGGGAGTGATAGTTCCGGAAGGAAATCATGTGGTTGAAGCACGTTATAAAAGGCATATGCCAAAACAGTATAAAGAAGCTGCAGCAATTATCGTAATTTATATTTTGTTGTCATTGTGTTTGATTATGAAAAAGAAGATAAATGAAAGAAGGAGTAAAGAAAATGACTAGTATATCGGTTGTTGTACCTGTTTTTAACGAAGAGGGAAATGTGGAAGCTTTGCATAAAGAGATACTTGATGTTTGCAAGGCTAATAATTATAAGTTTGAGGTTATTTTTGTTGATGACGGTTCTTCTGATAGAACGGCTGAAATCTGTAAGACTTTAAAGCCGCTTAAATTAATTCAGATGAGAAAGAACTTCGGACAGACTGCTGCAATGGATGCCGGTATTAAGGCATCTCAATATGATTATATAGTTACCATGGATGGCGACAGACAAAATGATCCTGCGGATATACCTCATATGATTCAATATCTTGAAGAGAATAATCTTGATGTGGTATCCGGATGGAGAAAGAACAGAAAAGATACATTTTTTAAGAAATTCACAAGCCGCGGAGCAAATCTTTTAAGACACATGATAGTTCATGACGGTATTCACGACAGCGGTTGTTCGTTAAAGGTTTACAGAAAGGAATGCTTTAAGGGCATAAATTTATACGGAGAACAGCATAGATTTATACCTGCACTTCTTAAGATAAAAGGATTTACAGTGGGAGAATGTGTTGTTAATCACAGACCGAGAACAGCAGGTAAGACAAAGTATAACTGGAAACGTACCGTAAAAGGTTTCGTTGACATGGTATCCGTCTGGTTCTGGAACAGATATTCAAGCAGACCGCTTCACTTGCTTGGAGCAACTGGCCTTGCATTTATGTTCCTCGGATTTGTATGCGGAATATGGTCAATTGTTTTATATGCAACAGGTGCAAAAATGTCTACAAACATTATGCCACCGCTTCTTACTGTATTTTTCGTTATCATAGGCTTGCTGCTTTTTGTATTCGGATTGATGAGCGAAATTATGATGAAAACATATTACGGAACACATGTAGATGTACCGTATAGTGTGAAGTCTGTATCTGAGAACACTGATGATAATGTTGAGGAGAAAGAATAATATATGAAAATTCTGGTTGTTTCCCATGAATTTCCGCCTATAGGAGGCGGAGGAGCGAATGCGTGTTATTTCCTTACAAAAGGAATGGCTGAAAGAGAAAATGATATATCTGTAATTACGGCTAATTATAATAATCTGCCGAATCATGAAAAGAAAAACGGTGTAGACATATACCGTGTTAATTCTAAAAGAGCAAATAAAGAACATTGTAGCTTTAAGGAAATGCTTGATTATCTTAGGAAAGCTTTGCCACTTGCTAAAAAAATGCAAAAGAAAGAGCATTATGACGTTTGCTGGGTGTTTTTCGGAATCCCGAGCGGTCCCATAGGCTATGTGCTGAAAAAGAAATATAAGCTGCCTTATATAATAAGATTTGGCGGTGGAGATGTACCGGGGTTTCAGGAAAGGTTTACAAAGGTTTATAAGTTGATTGGTCCGGCTATAAAAGCAATTTGGAGAAAAGCGGATGCATTGGTTGCAAATAGTGCAGGACTTAGAAAGATGGCACTTGATTACTATTCAAAAAAAGATTTTGATATTATATATAACGGTGTAGATACTGATTTCTTTTGTCCTTTGGAAAAGGAAAACACAGCGGAATGCAGAATTCTTTTTGCTTCGCGTTTAATTGAAAGAAAAGGATTACAGTATATAATTCCTAAGCTTAAACAAATAGCTGAAAATACTGATAAAAAGATAAAATTGGTTGTGGTAGGAGATGGACCATATCGTGAAAAACTGGAAATTCTTACAAAGAATAATGGTGTAGAGGATATGGTTGAGTTTGAGGGACAAAAGAGCAGAGATGAAATAGTTTCATATTATCAGCATGCTGATATTTTTATTCTTCCTTCAAGCAAAGAAGGAATGCCTAATGTGGTGCTTGAAGCTATGGCATGCGGATTACCTGTAGTAATGACTCCATGTCAGGGCGCAGGTGAATTGATTGAGGGAAACGGATTTGTTGTTGAAAAAGAGCACTTTGACAGCAAGATGACTGAGTTGATAAATAACTACGAACTACGTGAAAGAATGGGTAAAGAAAGTAGAAATAGAGCTGTAAAAAAATTTAGTTGGAATATTGCTGTTGACAGTTACACAAAGATATTAGAGAAAATAAAAGGATGATAATTATGAAAAAAAGTTATGTGGAAGTATTGCAAAAAGGAATTTTCAGAAAAATATATCTGATAGCAGAAAGATGCGCAAGTATTATACCGGATTCAATTTATTTAAGAATCATTTACAGAATCAGAATGGGAAAAAAACTGAATTTAAAAAATCCTGTTACATTTAATGAGAAATTACAATGGTTAAAAATACATAACAGGAAGTCTGTGTATACAGATATGGTAGATAAGTATGCGGTTAAAAATATAGTTGCCGACAAGATCGGAAAAGAATATGTAATACCTACTTTGGGTGTGTGGGATAGATTTGAAGATATTAATTTTGATGAACTTCCTGAAAAATTTGTTTTAAAATGTACACATGATAGTGGAAGTGTATTGATTTGTAAGGACAAGAGCAAAATTAATTATAAAAAAGAAAAGAAAAAATTTAAATCTGCATTAAAAAGAAATTATTATTGGAGCGGTCGGGAATGGCCATATAAAAATGTTCATAGACGTATTATTGCCGAACCGTATCTTGATTTTTTAGGTAAACAGGATTCGGTTGAATATAAAATAACTTGTTTTAACGGTAAATTAGCATTTTCGACTATTTGTACAGGTAAAGCTCATAGTAAATTGAATGAGAGAAAGAATGATTTTTATGATCGTGATTTTAATTTGCTTCCATTTTGGTCATTTTATAAACACTCTGAAAATCCAATAAAAGAAAAACCTGAAATTTTATACAAAATGGAAGATTTTGCTGAGCTGTTTGCAAAAGATATACCATATTTGCGTGTTGATTTCTATGCTGATGGAGATAAGATATATTTTGGAGAACTGACCTTCTTTACATGGGGAGGATTTAACAAGTTTGAGCCAAAGGAATGGGATAAAAAATTAGGAGACAAGTTGAAAATTCAGTTAAAAAAGGGGATAAAATGAAAATTAAAAAAATCACTAAAAATACCTTTTTAAAAAAAATATACCTTTGTGTGGAAAAATTTTTGAGCATCATTCCGGATTCAATTTATTTGAAATTTTTATATAGGATCAGAATGGGAAAAAAACTGAATTTAAAAAATCCTGTTACATTTAACGAAAAGCTTAATTGGTTAAAAATTAATAATAGGAAATCAGTATTTACCGACATGGTTGATAAATTTGCCGTGAAGTCAATTGTGGCAAGCGAGCTTGGTAAAGAGTATATTGTTCCGACATTGGGAGTGTGGGATAGATTTGAAGATATAGATTTTGACGAATTGCCTAAACGTTTTGTTTTGAAGTGTACGCATGACAGCGGTAGTGTGTTTGTTTGCAGAAATAAAGACAAGTTAGATAAAAATAAACTAAAAAAGAAATTTAATGCGGCTCTAAAAAGAAATTTTTACTGGAAAGGAAGAGAATGGCCATATAAAAATGTAAGACCGCGTATTTTTGCGGAAGAGTATATAGAAGATAAAAATAATCCTAATCTGAGCGTTTATAAGTTTTTTTGCTTTAATGGAAAACCTAAGATTATACAAACAATTCAAAATGACAAGCAGCCAAATGAAACGATCGATTATTTTGACTGTCAATGGAATCTTTTGGATTTAAGGCAAAACTTTCCCAACAGCACTAAACCCTTGAGTAAACCTGAGAAGCTGGATGAAATGTTGGAAATAGTAAGTCGACTGAGCGGTAATATTCCCTTTCTTAGAGTTGATTTATATGATGTAAACGGAAAAATCATGTTTTCTGAATTTACTTTTTTCACGGATGCTGGTGCTGAACCGTTTGATCCGGAGTACTGGGACATAAAATTGGGCAAATTATTAAAGATAAAATAACTATTTTGAGGGGGCTTTATGGATATAAAAGAAAAATGTTGTTTTGTTTTTTCAAGTTGCAAACAGAAATTAACATTATATGCTCCTTATTTAATAAAAGAAGGATATAAGGTTTTATCTTTGTACAAATATGATAATTATATTTCTATTGGATTAGGACAACTAATAAAAAAGAAATTTGGAAAAAAAATAAAGAGAAAATATAATGATAAGTTAACCAATATACATGAAACGCTGATTGTTTTTGATTCTATGGTTGATATAGAAAGTTTGAAATGGATTAAAAATAATAATCCAAAAGCAAGATGCGTTTTTGCTTTTTGGAATCCTATAGAATCAACTGGTTTGGATGTGGAGGAGATAAAGAGAATAGGTTATGATGTTTGGTCATATGGAACAGAGCAGTGTGAAAAATACAAAGTTAAACAAAACTATTCTTTTTTTTGTAAAAGTATGTATCCTCAGGATGATGTCAATGATTTAGAAAAAATATATGATATTTGCTATGTCGGAAAAGATAAGGGCAGATTAGATAAAATAAAAAGAATAATTAAGGATAATAATTGGGAAGCTTATAAATGGTTTCTTTATATAACTGCGGATCATTTTTGGCAAAGATTTAACAAAAAAGAATATAATAAAACGTTAAAATATATAAGTGTTCAAAGAATTCAGGCAAGTGCAAAGGCTATTTTGGAAATTGTACCGTCGCAGTCGGTAGATATTACGTTAAGGGCTATAGATGCGATGGTATTAAAAAGAAAACTGGTTACTGACAGCAAGAATGCAGTAAATATGGATTATTACAACAAAAATAATGTATTCGTTATAGGCAGTGACGATTCCGGCAGTTTGGAGGATTTTCTGGATTTGCCGTATGTGCCTGTTGATAAAGAGATTGTTGAACAATATGAAATAGAAAATTGGATAGACAGAATAATTAATGATAAACCGGTTAATTATTAGTATGTATAATTCCGGTATTCTGTCTTTGATTGAGGAAGAGTAAAGATGGCAGAAACAAATACGGAAAGTAAGAACGGTATGGTGAAAAATACCGTATACTCACTTTCGTCCAAAGCTGTTGCGATGCTTCTGTTTATGATAACGGATATTATCGTAGCAAGATGTCTGACATATGAAGATTACGGTGAATGGACATATTATTATTCGATTGTAAGTATATTATATGTTGTTGCAAGGCTGGGTATAAACAGCTCAAGTCAGGTCTTTGTGGCAAGCCGTGTGGATAAGGAAGAAAAAAAGAAGTATTTGGTATATGGGTTACGGACAAGAGCGGTATCAAGCCTTATATTCGGTGCTTTGCTTTTGATAATAATGCCACAGATAGCAGGACTGTTCGGATATCCCGAAAAATATTCAAATATTAAAAATTTGTTCATCTATATGCCGCTTTTGGTAGTGGGCAATTCAATGGTTGATTATTTTAAGTCGATATTTGTCGGAACCAGTGAATTCAAAAAGGTATTCTGGTTGACGATTTATGAATATTTTGGTATTATTCTTCTCGGTGCTTCTTGTGTTATTTTGACGGAAAATGTCATATATCTTAATATCGGTTATGTAATAAGCTATATAATTGTGACCGCATTGGGATATCGCATGATGCTGACTACAGTCGGTAAAAAAATAAAGAGTGAAGAAAAAAAAGAGAAGAAGGAATTCGTAAAAAATATATTAAAATATGCAATTCCTGTTATGCTTACCAGCTTTGTAAGCGTTTTGCTTATGGACATGGATACATTTATGCTCGGAATCATGTGTCCGAAGGGCGAATCCGGAATATATGCCATACCGAAATCACTGCTTACAAAGGCCACAAACTTCAGCCTTTCGATATCAAGCAGTACCATGGTAGCCTTTGCGGTGGTAACTCACGAAGAAGCAAAGAAGAAAAAGAAATCCTTTACAAAGATTAATTTATTTAATTTTGGTTGCGTCGTAGCGATCTGTGTCGGATTTCTTTTACTTGGAAAGATATTTATTAAAATTTTATACGGAGAAAAATATATAGCATCAGTCGGAATATTATTTACATTGCTTCCGTATTTTTTACTTTTTTCATTAAGTGTATTTCCGGCGACGTATTTAAACTATCAAAAGCTTGCTCACAAAAGCCTTACATATAACATAATTATGTTTGTATGTAATTTGGTTTTGAATTTGATATTAATTCCAAAATACGGCCCTATGGGTGCGGCGATTGCAACCAGCGTTTCGATTGTGCCGTATACGGTATTATTATATATATCTGCATACAAGGATTTTAAAATGAAAGAAAAAGAAGGAAGGAAAGATTAAAATGGGAATTCAATTATTTTCACCAAAGTTTGAAGTTGAAGAATGTCTTGAAGAAATTAGAGAGTGTCTTGAAAAAGGATGGACAGGTCTTGGCTTTAAGACTGTTGAATTTGAAGAAAAGTGGAAGCATTATACAGGACTTCCTTTTGCATATTATATTAATTCCGCTACTATAGGATTATATATGGCTGTGGATATATTAAAAGAAAAGTATGGCTGGAAGGACGGAGATGAAATTATATCAACTCCTTTGACATTTGTATCAACCAATCATGCTATATTAAAGTCGGATATGAAAGCGGTATTTGCGGATATAGATGATACTATGTGTCTGGATCCCAAATCCGTGCGTGAAAAGATAACCGAAAAGACCAGGGCGGTTATATTTGTGGGTATCGGAGGAAGTACCGGTCATTATAATGAAATCGTAAAGATATGTAAAGAGAATAATCTTGCACTTATTCTGGACGCTGCTCATATGGGAGGAACACGTCTTAACGGAGAAATTCCGGGAAAAGAGGCGGATGTTGTTGTTTATTCGTTCCAGGCTGTTAAAAATCTTCCTACAGGCGACAGCGGAATGATCTGCTTCAAGGACGGAAATTGTGATGAGATTGCAAGAAAGAAAGCATGGCTCGGTATAAATAAGGATACTTATACAAGAACAACTAATTCAGGAAATTATAAATGGAAATACAATGTTGAATATGTCGGAGATAAGGCTCACGGTAACTCTATTATGGCATCTGTGGGCATCGTACAGCTTAAGTATCTTGACAGAGATAATGCTTTCAGAAGACAGATAGCAAGCTGGTACAGAGAACGCTTCAGCAAGTATCCTGAGCAGATAAAGATGGTTAACATACCGGCAGAGTGCGAATCTTCAACACACCTTTTCCAGATACTTGTTGAGGATAGAGATGAGCTGATTTTGAAATTAAATGCTGCGGAGATTTATCCGGGTGTGCATTATGCGATAAATACAGACTATCCAATGTATTCATATGCAAAAAATACCTGTCCTTATGCAGAATATGTAAGTGATCATGTTATATCACTTCCTATGCATATGAGACTTACGTATGAAGATGTTCAATATATCTGTGATGAAGTAATTAAAGCTGTTGTAAGGAAATAATAAAATGGAACATAATTATTCTTTTGAATATAACGAGCTTGAATTTAAACCCTTTACATTGCATGAATGCGAATTGTACAGACAGCTTAGAAACAAGCCGGAAAATATAATTTGTTTTAAAACACAAAAAGAGATAAGTGCTGATGAGCAAAATAATTGGTACAGTGCATATCTTAACAGAGAAAACGATTTTATGTTTGCGGTGTACTGTAAAGGGAGATTTATAGGTTCCGTAGCTGTGTATGATGTGGATTTTGAGAATAAAAGTGCGGAATTCGGAAGAATATTGATTGGAACAAAAGGCAAAGGTTACGGAAAAACAGCAACCGATGCCATGAGCTTTTTTTCAAAAAAAGAGCTTGGATTAGAAAAACTAAGACTTGATGTGTATTGTGATAATAATGCCGCATACAAAACATATCAAAAATGTGGATATGAAACCTGCGGTGAAACATATGATTTGAATAATAGAAAAATGTATCTTATGGTTAAGGAGCTGTAATATGAATAAGATAAGCCTGAAAAAGATAAATATGAAAACACTTTTTTTCTTTATTGCACTTTTAGGCTTATCTCTTTTTGTTTATGCGGATGTACTTTTTGGCAATAAAGTTTTTTTGTCAAGCTCTTATTCTATGGATATGTATGAGCAGTTTTATCCGAGTCTTGTTACGGCAGCCAGACAGGTATCAAAGGGGGAATTCTTTAATCATATAGATTTTTCAAACGGATTAGGATATAAAAACATGATTTTTCCGTATATGATTATATATCTTCCGGCTTTTTTTGGAGTTCAAAATGTTGCAAATCTATTAGCTGTTTTTCAAGCTTTTAAGCTCGTTTTTGCAGGCTTATTCTTTTATTTGTATATAAAAAAAATCAGTAATGATGAGTATGCGGCGATGATAGGCGGACTTGGATATGCGTTTTGCGGACCGATGGTTTTAAGGCAATTTTGGGCTTTTTATTCGGTCGAAATATTCCTTGTTGCTCTATGGCTTTATTCTGTTGAATTGTATTTGGAAAAGAAAAAGTTTTTACTTCCGTTTTCCACCATTGCCTTTTTTTTGAATTGTAATGCTTATTATGATGTTCTTTATGTGGGTATTTTTTCTTTTTATTTAGTTTTAAGAATACTTTCCAGCGATAAGAAAATTGAAAAAAAAGATATAATAGTTATTATTTCATGTATTGTTTTTTCTGCTATTATATCAATTGGTGTTTTGGGACTTTTAGAAACCTTTAGTAATTCATTTCATAAGATGGATAATATGTCGGTTCCGGTGCAGAATAATAAAGCCGCAAATTCTGTATTTACTGATTCTGAAACATTTGTTGTTGCTTTTTTTCAAACAATCGGATTGAATTTGGTTTCAAAAGATATAGTTGAAATGTCTTTTTTGGAATCTCCGACGTTTTATTGCGGACTTATTTCTATTATTTCATTACCATTGTTATTTGTTTATTTCAAAGGAAAGAAAAAAATTATTTATTTGGTTATTCTTTTATTAACAATACTGTATTTTGAAATTTTACCTATCAGGATTATTGCGAATGCCAAATCAGGTGTTCATTTTAAGCTTTCATCTTTTTGGATAGTATTGGTGTTCTTATATATTTCTGCCCAGACATTGTCACATTTTTTTCATGAGCCTGGAAAAAAAGCTGTTATAATTATGGAAATTGAGCTTTTAGTGATATTTTTTATTTGTTTAATATGTGCATTTGTTTTTAGAACCGATGTTAACATGAACACGATGATAGCCTTTTTTGCATTTTTGTTCTTTTATGGCCTGTTGGTTTATCTGTATTACAAATCGATAAATGATAGACATATAATAAAAGAAATGATTTTATTAGTTGTGATTTTTGAGGTTGCATTCTTTTCAAAAACATTTATTAATGATAATGTTAACCTTATTGAAAAAAATAAATTTGAAGAAAGTGGATATAATGAAAATAATTTAATATGTGCATTGAAATATATTGATAGTAGAAATGAATTGAAGGATTATAGGGTTGATAAGCAATTTTTTGCTTTTAGATTATGTGATTCCATGGCATTGGATTATTATGGATCCTATTATTATATTGGGGCAATGGGTGATAACAGTGATGTTGCCGATTTTTATTCAACGATGAATTTACCTACGGAAAGTGGGAACGGAAGTCAGTATTTGTATAAGAAAGCGTATGGAACAAGTCTAAATACCGAAATAAATGAAATACTGGGATTTAGGTATATTATTTCCAAAGATCCATACATTGCAAATTTCGGATATGGACCGGAGTATAAAAAGCAATTTGGCAATATATTTTTATTTGAAAACAAATATAGTTTACCTATGGTTTTCGGATATAATAAGGTTATTTCTGATAAAGAATTTGATAAATTGACAAATTATGAAAAACAAAAAGCACTTATGGCTTGCTGTGTAGTTGATGAAAAAGAAATTGGTAATTTTGATAAAAAAATGATCCTAAAATCGGATGACCTGAAAATTGATATGGATCAATTTGAAAAGTATAAAAATAGTAGTTTTGAAGAAGAAGAATCAGTCTATAGTACACAGGAGGTTTTTCGGGAAAGTACGGTTCTCATAAAAGTTGAATTTGATATGGATGAACCTGAATATCGGGCAAAACTCAACCATAACTTCATTAATGGATTTTCAGGAGAATATTTTGTCAGATTGGATAAGGGAGATAACACATATTACTTTGAATTGAATAGCCAGTATATAACAGATATATGGTTTACTGGTTATGATGGAGAAATAATTACACCGGAAAAGTGTGAGTTTTATGTTATTCCGTGGAAAGAATATTATAAGGACTATATAGAAAATTATAATAAATTAAATGATAATATTAGTAAGATTGATGAGTTCTCGGGAAGCTGTGTAAGCGGAAAAATAGACATGAATAATGAAGGAATTTTATATTTCTCCGCTCCATATGATGAATGGACATTGTATATTGACGGTGAGGAAGCAAAAATAATAAAGTCCAATATAGGCTTTATGGGCGCTAAGATTTCAAAGGGATATCATACGTATAGGTTTGTCTATAATAGTGGCATGAGAGCAGCATTTGATATAATTATAAGAATTGGTGCACTTTTTGTTTCGTTCATTTGGGGAATAATTGGCGGAATTCTTTATATAAAAAAGAAAAAAACAGCAATTGATTTTGATAAAAAAGAGATGTAGTAGAAAGGGTGCTAAAATGAAAAAAACATATTGTGAATTGAAAAAAAGTACAATACTGGTGACGGGCTGTGCAGGATTTATAGGTTCAAATCTTGTTCTTAAATTACTTGAAAGAAATGAGCCGATGACCATAATAGGTATAGATAATATGAATGAATATTACGATGTTTCTTTAAAGGAGTTTAGGCTTAATCAAATAAAAAAAGAATTAGAGAAAAATCCGCTTGTAAAATGGGATTTTATCAAGGGCTCTATAGCTGATAAAACCGTAATTGATGAATTGTTTCATAAATATAATTTTGATATTGTCGTAAATCTTGCGGCACAGGCGGGAGTAAGATATTCTATTATAAATCCCGATGCATATATACAAAGCAATATAATCGGCTTTTACAATATACTTGAAGCTTGCCGACATAGCATGGATAAAAATGATGGAGTTTATGACGGTGTTAAACATCTTGTTTATGCATCATCCTCATCTGTATACGGAAGCAATAAAAAGGTGCCTTATTCGACAGAGGATAAGGTTGACAATCCTATGTCTTTATATGCTGCAACAAAGAAGTCAAATGAGCTTTTAGCTCATTCATATAGTAAGTTATACAATATCCCTTCGACAGGTCTGAGATTCTTTACCGTATACGGCCCTGCAGGACGTCCGGATATGGCGTATTTTGGATTTACTAATAAGCTTATAAAGGGAGAAAAGATACAAATATTTAATTACGGCAATTGCAAACGCGATTTTACTTATGTTGATGATATAGTTGAGGGTGTAATGAGAGTTATGCAGGCACCGCCTGAAAAAGAGGACGGAGAAGATGGTCTTCCGATACCACCGTATGATGTTTACAATATCGGAAACAGTTCTCCGGAAAATTTGTTGGACTTTGTACAAATACTTCAGGAAGAGCTTATTAATGCGGGTGTTTTGCCTGAGGATTATGACTTTGATGCGCATAAGGAGCTTGTTGCCATGCAGCCGGGTGATGTTCCTGTGACTTATGCCGATACATCTGATTTGGAAAGAGATTTTGGATATAAGCCGGCCACATCTTTAAGAGAAGGTTTAAGAAAATTTGCTAAATGGTATAAAGACTTTTATATGTAAATTTTAATTTAAAAAATAGGAGAACAAAGGATGCTTTTTAATTCTTTTTCGTTTTTGCTTTTTTTCCCCATAGTTGTAATATTGTATTTTTTATTTCCGAAAAAATACAGATGGATATGGCTCTTGGTTACCAGCTATTATTTTTATATGTGTTGGAATGCCGCATATGCAGGATTATTATTTGCATCAACATTTATTACATATTTAAGCGGTAATCTGATTTCAAGGCAGAAAACGATAAAAAGAAGAAAAGTAATTGTTGCTTTTAGCTTTATTATTAATTTGGGAATACTGGCATACTTTAAGTATTTTGTATTTTTGGTTTCCCAGATTAATTCCTTAATTAAAACATTTAATATTGGTTTTACAATCAGAACGTTTGATATTCTATTGCCTGTTGGCATTTCTTTTTATATTTTTCAGGCTCTCAGCTATACTATGGACGTTTATAGGGGTGAAATTGAACCTGAAAAAAACTTTTTCAGATATGCATTGTTTGTGTCCTTTTTTCCGCAATTAGTAGCCGGTCCTATTGAAAGAAGTAAAAATTTGCTAAAACAGCTACGAAAACCCACAAGCTTTTCATATGAAAATTTAAGGCGTGGTTTTTTGATGATGCTATGGGGATATTTTATAAAGCTTGTTATAGCGGATAATGCTGCAGTTATTGTTAATACGATTTTTGATGATTTGGATATTTACGGAGGAAGTTATATAATTGTAGGAGTAGTATTGTTTGCTTTCCAGATATACGGTGACTTTGGAGGGTATTCTTTAATTGCCATCGGTGCAGCGAAAATATTGGGATTTGACTTGATGGCTAATTTCAATGCTCCGTATTTTTCAAAAAGTGTTTCGGAATTCTGGAGAAGGTGGCATAT
>DFDU01000112.1 GCA_002369325.1 Lachnospiraceae bacterium UBA3820
AAAATGCTTTGATTCCAATACAATGTGTTTTGCATATAATGCGGGAAATACAAATATAAGCGGAACATATGCCGGAAATGAAGGTGACCATATATTGTTGGGAGCTACTTCGGATAATCCTGACGCATATATTGCTTTTAAAATATATGACATAGAAAATAATGAATGGATTTATCTGACAGATGAATTAAATAGAGCTAATTGGGTTACATGGAAGCCTAAAAGAGGACATTATTGGGTTCATTTTGAAGCAAGAACAGCTGACGGAAGATTAAGTGATACAAAAACATATGGATTTACGGTTGAATAATTAGCAGATAAAAAGATTCTATATAACAAAAGGTTGTCACATTTTTGTGACAACCTTTTGTTATTGTTTACTTCATTGAATTAAATAATGCTGCAATCTCTTCAGGTGAAAGTACTTTGTTAGGATCATCCGAAACAGGTGCGGGTTCCGGAGCAGGTGCAGGTGTTGGAGTCGGAAACTCAAGCACGTTTGATGGAGTCTCGGGCTCAGGTTCCGGTTCGGAACTACCTCCTGTCATACTTGCGATAAGAGCATCCATTTCAGCCTGTGAAAGCATACCACCATCATCGGCAGGAGCTGAAGCAACAGGTTCAGGCTCGGGAGCGGGCTCAGGTTCTGAATTACCGCCACCTGTCATACTTGCAATAAGAGCATCCATCTCAGCCTGTGAAAGCATACCACCATCATCGGCAGGAGCTGAAGCAACAGGTTCAGGTTCTGAAACAGGTTCAGGTTCGGCTGCAACATTAGGCTCGGTTTGTTCATTATTGCGTTCGTGTTTTGTTTCAAATTCATCAAAGAAGTGCTGTGCTTCCTCACTTGATGCTCCTACATTTGCAGGAGTTTCTATTTGGGTTTCTGTCTGAATTTCAGCTTTTTCCGTTTCTTCGGGTGCAAACGAAGTCATATTTGCAATAAGAGCATCCATCTCAGCTTGTGAAAGCATACCGCCGTCATCAGCCGGGGAAGGTTCAACAACCGGCTCGGGTGCTTTTGCAACCGGCTCAATAACAGGCTCAGATTTTGCAATAGGTTCGGGCATTGCCACAGGTTCAGACTCAGGTGCCTTTACAGCTTCGGCCGACGCTGAAACAGGTGCAGGTGCCGCTACAGGAATCTCTTTAACGATTACCTGAGGTTCCGGTGCAAGCTTTAATGTATCCGATAAATCTGTTATTGCAGCCAGAAGCTTTGTTGAATCTGCATGGTGATATTTTATATTTACCTTTGTTGCATTATTAAGTAATTCCTTTGTGATAAGGTCGTTGCTTAAGGTTGTATTTACCTTACGAAGCTGTACATATAAAGCTTTACATATACGCTCAACCTCAAGCGTATTATCAGGTGTTTCGGTTTGAGACTGTGCTTCATAAAAGTCGGCAACCAGTTTTGCAACAGCCTCATTTATATCTTTCTTTAATTTTTTGTCTTTACGCTGACGGAGACTTATGATTGATTGCAGTAAAACATAAACCGATACTATAAGAGCCAGTGAAACCAAGACTATATAAACAGGCTTGTTTCTGAATTCAATTATACAATATATCCAACCCAAAAGGGCTGTAAAGCTTATCATTCCTATGGTTACAAGCCTCTTGTATAAACTGTTCATATTTTCCTCCAAACAAGAAAAATTCTTAAATAGAATATTCGTTTTTGATTTATTAAAAATCCTATGTATTATAACATATTTCGATGTATTTAGTCAAATACTGACACCGATAAAAAAACAGTAGTAATTACCTTAAAGATATTGCCTTATTTTTGTAAAAAAAGTATAATTATATATATTATTTATTTGGCAGGTATCTTATGGAAACTATAAATAATTTTATGGAAGAATGTAATATATTGGTCAAGTTTTATTCCGAGGAGCCATTGGAAAATGTTATGGCTATGATGAAATATAAGCCTGAAAAGATTTTTTTCCTTGGACATAAGGATAACATGGTAACAAAGAAGATAAACGATATTAAACATTTCAGGGATTTAAGATGTCCCAATGTCTTGCTTGATTTCATAGAGGTGCCGAAGGATGATTTAAACGGTGCCATTTCCATGCTGACGGATATAATCAGGGATTATCCGGGGGTTAAGTTTGATCTTACGGGAGGAAGCGAGCTCATACTTATAGCCCTCGGTTGTATTGCTGCGCGTATGGATGTAAAGAAGATGCGAATCGATCCGTTTACCGGAAAGGAAATTGATATAAACGGAGGAGAAATAATTACTTCGGATTATAAATTTCACTTAAGCATTCCGGAAGAAATAGTTCTTCATGGCGGAGTTTTAACAAGTCACACAGGAAGCTATGCGGATTGGAGATTTACCGATGACTTCAGAGCCGACATAAGAATCATGTGGGATATATGCAGCAAATACAGAGGAAAATGGAATAAGCACTGCGCTAAAATAGATGAGTTAAGAAAGGCTATGCCGGACCAGTTCGAGGGCTGGGAGGAGCTTTATAAAAAGCCTTTGGGAGATGCCATAGAGCTTTTGCATGACCTGAATAAAAACAATCTCCTGAAGGAATACAGAGAAACCGGAAATAAAGTAATATTTAAATTTAAGAATGATATGATAAAGAGGGTTATAGGAAAATCAGGTAATATCCTTGAACTTCATGTATATGAGGTAGCGACCAGAGAAAGTCATATGTTCACGGATGCCATAATAGGTGCGCATATAGATTGGGCAGGAGAGCTTCATACGGATGACAGTCTTATCTACGATACGATGAATGAAATTGATGTAATTCTCATGAAGGATGTTTGCCCTATATTTATATCCTGTAAGAGTGGTAAGGTCGGTGGTAATGCACTTCACGAGCTTGAAACCGTATCCCGCAAATTCGGCGGAAAGTATGCAAGAAAGGCACTTGTACTTGCGAAGGGTTGTGATGATACCACAGGAACACGTTACTTCAAGCAGCGTGCCAAGGATATGCATACATGGATTATCGATGATGTATTTCGTTTGAGCGATGAGCAGCTTTTAAATAAATTAAAGAGAATTTAAAAGTTTAAAAATTAAACTTTATAATACAAAAAATATAACTTCATAATTAAGGAGAATCTTCATGAAAAAGAAAAATGTAATATTATTTATACTTGCGGCACTTTTTGTTGCTTTGTCATATATTAATTCAGGCACGGACATTATTCCGCAGGCAAAGGCGTTTCAATTTGCATTAAATGCAGTTTTTATAGTTGCGGGATTTTATCTTTTGATAAAGGGTGCGGATACATTTGTTGCTTCAGCATCAAAGATTGCACTTAAATTCAATGTACCGCAGATAGTTATCGGACTTACGATAGTTGCATTTGGTACATCACTTCCTGAGGCTGCGGTAAGTATAAAGGGTGCGGCATCGGGTAATGCAGGTATTTCCGTAGGTAATGTTATCGGAAGTAATATCATGAATATTCTTCTTATTCTTGGTGTGGCTTCTTGTATAGCTGCGCTGCAGATTAAGAAAAATACATTTAGAATCGAAATACCTTTTGTTATTTTTGTTACGGTTCTTTTGCTGGTGCTCGGAATGATAGGCGATGAACTGTCAAGATTTGACGGCTGTATTCTTCTCTTACTTATGGCTGTTTTTATGGTTTATCTGATATATACAGCCAGGAAAGGAGAAGCCGATGATGAGGGTGAAACTACATTGAGCAAGAAGGATAAGCTTCCGATTCTCCTTTTGCTTGTTGTTATAGGTGCGGCATGTATAGTTATAAGTGCTGATGTTACGGTTGATGCTGCAAGCTATATCGCATCCGAACTTGGTATGTCCACAAGACTTATAGGTCTTACCATAGTGGCATTCGGAACATCTCTTCCGGAGCTTGTAACTTCTTGTGTTGCAGCAAAACAGGGAAAGACGGATATAGCTATAGGTAATATAGTAGGAAGTAACATTTTTAATATACTTTTTGTTGTCGGTACCTCGGCGGTTATACTTCCAATCGGATTTGAGAGAGCGTTTATAAAGGATGCAATTGTAGCAATCGCGGCTGCGGTTATTCTTTTTGTATGTGTTTGCAATAAGGATAAGAAGCTTAAAAGAACCGGCGGTATATTTATGCTCTTATGCTATGCAGGATATTTTACGTATCTTTTGATGAGCTAAATCTTTGTAAAATTAAAGAATAGTTATATTAGTTAGAATACTCATGGGAAAGAGGTGAAGGAATGGCAGAAGAAAATAAAGAGTTGATTCTTGAACAAGAAAAAAATGAAGATTTGAGGAATAGAGAAAAAATATTAAAAAAACAGATAAAGCGTGAAAAGAGAAAACAAAAAAGCTTTCGTAAGCTTAAGAAAAACCGTTCCTGGATGACTATTCTCTTTTTCATAATTGTTTCGATTGTTGCTTTTGCGTTGTTTATGATGTATGTGGAATCCTTTATGTTTTATGCCATAGAGACTAAAATCAGTGCGGAATATAAATCTGTAGAATATATGGCAAGGCTCTATGAGAAAACTAAAACGGACAGCCTTGAGGCTTATGAGATTCTTAATGAAGAGGGAAGAGATTATTTCATAACCGACAGCGAAGGAAATATTCTTTATCAAAAAGGCACAAACACCTGCAGTGATAAAGGTCATAAGGTATATCTGACATCGGTACCTACTCCTGACGGAGTTATATTTCATGTTGATAAGGAAAATGACAGTCTGTATGTAGAAGGCGGAACACTTAAGTTTAATTTCAGGCAGTTTATAAAAAGCCTTACTTTCGGAGAAGGAAATACTATTGTTTTTAAAAGTGAGGACGGGGTATATGCGACCGTTATATCCGGTAGCAACAGCAATGATAATGTGGGATTGAAATTATCTGTAGACCATTCCGTAAATAATTCCGCAAGTGAGTATGATGATGAGGGTGTAATTGAATTATCCGATAATATGGACCCGGCTAAGGAAATGCAGGATGCCGTAAAAGCCACTACCAGAAAAAATCCTATTTGGATTGAAATGAAACTGAACGGCGGAAAGGAAATACTTTATGCAAAGGCTTATTTTGCGGTTGATATAAAGGATTTAATTCTGTTTGTTTCCTTTGCGATTATGGTTGCGGTATTACTGCTTGTAATATTTATAATAGTAGTTGTAAATATTGTTTCGAGTTTTGTAAGACAAAGAAGAATTGCAAATTATTTCTTTACGGATCATGTTACCAAGGGTCATAATTGGATGTGGTTTAAAGTCAAGGGTGAGCAGCTCTTGCGTAAAAAATCAAATGCGAGAAACAAGTATGCGATTATCAATGTCGGTTTTGTAAAATACAGAGCATTTTGTATGTGCCATTCCATAGAGGAAGGAGAGGCTATTCTTCGAAAAGTAAGCGATTGGATTACGGCAAGTATTGATAAAAAAGAAATGCTTGCACATATCTCATCCTCGAATTTCGCTTTGATTTTAAAATATACGGATGCCGATGAGCTTGATGAACGTATCAGGAAGCTTATCAGTGAGCTTGAGCAGATAGATACGGAGCATAAATTTGCATTCCAGGTTGGTATAAATAAGATTGGTGCCAGCAAAGATGAAAATGGAAACTACGTAAAGAGAAAGGGCTTTGTAATTGATTCCGAGTATAACAATGCCTGCACTGCCAGAGCTACAATGAGTGACAGCGAAGACTCGGGTGTTGCCTATTTTGATGACAAACTTGTAAATGATCAAAAGTGGATAGATCAGGTGCAGGAGAAGCAGCAACAGGCTCTTGACAATGAAGAATTTATGGTTTACTACCAGCCGAAGTACGACCCGAGAACCAATGAATTAAGAGGTGCAGAGGCACTCATAAGATGGCAGTCGCCTGATTTTGGTTTCGTACCTCCGGGAAAGATTATTCCTATATTTGAAAAGAACGGATTCGTAACCGAAATAGACCATTATATGATAACTCATGTGGCAAGAGATCAGAAGGCATGGCTGGATAAAGGATATAAATGTGTTCCTGTTTCTGTAAATGTTTCAAGAGCACATTTTATAGAGAGCGATCTTGCTGAGCAGATACGCGATATGGTTGATAAGGAAGGTGCACCTCATAATCTTATTGAGATAGAGCTTACGGAAAGTGCATTTTTTGATGATAAAAACGCAATGATAGAAACCATAGAGAAATTAAAAAGCTATGGCTTCGCCGTATCCATGGATGACTTCGGTTCCGGTTATTCATCACTTAATTCACTTAAGGATATGCCGCTTGATGTACTTAAGCTTGATGCTGAATTTTTCAGAGGAGATAATAAAGGAGATCGTGGCGAGATAGTAGTTTCCGAGGCCATAAGACTTGCCAAGAGTCTTAATATGCGTACCGTTGCCGAGGGTGTCGAGGTTAAGGAACAGGTTGATTTCCTTGCAGGTCAGGGATGCGATATGATACAGGGTTATTATTTTGCAAAGCCTATGCCTAAAAATGATTATGAGGAACGTATGAAGGCCGGCAGGAAGACCGAAGATATGGATTAGTTCAGAGTAATTAAAAAATGTCTTTTGCATATATTTTATTAAAGCCTTAACAGAAAGTATATGTATGGACATAATAAATGATGAGAATTTGGATATATGTACAGAGTATATATATTCCGAAGACTATCTTGATTTTATTTTCAGATATGATGATTATATGTTTGGAGTATATGAAAATTTCAATCCCGAATGTATAAATAATATTAACAACCGGTTTCTTATAGCATATAAGAAATCGGTTGATTTTAATGAAAAAAGAATTTTTCGGTACGGATACAATTCCGTACCGAAATGCTTTGGGCTTATGGATACCACGGTTGCTTCGGTTGTCGGTGCGGATGTGGTAAGACGTATATCAGGTCTTGCACTTACCGGAAAGGACACGATAGTCGGTTTTGTCGATACCGGAATTAATTATACAAGTGAAACTTTTATAAAAAAGGATGGTACCACACGGATTAAAAGTATCTGGGATCAAAATAAGTCAGTTCTTGGAAGCGGTCCGAAGGCATATGGTTACGGTGCTGTTTTTTATGAAGAGGATATAAATGAAGCCTTAAAAAGTGATAAACCTTTTGAAATAGTTCCTACCGTTGATGAGGAAGGACACGGAACATTTCTTGCTTCTGTTGCCTGCGGTAACGAATCCGGAGAAAAATTTACGGGAATAGCCCCGGAGTGCGACATAATAATGGTTAAGCTCAAGGAGGCAAAGGATAATTTAAGAGAGTTTTATCTGATAAATGATGATGCAAAGTGTTACAGTGAGGCAGATATCATGCTTGGTATAAGATTTTTGCTTATGGAGGCTTCAAGACTCGGAAAGCCAATAGTAATCTGCCTTGGACTTGGGTCAAGTTCCGGAGATCATAACGGAAATACAAATCTTGAGATGTATTTTGATATGACACAAAATCTAAGAGGTGTGTGTGTTGTAAGTGCTGCCGGAAATGAACTCGGTTATGGCGGTCATTATTCGGCAGAAAGAAAACTTAACAGCAACGCAGGAGCCGAAAGAGTGGAAATATATGTCGGACCCGATGACAAGGGATTTACGATGGAGATATGGGGCAATGCACCGGGGATTTTAAGTATATCCATTCTTTCTCCTACGGGTGAAAAATTCGGAAATATATCTTCGATAAAAAATGACAGTACAAGAATTAGCTTTCTTTATGAAGGAACGGAGGTCTATATTGAAAACATTGCAGTGGAAAGACAATCCGGTGACCAAATGATTTTCTTTAGATTTTCCAATCCGTCGGAGGGAATATGGACCATAGAAGTATCTGAGAATGTGCTCGGAATATCAAGAGGCTTTGATGCCTGGCTTCCGATACATGATTTTCTTAATTCAAATGTGACTTTTATAAGAAGCGAGCCTGATGTGACCATATGCGCACCGGGGAATTCAAGAGGTGCCATAACTGCAGCAGGATATAATCATTATAATAATGCCATCTATATAAATTCGAGTCGCGGGTTTTCAAGAAAAGGTGAAATAAAGCCTGATATTACGGCCCCTGCCGTCGATGTATACGGTATATTTTCAACCGGAACGAACCTGCTTGGGAAAAACAGTCTTTATACAAGAAAGGACGGAACAAGCATAGCAGCAGCAATAACTTCCGGGGTAGCGGCACTTTTGCTTGAATGGGGATTTAAAAGGGGAAACAATCCGGACCTTGATACACCGACCATAAAGCAGATGCTTATAAGGGGTGCAGAAGAAAATATAGATATAATTTATCCGAGTGAAGCCTGGGGATGGGGAATTTTGGATATATTTGAAACTTTTGAAACCATGCGAGAAACTATTTGACATATCTGAAAAAACAAGTATACTATATGCTGTTGACTGAAAATAAAGTATATAAAGCTTTATAAAAAAAGACAAAAGCACAAAAAGGGAGACTAAACAAATGAACAAGTTTAAAGGATGGCTGAATGAGATTTTTATTGATGGATTAAGCGGAATGGCGCTTGGACTTTTTTCAACGCTTATTATAGGAACCATTATTGCCAAGGTCGGTGATTTGGTCGGAGGCGATATAGGCGCATATCTTATAGCTATAAGCGGATTTGCAAAATCCATTACAGGTGCCGGTATCGGTGTCGGTGTTGCATGTAAATTAAAGAGCGGCCCTTTGGTTACTGTATCTGCAGCAGTTTGCGGTATGATAGGTGCATTTCCTACGGTTCTTGCTATCGAAGCATTTGGATTGGGTAAGCCGGGTGAGCCTTTAGGCGCATTTGTAGCTGCCATATTTGCTATAAAGCTTGGTAATCTTGTTGCGGGAAAAACCAAGATTGATATAATTATTACTCCGCTTGTTGCTATATTATCAGGTGCTGCCGTAGGTATATTTGTAGGACCTTATATAAGCAAATTTATGAGCTGGCTCGGTGAGCTTGTAAATGTAAATGTAGAAGCACACCCTGTAATCGGTGGTATAATTGTTTCGGTCCTTATGGGTATGATACTTACACTTCCTATAAGTTCAGCAGCTATCGGTATTTCGATGAGTATAGGTGGTCTTGCCGCAGGCGCCGCAACCATAGGCTGCTGCTGTAACATGGTTGGCTTTGCTGTTGCAAGTTATCGTGAAAATAAAATGGGCGGACTTATTGCACAGGGAGTAGGTACATCTATGCTTCAGGTACCGAACATCATCAAGAAGCCTTTAATCTGGCTTCCTGCTATTATTTCAAGTGCTATTTTAGGACCGATTGCGTCTGCGGCACTTAAGATGGTAAGCACACCTGTAGGTTCAGGTATGGGCTCTGCCGGGTTTGTAGGACAGTTCGAAGCCTTCAATGCTATGACTGCTGATGGAATGGGCGGTGCAAAGGCAATGCTTTTGATTTTGTTAATGCACTTTATACTTCCTGCAATTATCACATTTGCAATTTCAGAGGGAATGAGAAAGCTTAACCTTATTAAGGAAGGCGATATGAAGCTTGAGGTTTAAAAATTGATATTACCGACCTTTATTAATCATAAATGACTTGCCTGATTTGACATATTTGATTTTTTAAGTAAAATATATGTAGTTATAATCATGAAAAGGAGGAATAACCGATGAGTGATAAGGTTGAAGAAGTAAAGGATAACTTAGAAGGAAAAGTTGAAGAAGCGGTTACTGATAAAGCAGAAGCAGTTGCGGATAGAGCTGATATAAAAACAGAGGAAAGTACAACGGTACTTACCGCAGATATGCTTGATGCACAAAGAAGTGAGGAAAGTACAACGGTACTTACTGCAGATATGCTCGGACAAAATCCTGCAGGACAGGGGGGGATGGTCCCTCCACAGATGAATCCTCAAATGAATCCGCAGATGAATCCACAGATGAATCCGCAAATGAATCCACAGATGAATCCTCAGGGTCAGAGACCTGTAAACAGAGGAAATGCTCCAAAGGCTAAACCTGCCAAGCCGGCAAAGGCTCCTAAGCAGAAGCAGCCAAAGCAAAAAGACGGAAAAATGAGTGGCGGAGTAATAGCATATATAGTTGTATCAATATTGCTTATAATGGGACTCGGAGCAGCTGTTGTCTGGGGATATTTGCATTATAGTAATAAGGTTGATGAGCTTACAAAGGATAAGGATGAGCTTACTCAGGAGCTTGCAAATGCAAATTCACAGATTGAATCTAATGATGAGGATATAAAGAGTCTTGAAGATGAAGTTGCATCATTGACAGATTCAAATTCAGAATTACAGGAAACAATTACTAATTACGAGACACAGATAAATGATCTTTCAGCTGCAAACGAGCAGTCTGCAGGACTTGTGGCATTCTTTAATGCCGAAGCAGGCGGACAGGGCTATGATGACTTCTTTGCAAGCGATACTGTAGTAAATGTTACCGGTGGAAAAGCTTCCGTAAAGGTATATTATAGTGGTGAGGGTGAATTGGCTGTTCAGGTTGCCGATGGTTCCGTAGTTACGGGTTCATGGGAAGAAGCCGATGAGTCGGGTGTAAAAACTCTTACGCTTACTGCTGTGGCATCCGGAAGCACAATAGTAACTTTATCCAATGAAGCAAATGATGAAAAAATAGATATTTTTGTAAATGTGGCAAACTAAAAAACAAAAAAAGCAAATATAAAATTAAGGTCTTCTCGAAAAGGAGAAGACCTTTTTATATTGCATAATTATTATCGGTTTATTCATTGTATGATTTTTGCGCTATGTTATTTTAACTTAATTTATTTATAGCGGCTTTGATTCTCGCGATTGACTCTTCTTTTCCGAGAAGGGCCATAAGCTCGGTTGCTCCGCCCGGAGTAGCCTGCTTTCCCGATACTGCGGTTCTTAAAGGCCACATAACGAAACCTGTTTTGTATTCGTGCGCCTCACCGAAAGCCTTGAGACATTCAAAAAGTGAATCGTTATCAAATGCTTCCTGTGCTTCGAGAACCGGAAGAACCTCCTGTAAAAGTGTAAGTGAATTTTCAGGATTGGTTTTCATTTTCTTATGTGTATATAATTCATTATCATATTCCGGTACTGCCTCAAGGAAATCAATCTGATCCTTTATGTCAGGAAATACTTCTATTCTTGTTTTAACCATTGCAGCAATCTTTTTGTAATCCAAAGGCTTGCTGATAGTTTCTTTTATATACGGAAGAGCCATTTCGTAGAATTTATCATCATCCATGGCTTTAATATATTCACCGTTCATCCATTTGAGCTTGGTCATATCAAGAACTGCCGGAGATTTTGACATATTCTTGTAGTTGAAGACTTTAACAAGCTCATCCAGGGAATATATTTCCTGATTATCTTCCGGACACCAGCCAAGAAGTGCCACAAAATTTACGATAGCTTCGGTTAAAAATCCCTGCTCAAGCAAATCCTCAAATGAAGAATGTCCCGAACGCTTGCTTAACTTCTTATGCTCTTCATCGGTTATAAGAGGGCAGTGAATATATACAGGAACCTCCCAGCCGAAGGCTTCATAGAGTCTGTTATATTTCGGTGAAGACGAAAGATACTCATTTCCTCTTACTACATGAGTGATTCCCATAAGGTGGTCATCGACAACATTTGCAAAATTGTAAGTCGGAAAACCGTCTGATTTGATCAAAATCATATCGTCCAATTCTTCATTTGAAACAGTGATATCTCCGTAGAGCTCATCTTTAAATGTTGTGGTTCCTTCCAATGGATTGTTTTGCCTTATAACATAAGGTTTTCCGGCCTTGAGATTTGCCTCGATTTCTTCCTTGGAAAGATTAAGACAATGCTTGTCATATCGGCTTATGGTCTTTCCTTCGAGTTCGGTTGTAAGGGTTGCAAGGCGTTCCTCGTCACAGAAACAGTAATATGCTTCGCCCTTTTCGATAAGCTTTTTTGCATATTCAAGATATATACCCTTTGCCTGCCTTTCACTTTGAACATAAGGACCGAATCCGCCGTCCTTATCAGGTCCCTCATCATGGATAAGTCCTGTTTTTTGTAATGTTCTGTATATAATGTCTACAGCACCTTCTACCTCACGCACCTGATCCGTGTCTTCAATTCTTAAAATAAAATCTCCGCCTTCATGCTTTGCTATAAGATATGCGTAAAGAGCGGTTCTTAAATTTCCGACATGCATTCTTCCGGTTGGACTTGGTGCAAATCGTGTTCTGATTTTTCCCATTTTTTTCTCCTTCTATTATAGTGAATTTATTATATTTTCCTAAATATCTTTATGAATTATAGCAAAGTAAAATTCAATTTACAAGTTATAGATATTGATTATTTTGTTTTTTTTTAGTATACTTGTAAGGTATGGTTTTTTACTTACAGACTTTTTGACATTTATATAACATTCGATAATTTTTGAAAAAAGGTTGGTTGATTTTAAAATGAGCGATTCGGTTGTTTCAATGATATTTTTGGGAGTTCTGGGAGTGCTTTTTTTACTGTTGGTTGTGCTTACCATTGTATTGATAGTTACAAGAAAAAAGAATAATGAAGAGGATTATGAAGAGGATTATTCTGATGAAGAATATGATGATGGCCAATATTCGGAAGAATATGAGGGTGAATACGAAGAAAGTACTGATGAAGAGTATTCAGATGAAGAGTATGCAGACGAAGGATATGCCGACGAAACATATGATGAAGAATATGCTGACGAGTATGAAGAAAATGAAGCTTCCGTTGAGACTTCGGACGATGTTTTAAATGAAAATGAAGAAAAAACCGATATTTTAGCATCAAACGCACCGGTATCGGAAGAACCGGATATAGAAAATAATATTGATGATGTAAATTCGGAAAAAACAATTGATATTTCGGACGTTGTAAATAAAGTAAAGGCAGCAAATAAAGCCAAAACGGCAGAGGTTTCAAATGCTCAGGAGGCTTCAGATGCTCCGGAGGCTTCTCAACCTGAGAAAACAGAAGTTGCAGCAGTTGCCGAGAATCTTGATAATTATATTGATTCGGCATTTGCACCTTATACGCCGGATGAGAGCCTGTCAAATGAAGCAATTATGGCTTCGGTCAGAGAAGCGGAAGAGATATCCGAGGCTGTTATGTACGGTAAGCCTGATGCCGAGGCTATATTTGGTTTGAGTGATCAATTGGATTCATACAGCAAGAAAAAAACAGTTAAGAAATCAACAGTTTCAAGCAGCGAGGACTTTTATTGGTATAACAAGATGGATGTGGCAGAAAAGCCTTCGTATAAGACTAAGGAGATGTATTATCATTATTTCAATGTACCTAAGGACTGTATAGAAGACCTTTTGGTGGAAATGTATGATTGCGCTCTTGTAAGAACCGAAGAGATAAGATATATAGCTTACGGAATTGAGCCTAAGGCAGTGTCCATAAAAGATATTCTGTCGGAAGGAAATTATTATTATTCCGATCAGCCTAAGAAGAAAGAACCATTACCGCAGGATTTGATCAAGATATATGAAAAATGGTGCGGATATGTTGATAAGCTTTTGGACAAGATAGAGATACATGCCGATGAATTTACAATCCAGGAAATCAGAAGATTATTATGCGAATTCGGACGTAATGACGTAGATGTGCTTATTGAGGGTAAATAAAAAAGACCATATTATATATAATGCTCATGTGGACATTATATATAATATGGCTTTAATATTTTAATAATTATGATTTGGAATTAACATAATGCTTTTTTATTGCTTCAAAGGTTTCATCACTTAAATCATGTTCGATTTTGCAGGCATCCTTTAAAGCTGTCTCAGGCGTTACACCAAGTGAGATGAGCATGGATGAAAGGATTTTGTGTCGTTCATATATTTTTTCGGCTATTTTAAGACCTGCATCGGTTAATGAAAGATGTCCCTTTTCGTTAATATTTACATAGCCGTTTTCACGCAGATTCTTAAGATATACGCTGACACTCGGTTTTGAAATACCAAGATGATTAACAATATCTATTGCACGAACATGTCCTTTTTGCTCGCTTATTATTAAGATGGATTCCAAATAGTCTTCCGCAGATTCTTGTATCTTCATAAGTTCACCCCATACTTTTGTCATATTATAAAACGATAAATCGTGATATAAGGAATTATATCATATAACATTATATTTTTCAAATAGAGGATATTTAACGAAAATGAAAGAGAACAATTATAGAAAAAAATTAATATTCATCCCGCTTTTGTTATTAGCGATGTGTCTGGTTTCCTGCGAAAAGAAGAATAAAGTGCCGGAATTTGCCGATGACTTATTTGTGAAACTTTCATATGAGCCGGCAAATAGTGATGATATTGAAAAAACATATAAGTTAAATATTGAAATTTACCGGGACGGAACCGTGCGTATCTATGCCAATGAATTTTTAAAGTGGTACGGAAAGGATGTGCCCGGGATTCAGACATCAACCATATCGCCGGAAGATGAAAAAAAGATAGAGAAAATGATAATTGATGAGGATCTGTATCATTTACAAAGAGATGTCGGAAATAAAACCGATATGGAGGGAATAAGAAAGACATTAACGGTTTATACGAAGGAAGAAGAGTATTCCGTTTACGGTATAAATCCTTCCAACAAAAGCTTTAATAAGGTTTATGACTTCATTTACGAGCTTACCTTTGAGAAAACGGCAACTTATATTACGAAAATCGACGAAATACAAAGAAAAGGTGCCGAAAATGATGTGGGCTTGTATATAAAAGATAATTTCGGAAATATTGTTTTTGTAAAGGAAGATATAAAGGATATTTATTCCGAATCGGAAGCAGTAGTTATAGAATTAAATGAAGAAAAGGCAAAGGAACTCGAAGATATGACATCTAATATTGACGAGGAAATGATTTTAAGCTTTAGTCTTTATAACGATAATGAATTTATAATTATGTTGGTTGCTTATCATGGAACAACAGACGGAAAGATATATGTCTCCAACAGTTTCGGAAATGAAGATGAAATGAATGAATTTATACAAAACTTAAAAGAAGGTTTAGAATAAATTAAGATTTGCAGAATGATATGTGTATTGACATTTTTTGTATCTTGGTTACAATATTATTGTAATATTTTTATTTCGGAGGATGAGGATATTATATGAACAACGGTTTAAAAGCGGTTATTTTGGCAGCGGGTAAGGGGACAAGGATGAATTCCGAACTGCCGAAGGTTATCCATAAATGTGACGGACACCCTATGGTGCATTATGTTATAGAGGCAGCAAAGGATGCAGGTGCAAGGGATGTCTGTGTTATAGTCGGTTATAAGGCTCTCGAAACTAAAAATGCGATTTATGACGTGGTTGATTACAGGATTCAGAGAGAGCAACTTGGAACCGGTCATGCCGTAAAATGCGCAAGTGACTTTATTGGTACCGAAGGTGATGTAATAGTTCTCTGCGGAGATACACCGCTTATAAGGGGAACGACGCTTGCAAGACTTGTAGAGCTTCATAAAAAGCTTGCAAACGGTGTAACCGTTTTATCTGCTGTAGTTGAGGATTCTACCGGTTATGGAAGAATAGTAAGAGATGAGCAAAACGGATTTGTAAAAATAGTTGAACAAAAGGATGCCACCGAAGAAGAAAAGCAGATAAAGGAAATCAATTCCGGTATGTATATTTTTAATGCGGAGGCACTTGCGGCAAGTCTTGAACTGTTGAATAACAATAATGCCGCAGGCGAATATTATCTTACCGATACCATTGCCCTTATCAAAAAGATAGGTTTAAGAGTATCGGCTATGCCGCTTAAGGGCGAGGATGTAAACGACATCATGGGTGTTAATACCCAGGAACAGCTAAAAAAAGCGGAAGAGATAATGATAGCCCGTAAGAATAACAGCTAAAGGGTATTTGTTTTATGAAAATTATTATCGGGCTTGGAAATCCCAAGGCAGAATATGCAGGAACGAGGCATAATGTGGGATTTTCAGTTATATATAATATCAGTGATTATTACAATATAAAGGTTGATACAAAAAAACATAAGGCTTTGATAGGTAAGGGTGTAATCGAGGGTGAAAAGGTTATACTTGCCATGCCGCAGACATATATGAATCTTTCGGGCGAAAGTGTCCGGGAATTGGTTGATTATTACAAATGCGACAATACGGATATCATAGTTATATATGATGATATAAGCCTTGATGTGGGTCGTATCAGAATAAGAAAAAAAGGCAGTGCCGGTGGACATAACGGAATTAAAAATATTATTGCGCATCTCGGTACTGATGTATTTACAAGGATAAAAGTCGGTGTCGGCGAAAAGCCGCCAAAGATGGATCTTGCTGATTACGTTCTCGGAAGATTTTCGAAGGAAGAGCAGCCGGTGATAAGACAGGCGGCTGATACGGCAAGAGAAGCCGTGGCGGATATCTTAAACGAAGATGCCGATCATGCAATGAATAAATATAATTAATTTGAATTAAATATCGGAGGTTCTTGATATGCAGGCAATTGTCTTGGCATTTAAGGAAGAACCGGGCTTTGTAAGATTAAGAGAAAATTTGAAGGATGATAATTATCCCATACATATATGGGGGATGGACAGACATGTAGAACCTCTTTTGATTAAGGCTCTTGAAAAGAAAGGAAAACTTAGACTTGTAGTTACTTATGATGAGAAACGTGCAAGGCAGATAGTTTCCGATTATAAGCTTTATGACAGAGAGGTGTATTATTATCCTGCGAAGGATGCTCTTTTTTATTATGCCGATATTCACAGTAATGAGACTGCAAAAAACAGATTGGAAATAATAAGACATATAGCGTGTAAAGATGACATAACCGTTGTCACCACAATAGAAGGTCTTATGGATAAGATTCCCGATATCAGTCACATAGTGAATAATGTTATAAATATAAAAAAAGAGCAAAGTATTGATACTTTTGAATTTTCCGGAAAGCTTACAACACTTGGATACGAAAAAACAGTAATGGTAGAAGAACGCGGGCAGTTTTCGGTACGAGGAGGAATAATCGACATATTTCCTCTTACCGAGGAGTGCCCTTATCGTGTTGAGCTTTGGGGCGATGAGGTATATTCCATAAGAAGCTTTGATGCATTAAGTCAGCGTTCCATAGAAGAAGTTGACAGCCTTTCGATATATCCTTCATGTGAGATGGTTCTTGACAGCAATCGTATAAATAAGGGTATAGATGCTATAGAAAAGGAACATAAGATTCAGAGTGCGAAGCTTAAAAAAGAGTTTCGTACGGATGCCTATGCCAGACTTAACAAAATGGTCGAAACCGTAAAGGAAGAATTAAGTGAATTCAATTCCACGATGGGACTTGACAGTATGGTGGAATATTTTTATGATGATACGGTTTCTTTTTTGGATTATTTTCCTAAGGGAACACAGATATATATTGATGAGCCTGAGAAGGTTTATCATCAGGCTGATGTATATACCACCGAGTTTGCCATGTCGATGATGGGAAGACTTGAGGGAGGATATATACTTCCTAAACAGGCTGATGTTTTATACGAAGGAAAGAGGATTGTTGCAAAGCTTTGCGAAAGAAAGCTTTTGCTCGTTTCCGAGAATTATCTGCCTCAGCGTGTATGGAAGGAAAAAATGGAATTAAACATTGGCACAAGGAGTCTTGTAAGCTATGATAACAGCTTTGAGCGGCTTATGTCGGATATAGAAAAGTGGAAAAAGAAAAAATACAGACTTCTTATTCTTTCGCCTTCGGGAACAAGGGCAAAAAGGATTGCGGCTGATCTTAATCAAAATGATATACCGGCATATTTTCTTGAAAATGGTGACAGAAGCATAAAAGCCGGCGAGGTAATGACTGCTGTGGGCCGTATTGAAACAGGCTTTGAAATAACAGGTGCCAAGCTCGTTGTAATAAGTGAGAGCGATATATTTACGGCAAGAGAAATAAAGAAAAAGAAAAAAGCCGCAAAGTATCATGGAGATAAAATCAGTAGCTTTTCCGATGTAAATGTCGGTGATTACGTGGTGCATCAGAATCATGGTGTAGGTATTTACCGGGGAATCGAAAAGGTTGAAACAGACGGAAGACTTAAGGATTATATCAGTATAGAATATGATAAAGGAAGCAAGCTTTTTATACCTGTCGATCAGCTTAATATGATAGGTAAATTTGCGGGCAAGGACGGACATAAGCCTAAGCTTAACCGTCTTGGCGGAACCGAGTGGGAGAAAGTAAGACAACGCGTAAAAGGGCATGTAGATGATATCGCCAGGGAACTTATCGATTTGTATGCCAGAAGACAGACCAGTCATGGATTTGTTTATTCGCCGGATACGGTATGGCAGCGTGAGTTTGAAGAACTTTTTCCGTATGAGGAAACCTATGACCAGCAAAAGGCTATTGAAGAAACAAAAGCTGATATGGAAAGTGAAAAGATTATGGATCGTCTTATTTGCGGAGATGTAGGCTTCGGAAAGACCGAGATAGCCATAAGAGCAGCATTTAAGGCTGTCCAGGACAATAAGCAGGTTGCATATCTTGTTCCGACTACCATACTTGCCGAGCAGCATTATAATACCTTTGTCGAGCGTATGAAAAGCTTTCCGATAAATATAAGAATGCTTTCAAGATTTTGTACGCCGAAGGAGATAAAGAAAAATCTGGCGGACCTCAAGAGCGGAAATGTGGATATTATCATCGGAACGCACAGACTTTTATCCAAGGATGTTGAGTTTAAAAATCTGGGCCTTTTAATTATAGATGAGGAGCAGCGCTTTGGCGTAAAACATAAGGAACAGATAAAAAAGCTAAAGGTAAATGTGGACGTTCTTACGCTTACGGCAACACCTATTCCTAGAACTCTTCACATGAGCATGGTAGGGCTTCGTGACATAAGTCTGCTGGAGGAAGCGCCTATTGACCGTATGCCTATACAGACCTATATTATGGAATATGACCTTGAATTTGTTAAGGAAGCCATAAACAGAGAACTTTCCAGAAACGGACAGGTATATTATGTTTATAATCGTGTAAATACGATAGAGGATATAACGGCCTCGCTTCGTGCTGTTATACCTGATGCGGTTATCGAGTTTGCTCACGGTAAAATGAATGAGCGTGAACTTGAGGACATAATGAGAAGGTTCATAAAAAAGGAAATAGATGTGCTTGTTTCTACAACCATAATCGAAACAGGACTTGATATACCGAATGTAAATACCATTATCATTCATGATGCCGACAAATTTGGTCTTGCACAGCTTTACCAGCTTCGCGGACGTGTTGGAAGAACCAACCGAAGTGCTTATGCATTTTTACTTTACAAGCGTGATAAGATGATTAAGGAAGTGGCTGAAAAAAGACTTAAGGCAATCAGGGAATTTACCGATTTGGGTTCCGGATATAAGATATCCATGAAGGACCTTGAGATAAGAGGTGCGGGAAATCTTCTCGGACAGGAGCAATCGGGAAATATTGAAGCCGTCGGATATGATCTTTATTGCCGTATGTTAAATGATGCCATAAGAAGGCTTTCCGGTGAAGAGGAAGAGGCGGATTTTGTAACATCTATTGAACTTCCTGTTGAGGCATATATACCGGATACATACGTTAAGAGTGAATTTATCAAGCTTGATTTATATAAGCGTATTTCAAAATGTACCACAAGGGAAGAAAATGATGATATAATAGAAGAGCTTAAGGATAGATTCGGTGAAATACCGAAATGCGTATTAAGACTTTTTGATATTGCATATCTTAAGGCTTTGTCGCATAATGCATATATAACAGACATAAAATATATTTCTGATACACTTTATTTTGTGATGTGGCCGAAGGCACCGGTTAATCCCGATAAAATGGACGCTTTGCTTAAAAAATATAATGGCAGGATGAAATTTGTTGCCGATAAAAATGCCGGCTTCAGGCTTCCGGCGTCAAAGCTTATACCGGATGAACTTATTGAGACGACTCTGAGTGCCGTAAGTGATATAAGCGTTTTGTTTGAAGAATTATAGGAGGTCCGATATGAAGAAGATAAGCTTGTTATCTATTGTGCTGTGCATGATGATTTTTGTGATTACAGGCTGTAATGATAAAACCGATAATAAAAATAAAACAAAAGACAGCACGGTTGTGTTTCAATATGGTGATAATATTGTAACAAAGGCGGAGGTCTGGCTTTATATTAATACCGTTAAGGAAAGATATGAAAAGCAATACGGTCAGGATGTCTGGGAATTAGCTCTGCCGGAGGATAACAACGGAGAGATTTCCATGGCAGATCTCACAAGAGAAGAGGTTGTAAGTGAGATTGTAAAAGTCAAGACGCTATGCGCACATGCCGAGGATTATGATGTTACGCTTACCGAAAAGGAAATAGCTGATATAGATGCGGATGCAAAGGCGTTTTATGATGGACTGACAGATGAGGAAATAGATTCGATGGACATGACACTGGAAAAGGTTAATCAGGTTATGACCGAGAATCTCACAGCTAAAAAGGTGGCAGACAAAATACTTGAAGCTTCACCGATAGAAATTTCCGATGAACAGGCAAGAGAAACGACATTTTATGATATGTATTTTGAATGCTATGACATTGACGATAAGGGTGTTATCGTTCCGTATGATGCCGAGCATAAGAGGCAGCAGTATGAGCAGGCACTAAATGCGTGCAGTACGCTTGCTACGGCTCAGTTGGATAATAACGATGATGCAGAAAATATAGAGAAGCTTTCGGAATATTATAATCTGGAGTATGCCGGAGAACATACCATGACACCGGAGGAAATTCTTGAGACCTACGGCGAAGCTATATATAATACCTTATACGGTATGAAAAACGGTGATTACAGCACTGTTGTGGAAAGTGAATACGGATATCATGTATTTTTGATGATTGCTCTTACGGATGCTGATGCAACGGCTATGAAAAAAGAGCAGATGACCCGGGAAGCAATTGATGGTCAATTGGCCGATACCATAGAAACGTGGAAGAAGGTAATCGATTCCGACTTTGCATATCCGGATTCGGTAAATATGGATGTTTATGATACAATTAAGATAAGAGAATAGTTAAGATAAAGAATAAAAAAATCCTTTATGCAGATAATAAGTATTGATTAAATGCATGGAGGATTTTTTTATGTGGGGATTTTTGATAGCATTATTATCAGGAGCACTTATGAGTGTTCAGGGCGTTTTTAATACCGGAGTAACAAAGCAGACATCGACATGGCTTGCTTCGGCGTGGGTGGCATTTTCGGGCTTTGCGGTCGCATTAATTCTATGGATTATTTTTGAAAGAAATCAGGCAGGGATTATGTCGCTTACAAAAATTGATAACAAGTATATGCTTCTTGGCGGAGCCATAGGTGCTTTTATTACATGGACCGTCATAAAAAGCATGGCATCACTCGGACCTGCCAAGGCTGTGCTTCTTATAGTCATATCACAGCTTTTAGTTGCATATCTTATAGAGTTGATGGGATTATTCGGTGTTGAAAAACAGGCCTTTCAAATTACGAAGCTCATAGGTATAATAATTGCGATAGCCGGATTTTTTATATTTCAATGGAAAAAATAAGATTTATTTTAACAGAAATATATTTAATTTTTTATTAAAGGTGTTGTAAAAACCTAAAATATTTTGTAAAATACTAATGGTGTTTTGTACTGGCAATATTGAATATTTTTCCTTTTATAATCACGCATTATAAAAGGAGGATTTTCGTGAGAAAAAACTTAATATTTTATATTTGCTTTATTATTTGTATTGTGACGGCATGTAAAGACAAGGGCGAGTTTGTTCCCGTAAGTGACAAGGCTACGGAAACACCTTCGGTTACGGAGGCAAAGGATGCTGATGTTTCCGGCGGCGATAAGCCTGTTGAATCCGATGACGGGACGTCGGGAGAAGACGAGGACGAAAAAACGGTGGAGCATGCTGACGGGACGTCTAAGGAAGTGACAACGACCGAGGCGGAAGCGCATTATGATAAGGATGGCAGACTCAGGATAAATTATGCCGATAAAAATGAGCTTGTTTTGCTAACGGGAATCGGAGAAAAGAAGGCGGAAGCCATTGTGGAGTACAGGGAACAATACGGTTATTTTAATAAAGTGGAGGATATAAAGAAAGTTAAGGGAATCAAGGACGGGACCTTTAATAAAATTAAAGATCATATTACAATTAATTGAGGTTAATGATATGAAAAAAGTTTTGGTAGTAGACGATGAAAAGTCAATTGTAAAGGGAATTAAATATAGTCTTGAACAGGATGACATGGAAGTCGATGTAGCATATGACGGCGGGGAAGCTTTGGAAAAAGCAAAAGATAATTCATATGATATAATTCTTCTGGACATTATGCTTCCTGTACATACAGGACTGGAAGTATGTCAGATGATAAGAGAATTTTCCGATGTGCCTATAATCATGTTGACAGCGAAAGGTGAAGACATGGATAAGATACTCGGTCTTGAGTATGGCGCAGACGATTATATTACAAAGCCTTTCAACATACTTGAGGTAAAGGCAAGAATAAAAGCCATATTGAGACGAAACGGAAAGGTTGCACCTGAAAAGGATAACTCAAGGGTTTTGGAAACAAAAGGACTTAAGATTGATTTGGACAGCAGAAGAGTATACATCGACGGAGAAGAGGTTAATCTTACCGCAAAAGAATTTGATCTTATATATCTTCTGGTTTCAAATCCAAATAAGGTATATTCTCGTGAACAGCTGCTGGAGCTTATATGGGGACCTTCTTATCCGGGAGATGCAAGAACGGTTGATGTTCATGTAAGAAGGCTGCGTGAGAAGATTGAGGCAGCACCTGCGACACCAAAGTATGTACATACAAAGTGGGGCGTGGGATATTATTTCTCATAAGCCGAAACGGTTTTTGAAAGTATATTTTTAATGTCATCATTAGCGAAGGAAAGTTCAATGCTGTTCTTGTAAAGCAGTACAAGCTCGTCCTTCGCTATATTTAATTTTGAGGTTATTAATTCGTATTCGCGACTCATAGTTGTATTGCTTACAGTGGTGTTGTCGGTATTTACGGTAGCTTTGATTCCGTAATCAATAAAACTTCTTAATGGATATTTCGTACCCGGTTTTACGGCCTTTGTCTGATAATTTGAAGTAGGACATAATTCAAAACCAATTTGTCTGTCACGACAGTATTGCATAAGCTCTTTGTCGTCAAAAAGACAAATTCCGTGACCGATTCTTTTAGCTCCCGCTTCGACTGCTATTTTGATATTTTTTGATCTTCCGCATTCGCCTGAGTGAATCGTAAATGGCATTTCAAGGCGATTTGCCGCATCAAAAAGATAAGCAAAGTTTTCATTTGGAAATCCTGCTTCGTCACCTGCAAGATCAAGTGCACAGATGCCGTATCCGAGATAATCGCGGCCGGCTTTAAGCATATCGAGATTTTGTTTTTCACTATGGTGTCTCATGGCACAGATTATTATATTGGACATGACGCCGTATTTACTTTGACCTTCTTTTGATCCTTCAATTACGGCTTCATATATATCCTTATAATCAAGGCTTTCGTTTTTACTTAAATTAGGTGCAAATCTGATTTCTATATAAGTTATATTTTCATCCTTTACACGACGTATAACATCCAACACAGCTTCCTTAAGATTTTCTTTGGTTAATATGCAGGAAACCGGAAGGTCAAACTTTGTCAGATATTCGGATAGGCTTGAGCAGTCGTGGGGTGCGGTAAGCTCATTTTCCAAGACAGTCCGTCCGAGCTTTGACTCTATAAACTCACGGCTGAGTGACCCGTCGAGATGACAATGTAAATCTATTTTTGGTAAGGTTTTAAGAGTATCCATAATACTGCCTCCTCTTTGTTATGTTTTGATATATGTTTTTGTTTGTGTTTTTGATATGTTTTTATACTTGATGTTGTTTCTATATCCGTTTTTGTTTTTATTTTAACAATGAGAAGGCTGTTTAACAAGTGGCTTGAAGTAAAAAAATATGTATGCTATTATGAATGATATGATAAGTGATCGGAGATATAAAAATGAAGTTTTTTTCCGAAAAAAAAGATGGTATAAGCCTTAAATTATTTGTTGCGATTGTAATTATTGTCATATGTTCCGCGGCAATAGGAATCTATGCACTTATATCCAAAAAAATATGTTATAAACAGTATAAAGAAAACATGATAGAGGACGTTTATAAGCATACCGAATTGATAGAAAATCATTTGTCGAATGATGAGGAGGATATGATCAAACTTGGCTCTGATGTAGAGCTTTTGGCATTGGTTTACGGTGGCAGAATTTTGGTCGTTGACAAAGATTATAAAATCCAAAATGACTCGTATGGGCTTTGCAACGGCAATTATATTGTAAGCAAAAATATTATTGAGGCCATGAACGGCAGCGATGAGGAAATTATAAACGAAAAGAATGATTATATCCAATACATAAGAAAGCTTGATGACAGCGAGGGTAATGACTACGGACTTATAATAGTTCATATTTCAAAAGATAAGATAAACAGTATGGATGAGGTTATAAGTGTAAAGCTGATAAATGTTTTTTTGATTTTGATAATTCTTTGTGTGGTAATCGCCTGCTTTATCAGTTCGTTCAGTGTGCGTGACCTAAGATATATGAATAATCAGATGGACATAGCACAAAACGGACATCTTGATGAGCCGATTAAGGAAAAAGGCTTTTTGGAGTTCAGAGGCCTTATCCGAAATTACAATGAGACAATTAAGAAGCTTTCGGATATTGACAACACCAGACAGGAATTTGTTTCAAATGTGTCTCACGAGCTTAAGACACCTATAACATCCATGAAGGTTTTGGCTGATTCGCTTGTGCAAAATGAGGATGCGGATCTTAAGATGTATAAGGATTTCATGAGTGACATAGTTGATGAGATTGACAGAGAAAGCAAGATTATTACAGATCTTCTTACATTGGTTAAGATGGATAAAAAATCCTCTACTATGAATATTGAGGAGATAAATATCAACCAGCTTTTGGAGGTCATTTTAAAGAGAGTAAGCCCTATTGCAAATCAAAGAAATATAGAGATAACCTATGAAAGCTACAGAGAGGTTCTCGCAGAGGTTGATGAGGTAAAGCTGAGCCTTGCTCTTTCAAATATTATCGAAAATGCGGTTAAGTATAATGTAGATAACGGCTGGGTTAAGGTGACTCTTAATTCCGACCACAGATTCTTTTATGTAAAGGTTGCCGATTCGGGTGTCGGTATACCTGATGATTGCAAAACACATGTGTTTGAACGTTTTTACAGAGTGGACAAGGCAAGAAGCCGTGATACCGGAGGAACAGGCCTTGGACTCGCGATTACAAAAAATGTTATAAGCATGCATAACGGAACCATAAAATTATACAGCGAGTCCGGCGAGGGCACGACATTTACGATTAAGATTCCTATTAAAAGGACGACATAAATAATTGAAATGAATACACAATAAAGAGAAGACAAAATAAGATTAAGTTGAATGCCGGAAGGGAAAGCATTGTATGAAAATGAAAAATAAAAAAAGAATAATTTATATATTGATGATTGCTGCCCTTGCCTCGGCTTTTACGGGCTGCAAAAAAAATGCTTCGGAAAATGAAGAACAAACTACACAAAGCAGTGCACCCGAGGGCACATTGATAAATATTTATCATCCGGAGGATTCCGATGTGGTTGTTGAAGATGAGAGATATCAATTAAAACAACCGGATTCCACTGCGGCATCCATAGAGGAGATAATGGCAGTTATAGCTCCGTATTATGAAGATAAGCTTTTATACAAGACCTATATGCTTGATTCGAATAATGTGGTATCTCTTGAATTTGAAATGGTTGAAGAGTACACAAAAGAATATTACCTTCTTGCGAAGGCATCTATAATAAGAACCTTGTATCAAATATCTGATATATCACTTATCAGAATTACAATCTATTCGGAAGACGATAAGCCTATATCCGAAGAAGAACTGGACAAAGATTCCATTTTTTATTACGACGAGTAAAAGGAGATTAAAAGTAATTGAAAAGACCCATGCTTTGGGCGGCGGCGTTTTTTGCACTTGGAGAGGTGACAGGGATTTATGCCGGAAATTTAAAGATAAGCATAGTTTTTATTATGCTTATTTGTTGTGCGTTGTTTTTGACTGATAATCTAAAAAGAATCATACTTAAAATTTTTGGGTATGAATTTTTAAGGATTAAAAGCTTAAAACGAACGCACTTTTTTGTCGTTATTATTGCATTTGCCTGTGGACTGTTAAATGTGCGTCTTCGTGATAATGAGTCAAAGTTTTCTAAACTTGAAAGCGTGGATTGTTACGGAACGGTTTACAGGATTGAAGATAATGACAATAAATGCAATATTTATATTCACACAGATCTGGGCTATAACATCGTGGTTTTCAATGCCGGCATTTTTGATGAGGCAGGTGGCGTTGTGAAAAAAGAAAACGGCTATGGCGTAACAGATGGTGTTGTGAAAAGAGAAAGCGGCTATGGCGTAACAGATGGTGTTGTGAAAAGAGAAAGCGGCTATGGTTCGGAAGATAGTTTTGTGAAAAAAGAAGATGGCTATGGTTCGGAGGATAGTTTTGTGAAAAAAGAAGACGGCTATGGTTCGGAAGATAGTCAAGAGAAGGCATATAACTATGGAGACAGGGTTTATATAAAGGGTGATTTGAAGCCTTTTGAACATAATTCCAATCCGGGATGCTTTGATTTTAAAAATTATTATAAATCAAAAAATGTTTTTTTCAGTGTAGATAAAAGCTGTGTAACTTTTGCGGATGGAGAAGTGGACTCAAGGGGTGAGAAGTATGCTGAGGAAAGTAATGGAGCTGTAAGTGAAAAGTATGCTGAGAAGAGAATTGGAGATGTAAGTGAAAAGTATGCTGTGGAAAGTAATGGAACTGTAAGAGAAAAGTATGCTGTGGAAAGTAAGTATAGCGGAAACAAAAAAAGAGTGGTCGGGGTTAGAAATCCGGGATATAGATATTTGAATTTTCTTTATATTGTAAGAAGTAATTTGAAATCCAAATTATTTAAACTAACCGACGAAAAATTCGCAGGGATATTTTGCAGGATTTTGTTGGGCGAGAGAAAAGCGGTTGATGAGACAACAAGACTTGATTATCAAAATAATGGTATGGCACATATTCTTGCCATATCGGGACTACACATTTCACTTTTGTTTGGAGCAATATACGAGCTTTTAAAAAGGCTTGGATTGAATAGATATTTGTCCGGATTGACAGGCTTTGTTTTGCTGTTTTCATATGCATTAATGACTGGATTTAGTATGTCAACATTGAGGGCTCTTTGTATGATTCTCATTTCTCTTTTTGCGATATATACAGGTGAATACTATGACATGCCGGTTTCGCTGTCTGCATCGCTGATGGTGATTCTTGTTTATAATCCGTTTAAGATTTTGGATTCATCCGTAATCTTAAGCATATCGGCTATAGCCGGCGTATGCGTAGGTCAATATATCATAAAACATATAAATTATTTTTATTATGTAAATACGTCTTTTAAGAAGCTTCTGGCATCTCTTATTATTTCGGCATCGGTTAATCTTATCATGCTTCCCGTGGTAATTTCCGTTTATCATGAAATAACGCTGTATGGAATTTTTGTTAATCTTCTTGTTATACCGCTTATGACGCTTGTGGTTTTGTCGGGGCTGATTTCAGTTCTGGTATCATTTATAAGTATGGGCTTAGCCTCGTTTTTAATAAAGCCCGGCGTAGCTGTTTTGAGGCTGTATGATTTAATATGCAGGTTGTTATATAAGCTTCCCCTTGGGCGGATTAATATCGGACATATTAACATTTTTCAAATTTTAATTTATTATCTGATGATTCTTCTTTTGTTGATTTTATTTAATAAAAGATTGTTGAAACACTTAAGAAATCGCATTTACAAAAAATATCATATTTGGCTGACGAGAAAAAAATCAATGATTATTATTGGCATTTATTCAGGGTTGGTTATTTTTGTTTTCATCGGCGGACTTGTTTTTTCATATCTGTTGTCGCTTAAGGAGATGGCTGTATTTGTTGATGTCGGACAGGGAGATGGCGCACTTCTTAGGAGTAAGTCGGGCGTAAATATGGTAATCGATGGCGGATCAACCTCTGAAAAGCAACTTGGCAAATACACGATGATTCCAATCATTAAATACTACGGCATGGCTAAAGTTGATTATTGGTTTATTTCGCATACAGATACGGATCATATTAGCGGACTTGAGTATATTCTTGAGCTTGGCGAAAGATCAGGAATCAGAATAGATAATCTTGTTTTTTCTTATGGCATGTATGTAAATGATAATTGTCAAAGACTCTTGAAACTTGCGGATGAAAATGGTGTGAATGTCATTTTTATGAAGGCAGGAGACTATATAGCAGATGAAAGCTTCAGAATCACATGTGCACATCCTGATACCGGATTTTATGAGGGAGTCGGCGGTATGGAAGTTTATAAAGAAAATGGTGTAGGAAAAGGTTATGGGGAAGCTGACGATAGTTATGGAGAAGACGGAGCAGGAAGAAGTTATGTAGAAGCTGACGGTAGTTATGGAGAAGACGGAGCAGGAAGAGGTTATGGGGAAGATGGCGGTAGTTATGGAAAAGATGGGGCAGGAAGAAGTTATGGGGAAGATGGCGGTAGTTATGGAAAAGATGGAGTAGAAAGAAGTCATGGGGAGGCTGCGATGATGGATATAAATGATTCCTCGCTTTGTTTAAGCTACAGCTCTTCCAAACTAAATATGCTTTTTACGGGCGATATGGGGAAGGATGCCTTGGAATATATGCTATTAAATGAAAGGCAGTACCTTTTGACACATTATGATATTTTGAAGGTTCCGCATCATGGTTCGAAAAACTCTATAAATTTTGAATTCTATGATTTGATTGATTTTGAGTCTGCTGTTATATCTTGCGGTGAGAACAACCGTTATGGTCATCCGCATGAAGAATTGACGGATTTACTTGAAGAATATGGGATTTCTTATTATCAAACAGACAAAAATGGTGCAGTCATCGTAATCGAAAAAAAGAGAAAATAGGGAAAATTACAGTAGATATCGCCGGAAAAAGCCTTAAGAAAACATAGAAGTACTGTAAAAAAGAAGGAAAGAGAAGAAATTACAGTAGATATCGCCGGAAAAAGCCTTAAGAAAACATAGAAGTACTGTAAAAAAAGGAGGGGAGAGAAGAAATTACAGTAGATATTGCCGGAAAAAGCCTTAAGAAAACATAGAAGTACTGTAAAAAAGGAGGGGAGAGAAGAAATTACAGTAGATATTGCCGGAAAAAGCCTTAAGAAAATATAGAAGTACTGTAAAAAAGAAGGAAAGAGAAGAAATTACAGTAGATATCGCCGGAAAAAGTCTTAAGAAAGCATGGAAGTACTGTAAAAAAGGAGAAAAGAGAAGAAATTACAGTAGATATTACAGAGAGATGGAAAAATATAATTAATTGGGAAGGAGACATGGTATGATAAAACCCGGAATGATTGAAGAAGAGATAGAAAAATATAAGATACAGTTGAATAATACAGAAAAGGAACTCGATAGGCTCAGAAAAAAAATACCGCCAGGGGTAAAGCTTTATGCTATGAAAAAAGGAAAAGTGTTTCAATATTTTATGAGGACGAAATCGGACGAAACCCATGGGAAATATATAACCAGACAGAGAATAAAAACTGCGGAAATGTTAGCACAGATAGAATATGATGAGAATCTGGTGGAAGCGCTGGATAAATCAGTAAAGTATTTGGAAGAAATGAAGAGAAAACTAGATACGAATCCTTTTGTAGCAGCTGAGCAAAAAATGAGTTATGGGAAAAGGGCGTTGATTAACAGAACGTATATTACAGATGAGGAATATGTAAGAGCGTGGAAAGAAAAAAACTATGAAACAATGGAATTCAGAGAAACGGAAAAGCGGTTTTATACGCGGACGGGATTGAGGGTGCGTTCTAAATCGGAACTAATTATTGCGGAAATGCTTGAAGAAGAAGGGATTCCTTTTTGTTATGAAAAGCCACTCAAGCTTAAGTATAAAACGTTTTATCCTGATTTTACATTGTTGAACATCAAAGAAAAAAAAGAAATATACTGGGAACATTTCGGGATGATGGATGACATAGATTACAGGAATAGTGCTTTTGTAAAGATAAGAGAATATGAAAACAATGGGCTGTATCAGTATGATTCAATGATATGTACTTTCGAAACGTTAAAGTATCCGCTTAATACAAAGAGTATTCGAGGTATGATAGAATCTCTTAGAAAAAAATTGGGGTATTGAATAGGCTTGTAAAATTGCTATATTTCTTGACTGTATATGATATAGTGTTATTATATGTTGATTTTAATTTCCGTATTAACCGGAGATATGGAGGCTGGCTATGGAAAAATTGCGTAAAATGACCGGAATAATTGACATAGTGGTATATATTGCCACCACATGTGCTGTTGCAGGCGTATTTTACGAGGGAATGACGTTGAAATGGTATGATTTCGTTGGGATACTTGTTGTTTGTATGGATTATTCTTTCATGCCTGCGACCTTGATCCATTTGATAGCAGACAGAAAAGAAAAGACTATATGGATGCATATTTTTTCGCTGCTCATCATTATCATTGCTGTGGTTATGAAGGTTAATTCGATTGAGTATCCGGCAATTACGCTGGTATTGTGGTATTTCTATATTTGGTTTTTCTATGGATATTTGATTATAAAGAGGAGATTTATTAAACGTTAGACCGGAAAATATGAATTAAGAAAATGAAAAAACGCAATATGATAACACGAAGCATTTTATGATGTGAAGATATATATGAGAAAAATCATTATTAATGTAAATACAATCTTTCTGCAGTGAAGAATGACTCAGAGATAACTTATGAGGTGGAATATGAAGATAGAACACGTTGCGATGTATGTAAATGATTTGGAAGCAGCGAGAGATTTTTTTGTGAAATATTTTGGAGGAGTATCCAATGATTGCTATCACAACAAAACGACAGGATTCAGATCATATTTTATAAGCTTCGATGACGGAGCACGACTTGAAATTATGAAAAAACCGTCTATGGAGGATTCGGAAAAAACGATTAATCGTACCGGATATATTCATATAGCATTTTCTGTAGGAAGTGCCGGAGAGGTTGATCGTTTGACCGGGCAATTGCGTGAAGACGGTTTTGAAGTGTTAAGCGGGCCTAGAATTACGGGAGATGGTTATTATGAAAGCTGTATAGTTGGTTTTGAAGGTAACCAGATTGAAATTACTGTATGATTTAAGTAGAGAATTTTTTTGGAAAAGAATTAAAACGGAGTGTTTTAGAAAAGAATTAAATTGGAGTGCTTTGGAAAAGAATTAAATTGGAGTACTTTGAAAAAGAATTAAAAGGGAGTATATGACTATGAATTTGAAAAATAAACATGATAAAGCAATTGAAATTTTTTCCGGAAAAATGCATTGCTCGCAGGCGGTGCTTGCAGCTTTTTCGGAAGAATGCGGTATATCAAAAGAGCAGGCGTTCAAATTGGGCTCTTGCTTTGGTAGCGGAATGCGCAAAGGTGAGGTGTGCGGAGCGTGTTCGGGTGCACTTATGGTTTTAGGACTCTTATATGGTCAGACACATATGGGAAATGCTAAAGAGCGTGAGATTTCAAATCACATTAATGATTTGTTTATGAATCGGTTTAAGGAAGAAAACGGTTCTTACATATGTAATGATTTACTTGGATATGATGTCTCTACTTTGGAAGGTGCTCAAAAGGCAAGAGAAGAAGGTTTATTTACGGATTTTTGCCCAAAGATGGTTGCAAGTGCGGTGGATGTTTTGGTAGGAATCATAGAAGAAATGGAACAAGCTGTTTGAGTGGAATGAAATATGCAGGAACAGTAGATGCTTTAGTAGGAATCATAGAAGAAATGGAACAAGCTGTTTGAGCGGAATGAAATATGCAGGAACAGTGGATATATTTAGACGAAATCATAGAAGAAATGGAACAAGCTGCTTCGGCTGATTAGAATTATCAAGTGAAGCAGCTTGTTATAATTTAAAGTGGGAACGCCACGGCAGCTTTATACAGATCTTGCAAAGTTTTGATAAATGTAATCAGGCATTCACGGTTGTCTGTCTTATGGGTACATAAGACACAGTGGAAGCATTCATCGCTGTCGTAAGGAATCCATGCAAATTGTCCGCTGTGGTCGTTTAAGAAGCCGGGAGCGAGGCAGATGCCTTTTCCGGATGCGACATTTACAAGTGTCGAGTCGTGATCGGGACTGTTGAAGTAATTGATTTTGCCCGAGGAAATGAGCTTTTGTTGAACGATTCGCAGTGCATTGGGCGAACCTCCGCCTACCATGAGAGTGCGTCCGTAGAGGTCTTCATCGGTGATGAGGTTCTTTTTTGAAAGAGGATCGTTTTTATCCGCGATAAGATAGATGCCCGAGTCAAAGAGCTTATGAACGTTGATACCCGGGATATGTTTTGTTTGTTCAAGGAGTGCAAATAACACATCGGATTCGTCCTTTAAAAAGCTTTCCACACCGTTATCATATTGAAACAGAGGAGTAACCTGTATTCCCGGTTGCTCCTTTTCTGTTATTCGAATAGCTTCAGGGAGAAAATAAATTGCCTGACGAACCATCATTGAAACAGAGATATTATCCGTATATCGGACACTGAAATTTTGTCCCTGCTCAATGGCACGTTTCATATCCTCTCGCATGCCGGAAAGATATGTTACAAATTGTTGTCCGGCAGGTGTAAGAGCGGCACCCTTGCCGTTACGTTCGAAAATTCTAAAGCCGACCTCGTCCTCCAACAGCTTTACCTGATAAGAAAATGTTGGCTGACTGACGAAGCAATTTTCGGCTGCGCGGCTGAAATTAAGAGTTCGTGCAAGTTCTATACAATAATCTATTTGTTTTGTGGTCATTTATAAAATCCTCCCGGAAATGAGTTATTTAAAATTTAAATCAATTATAGGATATTTGGATTGGATTTTTCAAGTCCTTTATGCAATAATTTAATCACGGAAACAAAAAACAGATTATGAAAATGATGTGTTGACCTAAAAAACAACCGCTGGCGTTATTAATTAGGTTGAATAAAGGAGGAAAATAAGATGGCAAAAACACTTATAGTTTTTTTTTCAAGAGCGGATGAGAATTATTTTGGCGGAGCGATGAGATATGTGAAGGTGGGAAATACCGAGATTGTTGTGGACCTTATGAAAGAATTGATTGATGCTGACACCTTTAAGATTGAGATGAAGGAACCTTATTCGCCGGTTTATATGACATGTATTGAAGAGGCCAAGAGGGATAAACAAAATAATGTTCGTCCGGAACTTATAAGTTATCCTGACAGCATTGATGAGTATGACACTATTGTCCTTGGCTATCCGAATTATTGGGGAACTATCCCGATGGCGGTCGCAACCTTCCTTGAAAAATATGATTTTACCGGAAAGACCATCCTTCCGTTATGTACCAATGAGGGAAGCAGGATGGGGTCAAGCGAGATTGATATAAGGAAATGTGCCAAGGGTGTGACAGTAAAAAGCGGGCTTGCTATTACGGGATCAAGGGCGGCAGATTCCGGCGAAGCATTAAAGAAATGGTTTGCTGCAAACGGATTGATTTAAAATAAAGGATGGTGAAAGAGATGAATTATGAAAAGGGATATGTATTTGATCTGATGGAACAGGGCGGACCTACGGATGTGAGAGAGCCTTACTTCATGGAAGCAGTGGATGAGATGATGAGAGCGAGAGTTCTTTGTGCCAAAGCCAATGCAAAGATGCCGGATGATCCTACTTATGTGCAGGATTTGGAGAAATTGTTCGGAAGAAAACTTGATGATGTGAGAATTCTGACACCGTTCATCTGTGACTTCGGGAACAGGGTGAAATTCGGTAAAGGTGTTTTCATTAACCACTCAGCGATACTTTCGGCATCCGGTGGTATTGAATTTGAAGACGGCTCAATGGCTGCACCGGGACTTAGAATTGCGACTATAAATCATGATATGAACGAGCGCCATGCGATCTATACATATGGAAAAGTAACCGTTAAGAAGAATGCATGGATAGGAATGAATTTAACTATCTGCCCGGGCGTGACTATCGGAAAATATGCTGTTGTGGCTGCAGGTGCCGTAGTTACCAAAGATGTACCGGATTATGCTGTGGTCGGTGGAGTTCCTGCCAGGGTTATCAGGATGTTGGACCCGAAAGAACAAAAGGAATAGGTAAAACGAAAAAAGAGACGGAAAAGAAATAGAAGAGAAGTAAAAAAAGAGATAGATATAATAGAAGAAAAATAATAAAAGAGATAGAAAAAATAGAAGAGAAATAAAAAAGAGATAGAAAAAATAGAAGAGAAATATAAAAGAGAAATAAAAAAGAGATAGATTAAGGAGGATTATACGATGGAATATGTAACTTTAAACAATGAACTCAAGTGTCCTATAATTGGGATAGGAACCTTTATGCTTTCGCCTGCTGAGGCAGAAAACAGCGTAAGAGAAGCACTGAAAATGGGTTATTCTCTTATAGATACAGCAAATGCATATGTAAATGAGAGAGCTTGCGGACGAGGAATTAAAGACAGCGGATTAAACAGAGAGGATGTTTTTCTTTCCACAAAACTTTGGCCAAGTGAATATGAAAATCCAAACGCCGTTGATGAAACATTGGAGCGACTTGGTGTAGACTATGTGGACCTTTTGTATATTCATCAGCCTGCCGGCAACTGGCTTGAAGGATATCGCCTGCTTGAAAAGGCCTATAAAGAAGGAAAGGCAAAGAGTATAGGTATTTCCAACTTTGAGGGTAAGTATATCGAAGAGCTGGAAACCAAGTGGGAAATTGCTCCGCAGTTTATACAGGTTGAAGCTCATCCGTATTTTACTCAGAAGGAGTTGAGAAAAACTCTTGATAAGTATGGTATCAGGCTTATGAGCTGGTACCCGCTCGGACATGGAGATAGGAGTCTTTTAAATGAACCCGTTTTTGACAAACTTGGAAAGAAGTATGGAAAAACTCCGGCTCAGATTATCCTTCGCTGGCATACACAGATGGGATTTGTAGTAATACCGGGAAGTAAAAATGTAGATCATATCAAAGACAATATTGATATTCTTGATTTTAGTCTGACAGAGGATGAGATGGAAGAGATTGCCAAGCTTGATAAAGAAAAAAGATATTACAACAGAACAGATGCACAATTGATTCAATTTGCCGGTTGGAGACCGCAATTTGAAATTGCGTAATCATAAGAAAGCGGTAATCATTTGGTCGCGGCTGTGGTCTTGAAAACCCGGATGATGAGAACGACAGAGTGTAATGTATTGCCACCAATCGTTAGATTATTGATCTGATTTTTGGTGCGGTACGTAACAGCTCTGTCTTTTTTTAAAATAAATGAAAGTATTAAAAAAATATTGACACAGTGTCAGCTTAATGCTATATTGAATGTAGTGACACGGTGTCAGAATGAAAGGGGATAATATGCCAAAAGGATCAGCCGAACTAACGGAAGCCAGAAGAACAGAAATAATGGAAGCATGTAAAAAGCTTTATGAAAATATGACTTTTAAGGACGTAAATCTTAAAGAGATTGGAAAGGTCACAACTTTTTCAAGAACATCAATATATAATTATTTCGAGTCAAAAGAAGAGATTTTTCTGGGAATATTTGAAGACGAATATATCAAATGGACTATGGAACTTCAAAAGATAATTGATGCGGGACAGATGAGCAGAGAAAAACTTGCTAAGAAGCTGGCAGATTCACTTGGAAGGAGAAAGCTTATGCTAAAGCTTCTTTCGGTAAATCTCTACGATATGGAAGAAAACAGCCGGATGGAGCGTCTTGTCAGTTTCAAGAAGGCTTATGGAAAATCCAGAGATGTTCTTACGGAACTGATCAAGAAAAACTATCCGGGGATAAAAAAGAAGGAAACGGATGAATTCATATTTTCATTTTTGCCGTTTTTGCACGGAATACATCCATACGCTTTCGCAACACCTAAGCAGATTGAGGCAATGAAAGAAGCAAAGGTTAAATATAACGAGACAACGATCAATAAGCTTGTTTACAGCGGGCTTATAAAAATGTTGCCAATCAAAGAATAGATAGATTATAAATGAGTAAGGATGTAAAGAAAAAGGAGGAATAATATGGCAAATAAGATAGTACAGACAGCAGGAAGGACGCAGCTTGGAGAGTTTGCTCCGGAGTTTGCACATTATAATGATGATGTGCTGTTCGGAGAAAACTGGAATAATCAGGATATTGATGTGAAGACCAGAAGTATTATTACGGTTGTGGCATTGATGGCACAGGGAATCACGGATTCAAGCCTGAAATATCATATCGCTAATGCGAAGAATAACGGAGTATCGCAGAAGGAAATGGCTGCAATCATTACACATGTGGCATTTTACAGCGGTTGGCCGAAGGCATGGGCTGTGTTTAATCTGGCGAAGGAAGTATATAACGAAAAGATTGAGGAAATGACTGAGAAAGATAAATATCAAAATACGATATTTTTCCCGATCGGAGATCCGAATCCATATGGCGAATTTTTTGAAGGACAGAGTTATCTTGCACCCGTTTCCGAAAATCAGATTCCGATATTTAATGTAACCTTTGAGCCGGGATGCAGAA
>DFDU01000089.1 GCA_002369325.1 Lachnospiraceae bacterium UBA3820
AGCCCGGACTTTCCTCACCTGCATAAATGCAGCCGCAATCACTCATCTGACTTACACAAGGGTTAGATTAGCATAATATTTTTTATTTTTCAAGTAAATATATTCAAGTCATATTCAGGATTATATAAGACATTAACAGGTCTTAAAAATAAAATATAATTACATATAAGAAAAGGAGAATGGTATGGACGCAGTAGAATGCATAAAGACAAGAAGAAGCATAAGAGCATTTAAGGAGGAAGAGGTAAGCAGAGAAACAATTAAAGAGATAATTGACGTGGCACGTATGGCGCCTACATGGAAGAATTCACAGACAATTCGTTATGTCGTAGTTGAGGATAAGGCTGTTAAGGAAAAAATAGCAAATGAAGCAACACTCGGTTTTGAACATAACAAGGGAATTATCGGTAAGTGTAACAAGCTTGTCGTTGTAGTACAGATAAATAAAAGATGCGGTTACGAAAGAGACGGTAGTTTTTCGACAAGCAAAGGTACCGGCTGGGAGATGTTTGATGCCGGTGTAGCAGCGCAGACCTTCTGCCTGGCAGCTCACGAGAAAGGAGTAGGAAGTGTTATACTCGGAATATTCGATGATGCCAAGGTTGGCGAGATAATCGGTCTTGAGGAGGGAAAGACTGTTGCTACACTTATCCCTATAGGATACCCTGAAGCAGAGGTTACCCCAACACCGCGTAAAGAGGTTGACGACTTACTTTCATTCATTTAAATGGTACGAAAAAATAAAACGGTCGCTGTAATAAGTACACGCATAGCACGTTGGACTTGACGCTATGCTTAGCACTTTTACAGCGACCGTTTTATTTTTTCTGTGTATTGATATATAAAAACAGATGATATGAAAGTAAGTCGTTTTGGTTGTTGACAATATAGGTGTTATATGGCATAATTGTTGTGTTGCTGCTTTAATGCGTTAAAGCGTAACGCAGTAACGTAATAATAGTTAAAAGGAGTAATAACAATGGTAACAAAGATACTTATGCTTGTATTGTTCTTCGGCGTTATGATTGGTGTCGGAGTATACTGTAGGAAGCACGCAACAGATGTAAGCGGTTTCGTTCTCGGAGGAAGAAATGTAGGTCCTTGGCTTACTGCATTTGCTTACGGCACATCTTATTTTTCCGCCGTAATATTTGTAGGATATGCAGGACAGTTCGGTTGGAAATTCGGTCTTGCTTCAACCTGGATAGGTCTTGGAAATGCGATTATCGGTTCACTTCTTGCCTGGGCAATTCTCGGTAAGAGAACAAGAGCGATGACTCAGCATTTGCACAGTGCTACCATGCCGGATTTCTTTGGAAGCAGATTTGATTCAAAGGGACTTAAGATATTTGCGTCACTTATAGTATTTATCTTCCTTATCCCTTATACAGCTTCACTTTACAACGGTCTTTCAAGACTTTTCGGAATGGCATTCAATATTGACTATACCGTATGTATAGTTGCTATGGCTATTCTTACAGGCGTGTACGTTATCGTTGGTGGATATATGGCTACTGCAATTAACGATTTTATACAGGGTATTATTATGCTTGTAGGTATCGTTGCTGTAATAGTTGCCGTTCTTAATTCACATGGTGGATTTATGGAGTCAATTAAGGAACTTGCAAATGTAGAGGATGCAGCAGCTTCTGATATGCCGGGTGTATTCGCATCGTTCTTCGGACCGGATCCTTTCAGCCTTTTGTGCGTAGTAATTCTTACTTCGCTCGGTACATGGGGACTTCCTCAGATGGTTCAGAAATTCTATGCAATTAAGAGCCAGAAGTCTGTACAGACAGGTACGGTTATATCAACTGTATTTGCACTTATCGTAGCAGGTGGTTGTTACTTCCTTGGCGGTTTCGGAAGAATAAGCGGTGTTGATGTTAAGTCACTTGGTTTTGATGCAATCATTCCGGGAATGATTGAAAAGCTTTCACCTTTCCTTATTTCGGTGGTTGTTATACTTGTACTTTCGGCATCAATGTCCACACTTTCATCGCTCGTGCTTACTTCAAGCTCGACACTTACACTTGATCTTATCAAGGGCACAATCATAAAGAAGCCAAAGGATAAGACCATGGTAAATATAATGAGAGTATTTATTGTTATATTTATAGCAATTTCAGCTGTAATAGCAGTTATACAATATAAGAACAATGTTACATTTATAGCCCAGCTTATGGGTGTTTCATGGGGCGCACTTGCCGGAGCTTTCCTTGCACCGTTTATCTACAGCTTGTATTGGAAGGGCGTTACCAAGCTTGCAGTTGTTGTAAACTTCATTTTCGGAGCAGGTATCATGACTGCAAATCTTTTCCGGAGACCAAGCTTCCCTGAACTTTTACAGTCACCTATTAACTGTGGAGCATTTGCAATGCTTGCAGGTCTTGTAATAGTTCCTCTTGTAAGTGTATTTACACCAAAGGTTAAGAAAGAAAAGGTTGATGAAATATTTGCATGTTATAAAACTTCTGAACTTGATGTATAATAAAAGCGATTCATTTATACATATAAATAAAGGGCAGGCACAAAATGTGCCTGCCCTTGTCCTTGCATATTTGTTTGTTGCGTGTTCCCAAGCATGAGAAATCCGAAGAAAAACGACATGCCCTCAAGCATGAAAAGGGGTGCTCCCAAGCGTGATAATATTCAGTGATATGGCTGCCCCGTTATTTTTATATTTCATCATATTTTCTTTGCGCTCAACGCCGGATTTTGCTATAATACATGTGTATCTTTATGCACTGCGCAGGGTAAAGAATCCGCGCTGGCATGC
>DFDU01000094.1 GCA_002369325.1 Lachnospiraceae bacterium UBA3820
TCAGGTGTAGCAACAACTACGTCGAAGTCTAACCAACCATCATTCTGAATCTTTGGTACGAGCTCATCTCCACCTGCGTAATCAGCGCCTGCAGCTAAAGCCTCATCAACCTTATCGCCCTTAGCGAAAACCAAAACCTTAACTGACTTACCTGTACCATGTGGAAGAACAACAGCACCACGAACCTGCTGGTCTGCATGACGGCCATCAACACCAAGTCTGAAGTGAGCCTCAATAGTCTCATCAAACTTAGCGCTTGCTGACTTCTTAACAAGAGAAACAGCCTCTTCTAAGTCATATAAACTTGTCTTTTCAATAAGCTTTGCAGCTTCTGTATATCTTTTACCTTTTTTCATTTAAATAAACCTCCTGTGGTATTATCGGGAGCGACCCTCCCACGTTCGCATCTGCCCCTCGCGGATTGGCCTCGATTCGTCCTCGAATCGAAGGCTAGCCACCCGGCAATGAGGGCTTTGAGCGAGTTCAAAGCGATTGTTTACAATCGCAACCTCTTGTTTCAATATGATTAATCCTCAACTTCGATTCCCATTGAGCGGGCTGTACCTGCTATCATGCTCATTGCTGCCTCTAATGAAGCTGCATTTAAGTCAGGCATCTTAAGCTCAGCTATTTCCTGGATCTTAGCCTTTGAGATTTTAGCAACCTTAGTCTTATTTGGTGTAGCAGAAGCTGACTTAAGGCCGCACGCCTTCTTAAGTAAAACTGCTGCCGGTGGAGTCTTTGTAATAAAACTAAAGCTCTTATCTGCATATACTGTAATAACTACAGGGATAATCATATCTCCCTGGTCTGCAGTTCTTGCATTGAATTCCTTTGTGAACGCAACGATATTTACACCATGCTGTCCAAGTGCAGGACCAACAGGTGGTGCAGGAGTTGCCTTACCTGCAGGTATCTGTAATTTAATATATCCTTCTACTTTCTTCGCCATTATAGCGTACCTCCTAAACACGTGGTCAAACGGGAATATTTTCCCTTCCACTTTCTAAACATCTACATCTTTTGAATATCTGCGAATCCTATTTCTACAGATGTTGCTCTACCAAATATATCAACCTCGATGGTAACAGTCTGCTTACCTTCGTTGATTGATTTAATTTCACCGGTATTACCTTCCCAGGCACCTGTAACAACCTTAATTGTATCACCCACAGCAACGTCAATCTTAACCTCGCTTACATTGATACCAAGGTTTCTCATCTCAGCTTCGGTGAGTGGAACCGGCTTTGACTCAGGACCTACAAATCCTGTAACACCTCTTGTATTACGAACAATGTACCATGTAACATCATTCATATACATATTGATAAGCACATAACCCGGAAACAATTTTCTTGAAACAGTTTTCTTTGAACCATTCTTTGTTTCAATTACATCCTGAACCGGAACGGCAACCTCAAGTATCTGGTCCTGAAGCTTTCTGTTTTCAATAGTCTTCTCGATATCGCTTTTAACCTTGTTCTCATAACCCGAATAGGTATGAGCTACATACCACTTAGCTTCACTACTGCTCTTAACTTTTTCACCGGCAGTATTTTCAGCAGTGGTAGTTTCGTTTTCTACTTCTACCATTTCTGACATATACTCACCACCTTAACCTACTATAAAAGTCAAGCCGTACTGTAATAAGAAGTCAACTCCGGCAATAATAAATCCCAAAATAAGCGCTGCTATGATAACCACTGCAGATCTCTTTCCTACATCTTTTTTAGTAGGCCATGTGATTTTACCAAACTCGGCTTTCAACTCCTGAAACCAGCTTCTCTTTAAGGCAGGTGATGTCTCATTATTTTTTGCCATATACTACTCCTTTACGGGCTTAAGCACCTTAAATAATGCCGACTACTTTGTTTCCTTGTGCAACGTATGCGCCTTGCAGAACTTACAATATTTCTTTGTTTCCATTCTGTCAGGGTGCGTTTTCTTATCCTTTGTCATATTGTAATTACGCTGTTTACAATCCTGACATGCCAATGTTATTTTAACACGCACAACTATCCACCTCCATATTTTATTTTTTTGATTTTAAGGCATAAAAAAAAGACCTCTTCCATCTCGCACAGTATAAGATAACAAATACAAGGCACAAAGTCAAGCAAAATCTTGAAAAAAACCAACAAAACCGGTAAAAAAACAACCAAAAAACCGCAAGATAAATCATTTTGTTTTGAAATCGGTGTAAAACCACGAAAATATGCACAAAGAAAAAGGAAAAAGATAGTTCATATTTACTATAGAATATCTTGCAAAAATGAGATATTATGATAATAACTATCATTATCTTTAATGTGGGATGGTAGCCGATTTTTTAGATACGAAAGACCATTCAGGAAAGGAGGATGTCTTATGCTGGTAAATAATGAAGTTTATAATTACCTGTCAAACACTACAACTACAAAAAAGCGTACGACTGCGCATAATTCATCCGAGCTTCGTGCGGTCTACAACAATATGGCAAAATATAACAAGAGCCTTCCTTTATACAAATTTTCACTTTCTCCTGCCAAGCAGGAAAGAGTAATTAATATTAAGGAAGCAGCTCTCACACTTAAGGACGTGGCTGCAAGCTTCAATGACAAGAACAGCGAAGTTTACAGCAGGAAAATGCTTATATCCGATAACGAAGAATCGGTAAGCGGAAGCGTAAGAGGAGGCGATATAGGTTCATTACCTGATTCCCTTGAAATTCAGGTAAAATCACTTGCGTCAGGTCAGGTTAACAAAAGCGATTTTCTTCCTTCAACCAGAAGATACTTTTCGGCAGGCAGTTATAATTTTACTATGGATACCATAAATACCGCTGCTCATTTTAACCTTATGGTAAGTGTTTCCGACAGTAATTTTGATATTCAAAGTAAAATTGCAGATTCAATCAATAGCAGAAATCTTGGTGTGAATGCATCCGTTATATCTGACGGAAATAATAACAGTGCTATAGAGATAGCTTCCACGGAAACGGGAAGACCAAAGACAGACGATGGCTTATATTTCTCATTTGCTTCGGACGGTGGCTATGATATAGTTTCAGATCTCGGGCTTAATAATGTTGCTACAGAACCGGATAATTCATCATTTATTATAAACGGTGAGACACATGCAGCGGCTACTAACAACATATCCGTTAATCAGGTCATAACTTTAGATTTTCATAGCGTATCCGATAAGCCTGTTACTATTCAATTTGCACCGGATTTAGATTCGGTTATGAATCAGGTGGATTCATTTGTTGATGCATACAACAATCTTGTGGATTTATCCGATTCGGCTGCCGAAAGTAAAATCGGAAGAAGAAATCTTTTCAACGATATCTCAGCGATTGTTGAAAAGCATAAGAGCGAGCTAGAATCAGCCGGTCTTACGATATCTGAGGATAATCACATGGTAAAAGAGGAATCACTTTTGATTCAAAGCGTAAGAAACGGAGAATTTGCCGAATTATTCAACGATATATCTTCTTTTAAGGACGATATCTCTCTTGCTACCGACAGACTTACACTCGACCCTATGGCATATATCAACCGCTTGATAGTTACATATCCTGATACAAGACATAATCAGGGAACTTCCTACAACCAATCCGTATACAGCGGTATGATTTACAACAATTATGCATAGTCGAATGTAAAAAAACTAAATTTAAATATAAATAAAACTTAATACTAAACAAGTCCGCAGGTTTTATCCTGCGGACTTGTATTATTATTAAAAACATATTCAATGTGTATACCAACCACCCGATATATCTATACCTGTTTCTTCTTCAAATTCTTTCATAATTGCATCGGGATTCTCATGCATATCAAGCATAGTTGTAAATGTACTAAGTAAAAGCTTATCCTTATCATATCTGTTTGCACTGTCACTCCTGTCCATGTGTGCCCTGAAGTGGTCCATTTGCCACACAAGAATATCTGCTATCGTATATCTTCCTATCTTAAGCTCACATAGAAAATCTTGATTATCATAATAATATGCAAACTCTCTTAATACCGCATTGTCATTTTTCAGCCTGTTCCAGAAATATTCTGCCTCATCATCAGCCTTTTGGGCACATTTATTTAATTCATATGCCCAGTTTTTCAAGATGCTCATGGCCTTTTCCAGTTTATTATCTTCCATATTTTTCCTTCCTTAATATAAGCACAAATTCAAAAGGTGCAAATACAACTATTACAAATACAACTATTATATTTATCTGTTTAATTAACTAATTATTTTTCTGACAAAAGCTTAACCTCTTCCTCCGTAAGCCTTCTATACTCTCCCGGTTTCAGGCTTTCATCCAGATAAAGCTTTCCCATACTGAGTCTTTTAAGATATAAAACTTTCATTCCGACTGCTTTAAACATTCGCTTTATTTGATGATAACGGCCTTCCGTAATCGTAATTTCAATGTTGCTTTTTATATCACCTCTCGTCATATCACTTATTATGTTATCATTGACATCACCGGAATCCTCAATATATGTTTTTATAACTGTAAGCTTCGCAGGTTCGGTAGGTTTTTCATCACCTATATCAAGACCTTCCGCAAACAGCTTAACGGTTTCAGCCGTTACCGAACCCTCAACACTGGCAAAGTACTTTTTTTCCACATGTTTCCCCGGAGCAAGCAGATTATTTGCAAGCTTTCCGTCATTGGTAATAATAAGAAGCCCCTCGGTATCCTTATCAAGCCTTCCGACAGGAAACAAATCACGCCTTTTTTCTTCCGTAATAAGATCTATAACAGTCTTATCATTTGCATCGGTTGTTGCGGAAACAACACCCTGTGGCTTATTTAACATAAAAAACTCAAACTCGTTATATATTAGTTTTTTTCCATCAAGGCAAACAGTGTCTTTTTCAGTATTAACCTTTATATCACTTTTTTTGACAATCACATCATTGACAGTCACTCTGCCCTTTTTTATTATTATTTTTACTGTACTTCTTGTTCCGGCACCGGCATCGGCCAGAAACTTATCAAGTCTTATGTCTGCCATATTTCTTCCTATTATAATTCTAATTTATATTTTTTACAGATTAACATTCATCATGTTAAATAATACCATTGATTATTGATTTTTTCCATATATTTTAATAACCTATTGAAGCAAATTTAAATTATCCGAACAATACAATTTTTAACATACGGCTGATGATAATTATATTATCCGGTCAAATAAAATTAAGTTAACTCCATCCATACTTCTATAAAAGCTAACCCCGCTATAACAAAAAAACGATTGGCATTTTACTGCCAACCGTTTTTATCCTTATATATAATATTAATCATTAAGAGTATTCTTATGATCTTCCTGAATTTCCGGATGGAATGAAAGAATAGGTTCTTCATCAATTCCCTTGATATTTCGATTTACATAGTTCTTAGTCAGCTTCATAACAAGCGGAATAAGAGTAATAACGCCGATAAGGTTAGGAATCATCATAAGTCCGTTAAATGTATCGGATATATCCCAGGCTATTGAAGAAGTCATAATCGAACCGGAAACTATAAGAAGCACGAAGAAAATTCTGTAATACTTCGATGACTTCTCACCGAAAAGATATTCCCATGAACGGGTTCCGTACTGGGACCATCCAAGAATAGTTGTAAATGCAAAAAGCAAAATTGCAAGAGATACAAATATTTCACCGGATTTACCAAATACATTTGAAAAAGCATAAGCAACAAGAGTAGCATCATCTGTTCCTTCAGCAGCAAGACCTGTGTTTAAATCAATCGCACCGGATGAAAGAACTACAAGTGCAGTCATAGTACATACAACTATTGTGTCAAAGAATACTTCAAAAATTCCCCACATGCCCTGAATAACAGGTTCCTTAACATTTGATGACGAGTGTACCATAACAGATGAACCAAGACCGGCTTCATTTGAAAATACACCTCTCTTACATCCCTGAACTACAGCCTGTTTAATAAGCAGTCCTCCCGCAGCTCCGCCTACAGCCTTAAAATCAAATGCACATCTGAAAATAACACCAAACATGCTTCCTAAATCAGAAAAATGATAAATAACTATAGTAAGAGAACCAAGTATATATAATACGGCCATAAACGGAATAACTTTTTCAGCAAAAGCCGCAATTCTCTGAAGTCCTCCGATAATGATAAGACCTGCAAGAATCATAATTACAATACCTATTACAAGTGCCGGAATCGAGATACCCGTATCACCGATTTCAGCAGTTGAATCACTGAAAAATGTCGACTTGAGGTTAAGTGTAATCTTATTAACCTGCCCCATATTTCCAATACCAAATGATGCAAGTATTGCAAATATCGAGAATAAAACCGCAAGAACAGAGCCGAGCGTTTTACAATTTTTCTTTGAGCCAAGTCCATCCTTAAGATAATACATGGCACCTCCGCACCATTCGCCCTTACTGTTCTTTCTTCTATAATAAATACCCAGAATATTTTCGGAATAGTTTGTCATCATACCAAAAAATGCAGCAACCCACATCCAAAAAACTGCTCCGGCACCACCTATAACGATAGCACTTGATACACCTGCTATATTACCCGTACCTATAGTTGCGGCAAGCGCAGTACAAAGAGCCTGAAACTGAGAAATAGATTTTTTATCGGTTTTTCTGGTAGCCTTACTTTCTTTCTTAAAGACACCTCCTATGGTATTCTTCCACCAATGTCCTATATGACTAACCTGAAAAAACTTTGTTGCGAATGTTGTAATGATACCCGTACCAATCAATAAAATAATGCCGACCTTAACCCATACAAAATCATTAATGGTACTGTTGACATCTTTTAAAGCACTCAAGAATTCTTTCATAATAAACTTCCTCTCATAATAATATCTCTTGTAATAATTATATTATATAAATTCCTTTGTATATCCACGTTACACACAGGAAAGTATTTTTACAAAAAAATGCAGTAAATCCAAGTTAAGACTTACTGCACCGTTGCATTCGTGCCCAGAGCCGGAATCGAA
>DFDU01000055.1 GCA_002369325.1 Lachnospiraceae bacterium UBA3820
TCCCGACCGGCGGTACAGCCCGCGAACCGAAAGGTTGATTTGGTGAAATTCCAAAGCCGACAGTAAAGTCTGGATGGAAGAAGGATGCGTATGCACATATTTTGTTGTGCTTAAATTATGATTTACAGACCTGAAGTATTTTACTTCGGGTCTTTTTAGTTTGCCTGCGTATAATTGCATATCTATCGCAGGCACGCTTTCGCTACCCTCGCCTCACACCGGTTCTAAGCTCGAAAATACCTCGCTAAGAACCGGTGGGCTCACAGTACCTGCTTATAGACATGCAATTATCCGCAGGCAAAATAAAGATATAAAGATATGTAGGAGTTTTAAATATCAGGAGTAATATAATATGTTTGATGAGAAATATATGCGCCGTGCGATTGAACTTGCCAAGAAAGGTGTCGGTGCAGTTAATCCGAATCCTCTTGTGGGTGCGGTTATAGTTAAAAATGATAAGATAATCGGTGAAGGCTATCACAAAAAGTATGGTGGACTGCATGCGGAGAGAGATGCATTCATAAGTCTTGTTGAAGATGCGGAAGGTGCGGATATGTATGTAACTCTTGAGCCTTGTTGTCATCACGGTAAGCAGCCGCCTTGCGTTGAAGCTATAGTTGAACATAAGATTAAAAATGTTTATGTGGGTTCAGATGATCCAAATGAGCTTGTAAGCGGAAAAGGATATGATTATCTGAAAAAACATGGGATAAATGTTTATACTCACATTTTAAAAGAAGAATGTGATGCGATAAATGATATATTTTTTCATTATATTACTAAGAAGACGCCATATGTAATTCTTAAATATGCCATGACCATGGATGGAAAGATTGCGGCATATACCGGCGAAAGCAAGTGGATAAGCAACGAAACATCAAGACATGATTCACAGGAGCTTAGAAACAGATGCAGCGGAATTATGGTAGGAATCGGTACGGTGCTTGCCGATGATCCTATGCTGAATTGCAGGATTGAAGGCGGACATGATCCGATACGCATAATCTGTGATTCGAATATGCGTATTCCGATTGATTCGAATATTGTGAAAAGTGCCAAAGATATCAGGACGATATTGGTTGTAAGTAACAGACTAAAAAGCTATTTGAGCGCTATGGAGCTTAAGTATAATGAGCTCATCGAACATGGGATTGAGGTTATATTTGTTGACGAAACAGAGGGAATGATAGACCTTGAATCTCTTATGAAGCTGCTTGGAGAAATGGATATAGACAGTGTGATCATCGAGGGTGGAGGAAGCATAAATTACAGTGCCGTAAAAGCCGGTATAGTAAATGAGGTTATGATATATCTTGCGCCAAAGATACTCGGAGGAAGGGATTCGCTTACAGCAGTAGAAGGACAAGGATTTGAGACACCGGATATGGCCGCGGGATTTAAGCTTATGGAGACTCGGCTTATGGACGGTGATATATTACTTAGATATAAATCCGTATAAATAACATTATAAAATAATCCATAAACAGGAAAGGAGAATTCATGTTTACCGGAATAGTTGAAGAAACGGGAGAAATAAAAAGCATAGTTCACGGTTCAAAATCCGCTGTGCTTACCATAAAGGGAAGCGTTGTTACAAAGGACTCGAAGGTCGGTGACAGTATAGCTGTTAATGGAGTATGCCTAACAGCTACTACGATAACCGGAGATATTTTCACTGCGGATGTAATGGCAGAGACAATGAGGCGCTCCTCGCTCGGAGAACTAAAACAGGGCAGCAAGGTAAATCTTGAAAGAGCCATGCTTTGTAACGGAAGATTTGGCGGGCACATAGTATCCGGTCATATCGACGGCACAGGAACCATACGCAATATGGAAAAAGAAGACAACGCAGTCTGGGTGACGATAGCAGCTTCATCCGATATATTAAAATTTATAGTTGAAAAAGGCTCGATAGCAATTGATGGCATAAGTCTTACTGTAGCCTACGTTGACGATGAAGTATTTAAAGTATCGATAATACCTCATACGGCAAACGAGACGACACTGCTTACCAAAAACAAAGGCGACAAAGTAAATCTTGAAAACGACATTGTCGGAAAATACATCGAGAAGCTGATGAAGTATGGTCACATACAAGACAAAAATGACAATCATAGTAGAACCTATAAATCCGGCATAGATATGAAAATGCTATCTGAAAACGGATTTTTATAAATAATAACTATTATAGAAGTGTGAGGTTTGCGAGAGCGTGCTGCGACATACCTATAAGCTCACAGCAAACCGTAATAATAACCAAGGAGGCAAAAATGGAATTCAATTCGATTGACGAACTTGTCGAAGATTTAAGGCAGGGAAAGATAGTTGTAATCCTTGATAATGAGGATAGAGAGAACGAGGGAGACGTAATATGCGCCGCAGAGTTTGCAACCACAGAAAATGTAAACTTTATGGCAAAGTATGCCAGAGGACTAATCTGTATGCCGATGGCACCGGAGTATACTGATAAGCTTAATCTTCCTCAGATGTGTATAACAAATACCGATAATCATTGTACTGCATTTTCCGTATCTGTAGACCATGTCAGTACGACAACGGGTATATCAGCAGAAGAAAGAGGTATAACCGCAAGAAAGTTTGTGGAAGATGATGCAAAGTCGGAAGATTTCAGGAGACCGGGACATATGTTTCCGCTTGAGGCAAGACCGGGTGGAGTTATAGAAAGACAGGGACATACGGAAGCAACGGTTGATCTTATGAAGCTTGCCGGACTTAAACCTGTCGGCCTGTGCTGCGAGATTATGAAGGACGATGGTACCATGGCAAGAAAGGATGATCTTATTGCATTTGCAAAAGAACATAATCTTAAGATAGGTACAATCGAGAAACTTGTCCAATACAGAAAAGAGCATGAGGTGTTTGTCGAGTGTGTGGCAAAGGCAAAGATGCCCACAAGATACGGCGAATTTACCATATATGGTTATATAAATAAATTAAACGGAGAACACCATGTGGCACTCGTTAAGGGAGATATATCGGATGGTGCACCGGTGCTTTGCAGAGTTCACTCGGAATGTCTTACCGGTGACGCTTTGGGCTCGGCAAGATGTGATTGCGGACAGCAATACGATGCGGCTATGAAGATGATTGCAAAGGAAGGACGTGGCGTACTTTTATATATGAGACAGGAAGGACGTGGAATAGGTCTTATAAATAAGATAAGAGCCTATGAGCTTCAGGACAAGGGTCTTGATACCGTCGAGGCAAATCTTAAACTCGGTTTTCCCGAAGATGCAAGAGATTACACGATAGGAACACAAATCCTAGTTGACCTCGGAATCAGGCAATTAAGACTATTAACAAATAATCCGTTAAAGGTTTACGGCCTTTCGGGATACAATCTTGAGATAGTTGAGCGTGTACCGATTCAGATGGAACCGGGACCATATGACACATTTTACCTGAAAACGAAGAAAGAGAAGATGGGTCACATATTGGATATATAAATTAATCAGACTTTTTTGTTTTGATTTATGTAATGAAGTGTATAGATTGAGTGTATAAGATAAATATATAAGCAGGTGCGTTGGAGGGTAGCGAGAGCGTGCCTGCGATATGTTTATCTTATACACTCAATCCTAAATGATAAAAGAAAAGGAGAAAAAAGATGAACGTTGTAGAAGGAAAAATGGTAGCAGATGGAATTAAGATAGGAATAGTAGCATCAAGGTTTAATGAATTTATTGTTTCAAAGCTTATCGGTGGTGCACAGGATGCGCTTGTAAGACATGATGTAAAAGATGACGATATAACTCTTGCCTGGGTACCGGGTGCATTTGAGATTCCGGTTGTTGCAAAGAAGATGGCAAAGTCAGGTAAGTATGATGCGATTATCTGTCTTGGAACAGTTATCAGAGGTGCTACAAGCCATTATGATTATGTATGTAACGAGGTTTCAAAGGGTATTGCCCAGGCTTCAATGGAGACAGGTGTACCTGTAATGTTTGGTATCGTTACAACCGAAAATATCGAGCAGGCTATTGAACGTGCAGGAACAAAAGCAGGCAACAAGGGTTATGATTGTGCACTCGGCGCTATCGAAATGATTAATCTTATGAAGCAGATATAATTTAAGTGATATAATATATTCGAAGCATATATAATAAAATTCCGGACGGAGATTTATTTTATGAATGAACGAAAACTTAAACAATTAAATATTATTATAATTATAACTGCACTTGCGGGGCTTGTATTTATAGGCTTATTTGTTTTCGTTTTTGCACCTGAAGGACAAAACAAAATCGAAGGCGATACTATTTCCGATTTGTCTGAAGGCTGGATACTAAAGTCATATAACGGTGAGACAGATCGAATAGTTTCATTGCCGGAAAAGGTTAAAGGCGATGCAAATGAAGTTATCGTGCTCATGCATAAGGTCCCTGATGATGTTAACGGAAATACCGCCATAGCATTTAAAACGGAATTTCAAAATGTCAAGGTGCTTATCGGTGAAGAAACTGTTTATACAAACGGAATATTGAATGAGCAAAAGCTTATGAAAAATGCCGTGCCATGTTATAATATAGTTGAAATCGGAAACGCAGCTCCGGGAGATATAATAACTATTTATCTTTCATCCGGATATAAAAAATACAGTAAAAATATGCCGGAGATTTATTACGGTAATAAGAGTGACATCATATTTGAAATCATAAACAATAACGGCTTCGGACTCATATTATCGGTTTCGTTGATAGCGACATCTATAATATTGACCATATGTCTTTTGCTTATGAAAAATTCGGAGGTTGATAAGAGAAAATCAATATATGCATTTTCATTTATATTTGCAACGGCACTTTGGTCGCTTTTGTCAAATCCGATAATGCAGCTTTTGTTCAGAAATATTTTTGCAATATATATGAGCAGTATGGTTATACTACTTATACTTCCGGTGCTTTATATCATGTATCAAAGATGCTTTGCTCTGAAGAGAAGATATGCAAAGATTTTTGAAATAGGAATTTATACGTATGCGATAAATTTTCTTACGGGCGTGGTTTTCCAGATATGCGGAGTATGTGATTTTGCGACTTATATTATATTTACAAAAATACTTATAATCATAGGTCTTATACTTTTGTCTGTTATAATGTATCTTGCTGCAGATGCTTATTCTGATAAAAATATTTACAGCAATTTTGCCGCCAACGTTTTGATTTTGGCTGCATGTGTTTTGGAAGGAATTTTATCCTTCTTCAAATTTTACAAAAAATATGACGGAGCTGTTTTACAGACAGGTATATTTATTTTCCTTGTCATGATGGTTGTAAATGTTCAAAAGGAAATTGTTAAAGAGGTTAATTCCAAGAAGGAAGAGGCGCTTAACAGCCTTGAAGAAAAGAAGGTAAAAATTGTAAAAAACATAAATACCAATCTTGTTTTTCATGCTCTTAACGAGACTATAAGCTCGCTTAAAGAAGATAAGGAAAATAGCAGATTGATTTATAATACTTCGGTATATCTGAAGAATAATATCAGAGCTGCGGCCGACAGCAGTCTTGTCCCTTTTAAGGAGGAGCTTGAATATATTAAGGCTTATCTTGGTATGGAACAAAGAATCAATAAGGGACTTACAGTTGAAATAGAAGATAAGGTCGATAATTTTCGTGTGCCGTTTTCAACCATAGAATCATTGGTTGAGAATGCCGTGAGAAACGGGGCACTCAAATCTGCCGGCAATCCGAGAATAGTTGTGAGGATTTATGAAAGACTTGATTGCTTCGCAATTCAGATAGTTGATAATGGAAAGGGAATCGGACCGGATAAAAAATTTACCGGTAATACTTCTTTTAAGGATATAAAAAGAAGGCTTAAGACTATGTGCCGTGCCGGATTGGAAATAAGAAACAAGGCTGATTTGGGAACGGTTATCACGGTCAAGATTCCTAAGGAAGGCTTTATCATTAAGGAGGATTAAAATGACTTTTTCCGAACAGATAGTTTATGCCATGTTCAGACCGTCAAAGTATAAGGAAATGCTTGAACTGAGAAAAAGCAGATTTGTATTATTCGTAATAGTTCTTATGCTTGCATTGGGTATAGTAAGAGTTGCTGTTCCGACAGCGGCAATGATAACGGGCTTTGGAGGATTTGAAAACTTATTTATTAACAAAATGGCACCTATGGAATATAAAGACAATAAACTTAGTATCGAAGATAAATTTGAAATGTCACTCGGCTCCTATAAGGTTATTGTTGATACCGAGGAGGCAAAGGTTGCCGATGAGAAGATGCGACGCAGAGGCGGATATCTTGCATTCGGAAGTGAGTATGTGACTATAGCCTATAATTCGGGCGGAAGTGTTTCAAGATATCAGGAAATCAGACTTGACGGTTTGTTGGCGGAAGGTTTTAATAATGAGAGCCTAAAGAACATGATTCCGTTTATATATTCTTATATAGTTATGTCCTTTATAATTTCATGTTTGGGATATTTTTTGAAGTATGCATTGCTCTCGTTGATATTCGGAATATTTGTTAATTCGATAAATAAAACAATGGACATAGGCTTGTCAAAGGGGGAAGTTTTTAAACTTTGCTTCTATGGACAGACATTGGGAATTATTATTTCAAACTTTAATATGGCACTTGGGTTTTTGCCAGCAGGAATAGTCAGCGGAATATGTGTTGTCATTTCAATAAACATAATCTCAACAGGTATATTTACAATGGTTAAAACAAAACAGCCGTAATTATTACGGCTGTTTCTTTTTAACGAAGCATATAAGTTCGTTTATATCGTCTTTTGACATTTTACTCATATTACTGTTGTGGAAGCGTTTGTCAAAGGTTACTTCGTCGGAAAAGAAATCCGGTGGGGTAAATTTTTTTGCAGCCTCTTCATCAGGAAATTCCACTTCAACCATGATAACACCTTCAAAAACGCCTTTAAAGACGTCTAATTCGGCTTTTAATCCCTTTTCGAGTGGAAGTATGTATCTTTCCTTGGTTATTACATTTCCTTTGGCTTCCTGTAAAAATACATTATAGGTTTTCTCCGATATATCGGATTCAACTTCCTCACGGGCGAACATTCCGGTGGATTTGACTGTCATAAAATATTCGCATTTTTCAGGGGAAACTCTTTTGCGTACGCGAACCACGGGAGCATCGGAAAGATATGCCTGCTCTATGACATAGCGCTTATTGTCATTGAGTGTGTCCGGTAATTTTTTAATAAGATATTTCTTTTCTATTTCCATTATAAATCCTCCGATTTTATGATGTGTTACATAAAAAACATGAATTATCCGATTAGTATATTATGTTTGTTTTTCTTGAAGAATTGGCATTTATATTATATACTATCTTTAATTGAATTTAAACATAAAACTAACATAGGCACAGGTGATAATTTCCGGATAAGTGCCGAAAGATGGAGGATAAAAATGAAAAAAGCAAATGTGTTTTTTGCGGAAGGATTTGAAGAAGTAGAAGCGTTGACTGTTGTAGATATCTTAAGACGTGCGGGAATAGAAACATTTATGGTTTCCGTAACCGGAGAGAAGATGGTTAAGGGATCTCACGGAATAAAAATCGAGATGGATAAGACATTTAACGTAGTAGCCGAAGCAGATGCAATCGTTCTTCCGGGAGGTATGCCGGGAACACTTAATTTAAAAGCTCATGAGGGATTAAGAAAACTTATAGAAGAATATAATTCGCAAGGAAAGCTTCTTTGTGCGATATGTGCGGCACCGACCGTTTACGGAAGTATGGGTCTTCTTAAAGAAAGGCACGCAACCTGCTATCCGGGTATGGAATCTGAGCTTGATTGTGTTGAAGCACTTACCGATGCAGTTGTTATGGATGATAATTTCATCACAAGCCGTGGTGTGGGAACAGCGATAGAGTTCGCACTTGCTATTGTGAGAAATCTTATTGATGATGAAACTGCAGATAAGTTGGCGAGTAGTATAGTATATGAGCAGACTGCTTGCTAAGTAAGGAGATTTAATAATGAATATAACTGTTAAAGAGATAGTTGCCGTAACGGGAGGAAAACTCCTTTGCGGAGATGAAAATGTTGTGGTAAATGACGTATGTATAGATTCGAGAGTTACAAAAGAAGGCGATCTTTATGTACCTATTATAGGTGAAAGAACAGATGGACACATTTATATAGAACGTGCACTTGAAAAGTGTGTGGCTACGCTTACTTCGATTCATAATGATGTTGTGGTTTCAGATAAACCATATATAAAAGTTGAAAATACCATAAAGGCACTTCAGGATATCGGATCATATATAAGAAGTAAATTTAATATTCCGATAGTCGGAGTTACCGGAAGCGTTGGAAAGACTACAACAAGAGAAATGATTGCAACCGCACTTTCCGCAGAATTAAATGTATATAAAACTTCGGGAAATCAGAATTCACAAATCGGTACACCGATAACCTTAACAAGAATGACAAGCGATGCCGAAGCTGCTGTTTTAGAGATGGGAATGAGTGAAGAGGGGCAGATGGAAATTTTGTCTGCTATGGTTAGGCCGGACATTTGCGTGGTTTCAAAAATAGGCGTTGCACATATTGAGTTTTTGAAGACGAAAGAAAATATCAGAAAAGAGAAACTTTCGATTACATCACATATGAATAAGGATGGCGCATTGTTCTTAAACGGTGATGACGAAATGCTTGAAGAAATAAAAGATAAGACCGGAGTGAAGACCTTTTGTTACGGTACAAAGGAATGGTGCGATTACCGTGCGGAAAATATTCACATGGAAAATTATCAATATGTATATGATTATGTTCACGAAGATGAAAGAATAAGGGTAGTTCTTAATGCACTCGGAAAACATAACGTAATTGATTCTCTCGCAGGTCTTGCCATTGCGGATTATATGAAGCTTGATGTAAAAAAGGCCGCAAAGCAATTTGAAAACTTCCAGGGTCTTAGACTTAAGCTTATTCATATACCGGGAAAATATACTATCATTGATGATACTTACAATGCAAGTCCGGATTCGATGAAGGCAAGTATAGATGTACTTGATGAGATAGAGGTTCCTGAGGGAGGAAAGAAGCTTGTAGTATTAGGTGATATGTTTGAGCTTGGCGAAAACAGTGAGAAGTATCATAAGGAAGTCGGAGAACATCTGGTTAACAAAAAAATAGATGACCTGATTGTTGTCGGAGAACTTTCACAGCATATTGCGGATGTAGTTGAGAAATCGGATTCCAATACCAAGTGCTACAGATTTAAGGATAACGGAGAAGTGGCTTTGTATCTTCTGTCTGTAATGCAAAAGGATGATATAGTATTGCTTAAGGGTTCCAACGGAATGCATCTTGATGAGATTGTATCCAACATGCTTGGATAAAATAAATATTCTATGACTAAGAAGGAGGAGTATTATTATGAAATTTGTATGTACTGTATGTGGTTATGTACACGAGGGTGATGCAGCACCGGATTTTTGTCCTGTATGTAAAGCACCTGCGGAAAAATTTAAGGCACAGGATGGAGATATGACATGGGCATCTGAACACGTATTAGGAGTGGCACAGGGAGTAAGTGAGGATATCCTTGCAGACTTACGTTCAAATTTTGAAGGTGAGTGTTCAGAGGTTGGTATGTATCTTGCTATGGCAAGAGTTGCTTACAGAGAAGGCTATCCTGAAATCGGAAGCTATTTTGAGAAGGCTGCTTTTGAGGAGGCAGAGCATGCAGCAAAATTTGCTGAGCTTCTCGGAGAGGTTCTTACCGATTCTACAAAGAAAAATCTTCAGATGAGAGTTGATGCCGAGAACGGTGCTACATCAGGAAAGACTGATCTTGCCAAGAGAGCAAAAGCTGCAAACCTTGATGCAATACATGATACGGTTCATGAGATGGCAAGAGATGAAGCAAGACATGGAAAGGCATTTGCGGGATTACTTAAAAGATATTTCGGTTAAAAATGAAAAAGTAAATATTTTGAAAATTACAATGCTGTTAGTATCAAAATGATACTAACAGCATTTTTTTTGTTCGATTATTTTTGGCAAAAAATGGTTGTGCAATTTTTATATTTTTTTTATTTATCATTTTATTCCATTGGTAAATATTTATGAAAATTTTAGAAAGGCTTGCAAAATATAGTAAAAGAGGGTAATATCCTATTTGTAGCAGACATAAGATAGACATAAATATTAATAATACAATTCAAAGTTTATACGGAGGAAAACAAAATGGCAGTTAAGAAAGCAACAGTAGATTCAACTATGGCTAAAGTAGAAGCAGCTAAGGCTGAAGTTAAAAAAGAGGCAGCTAAGGTTGCAGCTCCTAAGAAGGAAGCAGCTAAGAAGGCAGCACCTGCAAAGAAGGCAGAGCCTGCTAAGAAGGAAGTTGCAAAGGCAGCAGCACCTGCAAAGAAGGCAGCAGCTCCTAAGAAAGCAGCTCCTGCAAAGAAGGCAGCACCAGCTAAGAAGGCAGCACCTGCTAAGGCAGCTAAGGAGAACGTTGTAATCGAGTTCGCAGGCGGACAGGTAGCAACAGCTGACATCGTAGCTAAGGCAGTAGAGGCTTCAGGTAAGAAGTCAATCAAAGAGTTAAATGTTTACTATCAGCCTGAGACTTCAATGGTATACTTCACAGCTGATGGAAGTGAAGGTTCATTCGCTTTATAAGAACCATAAAAAAGACCTCTGCATTTTGCAGAGGTCTTTTTGCTTGCGAAAATTTAATTGATTTTGTTTTGCAATGTTTATTTATAGGCTTCTGGATTTATCCGTGCAGGCTTTCATAGCTTCGATTACTGAACTGCGGAACCCTTTTTCTTCAAGTACGCGAACAGCTTCGATAGTTGTTCCCGCAGGAGAGCAAACCATATCCTTTAATTCGCCCGGATGCTTACCTGTTTCAAGAACCATCTTTGCACTTCCCAAAACAGCCTGTGCCGCAAACTTGTATGCCTGGCTTCTTGGCATACCATCAAGTACTGCCGCATCTGCCATGGCTTCGATAAACATAAATACATAAGCAGGAGAGCTTCCGCTTACAGATACAACAACATCCATAAGTCTTTCAGGAATTTCTTCTGCGAGACCAAAGCTGTTTAAAAGAGACATTACATGTTTGAATTCTTCATCGGATACAAGAGCATTTTTACAAACACCGGTTATGCCTTCACCTACAAGAGCTGGAGTATTAGGCATAGTTCTTACAAGCTTTACATTGCTTCCGATTCTTTCGGCAAGCCACTCAAGAGTTTTTCCCGGAGCAATGGTTACAACAACCTGGTTACCTGATATGTTGTCCTTTATCTCTGCGATAACAGTTTCATAAAATTGTGGCTTGACAGATAAAAATAAAACATCTGAGTTTGCTGCAACCTCTTTATTATCAAGGGTTGTATTAATCTTTAAATTGTCTGATGCTTTTTTCACGGCTGCTTCAAATGCATCTGCTGCAATTATTTCTTTCGGTTTAATTCCGGCATTGTTTATAAGTCCTCCGATTATGGCTGATGCCATATTTCCACATCCGATAAATCCTACTTTGTACTTCATTTTTTTGTTCCTTTCAGTAGTATGATATTGTTATTTGATATTTATATGTTTTTTGACTTTATGTAATTCTGATTTCTCAATTGCTTATTCAGGCTTTTTTTTCATAAAGCGTTTTTTCTTTTTTATATTATCCAGGAGACATGCTCTGACTTTGATTCCGACATTTGGTACATCGGTAATGATGCCGTCAACATGGTTCATAATAGCTTTACCCATATATCTTGCACGATTAACTGTCCATACATAGATAGGCTTGTTATAAAGCTTCATGCGCTTGATAAAGCCCGGTGTGGCAAGCTTGTAGTAAGGCGAAACAAAATCCGCATTGCAGGCTGCAAGTCTTCCCATAGGGAAAAATTCGTGAAGCTTATTTTTTAACGAACCGCCTTTTTTTCCGAGAAGAAGTCCTGTTTTTATACAAGGATCATAATCATGAATTGCTTTTACAACATTGTCATTAAATGATTTCATCATAAATTCATCATATCGATAAAGTCGTGTAACCTTATCTATGACTCGCTTTTCATAACCCGGTTCTTTTAATTCGATATCAAGCTTTATCTTTCCCTTGCATAATTCCAAGACCTCGGAAAGAAGAGGAACACGGTAGTTGTCCTTTGAGGTTATGGAGAAAAGCTTGTCATATGTAAGAGACGAGATAGGCTTTCCGTCTATTTCATCATCATGAAAAACTATGAGATGGTTGTCCTTCGTCTTTCTTATATCGAACTCGGCATAATCCGCTTTAAGTTTAATCGCAATTTTAAATGCTTCCAGAGTATTTTCGTGCTGTGCAAGTGCACTTGCACCACGATGTGCAATTATTACAGGATTCATTTATCCGCCTCCTTTTATCAATTATATATTTGTGCCGCGAAGCTCTATAATAGGGGAACCCTTGCCGTTTATGTAATCACCTGTTATGGTAACGGTTCCGATACTGTCATCACGAGGTATCTCATACATGATATCAAGCATGAATTTTTCTATGATGGCACGCAGAGCTCTTGCACCTGTTTTCTTTTCCATGGCTTTTTCGGCAATAGCTTCATAAGCGGAATCATCAAACTTAAGATCGACTTCATCCAGGGCAAGAAGCTTTTGATATTGCTTAAGAATTGCATTTTTAGGCTCCTTTAATATCTTGATATACATATCCTTATCAAGTGCATCAAGAGTATATATAACAGGAAGTCTGCCTAAAAATTCAGGTATCATACCGAAGTCTCTTAAATCATCAACGGTCACTTCCTTCATAAGATTAGGCTCGTTATCGAATCTGTCTTTTAAGTCGGCATTAAAGCCCATTGAAGATTGCTTGGAAAGCCTTTCTTTTATGATATCTTCTATATCCGGAAATGCTCCGCCGCAGATAAATAATATATTTTGCGTATTCATAGTTGTCATAGGTGTCATTGCATTTTTACTTCCCGCACCTACAGGCACTTCAACATCTGCACCTTCAATTATTTTAAGAAGTCCCTGCTGAACAGATTCACCGCTTACATCACGACTTCTGGTTTCTTTCTTTTTTGCAATCTTGTCTATCTCGTCGATAAATACAATTCCTCGCTCTGCCTTTTCAACATCATTGTCCGCAACCGCAAGAAGCTTAGACAAAATGCTTTCCACATCATCTCCGATATAACCTGCTTCCGTAAGTGTGGTTGCATCTGTTATGGCAAGCGGAACATTCAAAAGACGGGCAATGGTTTTAACAAGATATGTTTTACCGCATCCCGTAGGACCGAGCATAAGCATATTTGATTTCTCAATTTCAATGTCATCCATAGTATTGGTTATAACACGCTTATAATGGTTATAGACCGCAACGGATATGGCCTTCTTGGCATATTCCTGTCCGACAACATATTCATCAAGCATGGCTTTAATTTTATGTGGCGCCGGAATATTTTCGAGTGTAAGAGGTGCTTCTTCAGGCTTATCCTCTTTCTTCTTTTTCTTTTTAACCTTTTGCGATTGCGGGATATCATCAAATGGCATAAACTGTGACATATTGATATTCGGCATGCGAGAAAGGTCGATAAACTGCATCTGGTTATTGTTAAACGCATCAAAGCTTTTTTGCATGCATTCGTTGCAGACATGCATATTGCCCGGGAGTGTTATAAATGGGCCGGCACTTGACTCCGGTCTTCTGCACAGATAGCAGTAGTTCTCGTAATCATCATTATTTTTGTCATTATCATTTGAAGAATTCTTGTTATTTATGGATTCATTTTCTTTTGTCTTGTCGTCTGTATCGTTAGGCATTGTTTTCCTCCGTAAAATGTTTCATATTGTTCGCTGCAAAAACTCAAATGTCGAATTCATCGCCGCCTGATTTTTGCTTGCACTCGTTATTATACCATAAATAAGGTGGCGTGCAAATGGAAAAGAAAGGCTGAGGCATTAGCAGGGCCGGCGGGAACAGGTTTTATATTCAGCTCATAAATCCTTTAAGCATATTAAACTTTTGTCTGTCGGCAGGGGAGAGAGATTCTTCTATTACATCCATTAGAATTTCGGACTCGTTTTTTGTGAAATTCATATTGCGTCTGTTTAGCTCCTGATTAATTTTTATAATTTCCGGGAGCAGTTCCTCGACAGACTTGTTTTTGCTCTTTTCTCGTATCTCCATAATGATTTTTAGCTTAATGGGATCTATGTTTGATAAGCGGCTGTTGTGCATAAAGTCAGAGTTTTGAGAGCTGCGGTTTTCGGTATTATCCGTGTTACTGCTGCTGTTGTTGTTGCTGTTGTTGATACTGTTGTTGGTGCTGTTACTAAAGTTATTTTTGAAATTGTTGTGATTGTTATAACTGCTGTTGTTATTGTTTCGTGACATTTGATTGAAGAAGTTGTTATACATTGTATGCCTCCTGTATGATTACTTATTATTATCCAATATATTGATGATGCTGTCATAAAGGCTCTCGCCGTCAGACGAGTCTGTTGTGTTGCTTTCGTTAAGCGTGTTTTTTGAAGCGTCTGAATTGTTCGTGTTGAAAAGATGACTGAGGTTGTTAGTGAAGTTGTCGCCTTCATTTGCGGCAGTTGTCATATTCATCGAATTCATTGTATTCATCATGTTCATCATTTTATTCATGTTTTTTATAGTTGAAGAAAAATCACCGGGCATGAATTTACACATGTCGTTTATCATATCCTCTGTGCATTTGGGATGACAGTCAAAACCGCAGTCTGATATGTAATTTCTGTCATCAAGACAGTTTAAAATGGACATCAGTTCTTTGTATTTAATAAGCATAACAAGCATACGCTTGAAGGGATAGTCTACAAAAGCAACCATAGATTCAAGCAGCCACAGGGAATCGTCTGTTATTAACTTGTCGAGTGGATGAACCTTGTTCATTGCATTTAAACCAAACATAAGAGTGTCCTTTTTATAATATATGAGTAAGTCCGTTTATTTATTAAATCAGATTTGGCGAAACTTGTTATTGGTTTTACTATGGTTAGTCTGAAATCAATACTAAGTACGGACATGATAATAGAAATAAAGGCTGCTGCAAGAAGCAGCAGCCCCACAATAAAAATAGATTAGCAGCCACAGCCGCAGCCGTTGTTATTTCCACAGCAGCAAAGGAGGATAAGAATAATCCAGATGCAATCACATCCGCCTCCGAATCCGTTGCCGCCAAATATGCCATTATTACCGCCACAGCAGCTAAGCAATAATAAAATAATAATTATACATGAGCAGCTATTGTTTCCGCCAAAGCCGAAACCGTTATCGCAGCCACATCCACACTGAGTTGCAGATAAATCACTCATTTTTTAGCCTCCGCTTAAATTCTTTATGGTATATACTATTCAGATGTTGTGGATGTGTTAAAAAAACTGCAATTTTCCTAAAATGGAAAATTGCAGTTTGTATATAATAATACTTGATTTTTTTGGGGTGTTGGTATATTGTGATTATAAAAAGATAATGTTTATAAATAAAAACTAAAATAGTAATAATGTTTTAAAATATTAACATTAATTAAAATAATAGGATTGATAATGTGAATTAAAATTAACAGGACGATAAACAAAAGATAAGATTAGTATTGAATGAGGTATAAATTTATGGGAAAAAGTAAAGTTGTATTATTACCAAAGACACAGCGGATTTTGGAACAGATGGGAGAACAGATAAGACTTGCAAGATTAAGAAGAGACATTTCCGTTGAGCTTGCTGCCGAACGCGCCGGTATAAGCCGAACAACTTTGTGGCAGATTGAAAAAGGTTCTCCTTCTGTAGCGATAGGTGCATACGCAGCCGCACTTCATGCTTTAAATAATATGGATAGCGACCTTTTGCTTGTGGCAAAGGATGATGAGCTTGGAAGAAAGTTGCAGGATATGGGACTCGAAAAAAAGAAACGAGTGAGTAAGAAAGAAGAGTGGTATTAATGGCAGATAATTCTAAAACAATATTTGTATATGAAAACTGGAGTAGTGAAATCCCTATCCTGATAGGAAGATTATATTTAGACATCGCTAAAGGAAAGGAAGCATATTCATTCGAATTTGATGAATCTTGGCTTTTAAAAAATAAAATGAAATATATACTTGATGCCGACTTAAATCTTTATAGTGGAAGACAATATACGAATATGAATAAAAAAATGTTCGGAATATTTTCGGATTCGTGCCCCGATAGATGGGGACGAAGATTGATGCAGAGACGAGAAAATATATTAGCGAGGCAGGAACAAAGAAAACCAAGAAGCTTAAGTGAAAGTGATTTTTTGCTTGGCGTATATGATGAGTCACGTATGGGAGCGTTGCGATTTTCTTTAAGTGAGGATGGGGATTTTCTGTCAAATGATAAAAGTTTCGCAACACCGCCGTGGGTATCGTTAAGAAAACTTGAAGCAGCATCCTTGGCCTATGAAAAGGATGAATCGGGATTGGATGACAGATGGATAAGTCAGCTTATTGCACCCGGTTCTTCGCTTGGAGGAGCAAGACCAAAGGCATCTGTTGAGGCAACGGACGGATCGCTATGGATTGCTAAATTTCCTTCGAAAAATGATGAGTATGATATTGGTGCATGGGAGATGGTCGCACATGAACTTGCATTAAAATGTGGGCTTAATGTGCCTGAAGCAAAAATAGAAAAATTTAGCAAGAACGGTTCTACTTTTTTGTCAAAAAGATTTGATAGAAATTTAAAGAATAGAATTCATTTTTCATCGGCTATGACTATGCTGGGTAAGGTCGATGGAGATGACGGAAGCTATCTTGAAATCGCTTCTTTCATAAAGAGCTACGGCGCATCGCCAAAAGAAGATTTAAAAGAATTGTGGAAGAGGATAGTTTTTAATATGGCAATTTCAAATACTGATGACCATATGAGAAATCATGGCTTCATATTGACAAAGAAAGGCTGGAGACTTGCACCATTATATGATGTGAATCCGGTTCCTTACGGTAACACGCTTGCATTATATGTTGATGAAACGGATAATACAATTGATTTGCAATTGGCATTGAGCATAGCCAATCAGTTTGGATTAAATAAGGATGAGGCTAAGGAAACATCCGAAAGAATAATAAAAGTTGTTTCGGAATATAAAAATATAGCGAAACAATTTGGAATATCAAGGGGAAGTATTGAATATATGGAACCGGCGTTTATGAAATAGTTAATTTATATAAAAGAGGAACCGCTAACTAAGCGGTTCCTCCTTATATTTGTCCAATAATAAATTTGTATCGATTACATTTGCATGTTGATTGATAGCTACGGAGATTATTATATCGCGACGGTTTTTCGGATAAAGTGGGGCGGCCTGACTTAATTCCAAAGCTCTCGTGGTTTCGCGCATGGATAATCCGGCACCGATGCATAATCGTAAAATCTTGTCGCGACTTGGATTTTTGCTACCTTTAAATATTTGATAATAATATGATTTTTCTATTCCGCTTAATTCTATAAGTGATGAATCCGTTAGTTCTTTGACCTGCGGAAGTGACCGGAAATATTCGATAAATGTTTTATGGCTGTCGGTTATTTTGGGATTTTCCATAAAACTTTCCATGGCTTTTGTATCGTCGATTTTGGAAAGAATATCGGTTAATTTTTTTGTGGTTGATTCGTCTATCATTTTAAAACCTCCCCTTGCAAGCGAAAAATCTTTGTGATAATTTATATCTGTGTTTGATGATATACGATACATGAAAACTATTCAAGGGATTTTTCGAAAGAGCTTGTGAAATATTATGAAGAAAAAAGAAAACAATTCAAATAATGAAATGAATATTGAAAATATGTCAGGTGAAACAGAAGAAAAAACTTCTTACGATATGGAAAATCTCGAGGCGATTTGCGAAGGCGCTTTATATCAGGAAGTAAGGAAGCTCAAGGACGGAAAGAGTATAGTTATGGATGCCGGAACCGAAAAGCTTTACTATAGGAAAGAACTTGAGGTTTACAGTATCCCGGTATTTGAATATATAAAAAATAATAAATCCACCCGTATTCCGGAGTTAAAGGTATATTGGGAGGAGCAGGGAAAGCTTATATGTATCGAAGAATTCATACAAGGAAAGACTCTTGAAGAATTTCTTGAGGGCAGACCTTCGTTTGAAGAAAGAAAAAGGATACTTCTTGAAGTATGCGACGGCATTATATTTTTACATTCGGCAAATCCGCCTATAATCCACAGAGATATAAAAGCTTCAAATATCATGATAACCGATGACGGCTTAGTTAAGATAATTGACTATGATGCAGCCAAGCAGTTTCTTGCCAATAAGGGTAAGGACACAGTGCTTATGGGTACCCAGGGAATTGCGGCGCCCGAACAGTATGGTTTCGGCCAGTCCGATGAAAGAACCGATATATATGCCATGGGTAAGCTATTGGAACGAGTGATGCCTGATGTAAGGGATGCAAATAAAATCATAACAAAGGCCACAAGAATTGAACCTGATCTTAGATATCGTTCGATGAGTGAGCTTAAAAATCATATAGCAAATTTATGGGATCCGGCTATAAGCAAGAGCCTTCGGAAAAAAATAATAATCAAGAAGACCGTAAAATCGAAAATATTTAAAAGAAGTATAGCTGCATTGATTATTCTGATTTGCTTAGGTTTTGGTGCAAAATGGTTTAAAGACACATGGTATCCGACTCTGTTTTTATATCGACCGGCATACAACCGTGGTGTGGAAGCCATGGAAAATGAGGAGTATGACGCCGCAATCAGAGAGTTTAAGAACTCTAACGGTTATAAGGATTCCGAAGAGCTTATCAGCGAATGTAACGATGCGATTTCATATAATGACTATAAAGAAAAAGCGCTTGATATGATAGATGCATACAGGGCCGATAAAAATGTGTCAAATGCGGAAACTGCTGTGGACGCATGCAGTGCCTTCGCCGGATATGGAGAAGAGGGTGAGAAACTCTACGAATCATTTTATGATGAATTGGAAGAATATATAGAAGAACTTCTTGGTAAGCATGATTGGGTAGCGGCACAAAAGATGTATGATATGATGTACCGTTGCGGTTATGAACAGGCGAAAGATAAATCAAAGGATGTTACATATAAGCAGGCTGAATATAATATCGAAATGGGACATTATATGTATGCTTACGATATATTTTTGACTATATCAGGTTATAGAGATGCTGATGAAAGAGCTTTGGAATGTGAGTATAAATATGGTCTTTCCTGCATCGATGAGGAAAAATATACTGATGCGGTTGATGCTTTTGAAAATGTGGAAGGCTACAAGGATGCTGATGAAAAACGACTGCTTGCGATGTATAAGCATTGTGACAAATATAAAGAAAAGAGAGATATAAAAGCTCATAATTATATTCAGGAATTATTAGACATAAACTATCCCGGTGCGGAGGCCTTGAGTGAAATAATATATACATGGCATGCAGATATATTATTTACCGGAGCATCTGGCGAAAGTATAAGTTACTCTGTTGCTTTTTACGGCGGTCCTTACGGAGAATATGATAGTTTTACTTTGAAGCTTGCAGACGCAGATGGAAATGTGTATGATGAAAGAACTATAGAGGCTATGGGAAATGGTCATAGATGGAGTGGAAATTTTACTTGCAAACACGGTAACAGGGATATAAAAGATCTTCATCTTTGTATATATGCATATGACAGCCAAGGCAACGAGATAGGTCGAAAAGAAAAATAAGAATATATTGAAAAAATAATAGTGGGCTGTGAGCCCACCAAATAAATCTCGGTATAAGATATAATGCTCATAGGAATTAGCCTATGGGCATTTATTATATAGAAACGGAATTCTAAAATTACTTTTTTGATGAAATACCTAACAGGTAATCAGCAGAAACATGGTAAAGCTCGCATAGCTTCAAAAGATGATGAATAGGCATTTCATTGGCACCACGCTCGTATCTGGCATACATAGTCTGAGATGTGCCGAGTATATGTGCAACATACTTTTGTGTATAATCTGAATCTTCTCTTAAATCTCGCATTCTTCTTATATAATCCATAGGCAGAGTGCTCCTTTCAGGCTTTAAAATAGTCTGGCAAATACCTAAGAATATTATATGTAGTAAAGTTGTGTACTAATTGATTTTAGTAAAGATATGTGTTAAAATTTTATATACTTAGTAAAGATGTTTACTTGATATAAAGGGGGGAGATTTATATTTGCCGGATAGTATCTTCCGGGGTAGCTTAGTTGGGATGTAACAAGGGTGTTTTTACTAATGAAACTAATAAAGTAGGAGGATGAAATGTATGAGATTTAAAAAAATAATAACAACAATTATATGCTTTGCATTGTTTATGACAACAATTGGTTTTCAAAATGTTACTTTTGCTGAGGAGTTAACTGATGTTTCGGAAGAGACAACAGATGAAGATGAAATTACAGCAGATACATCTGTTATTGATGAAGAAGTAGATGATGGTATTACAATTGAAGAAGTTAATGACACTGATATTGAATTGCTTAAAGATTATGAGGAAACAGATGTTGAAAATACAGATGAATTCGATGATGTTTTTGATGAAGAAGCTGATTTGAACAATGTATCATATGTGGATGAAGCGGTTGCTTTAAATTTTGATACGAAAAATTATCATACGTTTAGTGATGGAGTATTAGAAAGAAAAGTTTATACGTTTACAGTAACGAATGATGCGTTATTACATTTATATGTTGAGGCAAGTGCTAATTCTTATGATAATGTAGATTATGTGGATGCAAAGTTATTTAACGAAAAAGGTAGTGAAATAGCTACGAGTGAATTTTGGATGTATAAATCAGTACCATATGATGAATGGGATATGTATAGATGTTTAGATAAAGGAACCTATTATTTGGTTTTTTGGAATGATTCTGATCCTGAAACAGATAAACGTCATAGAGATATTGGAATTGATAGTATAACGATTGAGGCTACGTTAACGTATTTAAACAGTTCAGAAAAAGAAAAGAATGATAATATCGAAAATGCACAAGATATTAAAGCCGGAAAGTATTACGGAACGTTTAATCATCACGATAAATATGATACATATAAAGTTGTAGCAAAGTATAAAGGAGATATACAAATTGATTTTAATGCATATTGGATACTCGATTCATATGTTGAACTCACAAATTATGTTTCAATATATAATTCTAAGGGTGAACTTATAAGTGAAAAAAAAGCAAGACGTAGTTCATCCGGTGGAGGTTATTTTTGTGATTCGGCAAGCTTGGTTACCAGTGCGGATCCCGGAATATATTATATCCAAATTGAGGGGGATTGGGATTGCTTTTATGATTTCACAGTAAGTCTTCCTTCATTGACAAATGGAACCATTAGTACAACAGGAATATACTGTGCAAGCAATTACCCATCAATTCAAGCAGGTATAAATATTCAGAAGAGTAATGAGTCAGACACAGTGGAATACAGATGGGTTGGATGCGATAACAGTGATCCTGAACATTGGTTTGAGATAAGCCCTTGGACAAAAGATAATAACTGGATGGTATGGACTCCTAAAAAATCCGGAGGCTATGTATTTGTATGCTATGCGAGAGTTGTAGGAAATGAAGAGGCTTCAGAAATATCGTATGCCTTTGGAACGGAACATCACAAAACTATAAAAGGCATATGTCAGATGCCTTATACAGGTGAGGGCGGCGGATATCTCATAGGTATAGAAAGCTTTGATAATCCAAATCATTCATACAAATATGAAATGCTTATCTTAGACTGTAATCTTTATATGCAGGGAAAAGACGCATGGGTTTATACAACAGGAAAATGCGGAGCACCGGAAAACTGTCTTTGGACAATTTGGCAGCCACAATACGGTTATTATTGGACATTGTTCAGAATCTATGATCAAAACGATAATCTGATAGATGAGGCATGCTACGGATTTGAAAATGTATATTAAAATATAATAGTGAAAAGCAGTGATTTTTAGTAATTCTATAAAATCACTGCTTTTTGTGTTTAATAAGTTGTTGGATTGAATTTAAGTTTGAAATTTCTTTTAGGAGGAAAAAATGAAATGTCTATAAAAGAAATGTTTGATGAGTTTGTTAAGGAAGAAAATGCAATAGAAAAGCAAGATGGTTATGAATTATCAAATGGTATTTTGGTTCGCTACAGAGGGAAAAATGATTCTATTGAATTTGAAAAAATAAACAAAGAAGGAAATAAAGTTGGTTATTCAGTATTTGACGCAGTAAAGGATGGTGTTGGCGATAGAGGAATTTATCTAAATGTTCAGGATAAAAATGGTGATTATTATGTGAGAAATTCTGTTAAAGAATTGGTGGAAATATTTAATAATATTTTTTAAATGCAACAATATATAATTTTTTAATGAACAACACAAAAGGAGTGATAATAAAATGAAATATTTTTCATTTTCTGATAAAGAAAAAATAAAAATATTTGATGAAATTGCCGGTCATTTTTATGAGCGTAATTTTGGAAGTCTTACAAAAACGGATTTTGAATTGATGATGTTTGGATTTTATTATAAAAAAATGAAAGAATGCTTTAAAGATAAAAATGGGGCAATTGATTATATCAAGTGTTCGGATTATAGAATAAGCAAAGATTTAGGAATTACTCAACAAAAAGTAAGAAATTTAAAAGTTAAATATCAATTGGTTAGTGAACAAGACGAATATGATTGGAAAGATGAATTTGTAAAGTTAATTGGTAATGCACGTATTGATAATAATAAAATGATTATAAATATACCTGATCCGAATCTTTACCTGGATATTCAAAATTTTTTAGAGGAAAATGGTGGCTTTGTTGAAAAACAATTAAATAATAAACTTTTGCAGATCAGAATAGAGTATTTTATTGATTTATTACTTGCTATTGAACCTGAAAATAATAAAAAAGAAATAATTGAGCGTATAAAACAATTATTTAAAGAACAAACAGACAACGAGATAAAACTGAATGAAGAAAGTTTTGGAAGAAAAATGATAGATTCGGCTGTTGATATTTCAACGATTTTGAGTAATATATCATCTTTAATTTCACCGAGCAATTTTATTTTTAATGCTATAAGGAAACTTTTTTAAAAAATGTATAAAAGTAGGAGGGATGGATGTATGAGAAGAACCAAAGAATTTATAAAAAAGATAACTGTTCTATCATTAGCATTTTGCTTGAGTATGCCGGCAGGTTTAGTGAAAGCTGATGAAATTGATGAAGCAAATACTGAAACTGAAATCGGTATTGAAACTGGGGAACAGGAGTATCAGGAAGATACTTATGAAGAAGATGACTCGTTAAATGAAGATGTTGGGGAAGATGATGATTCGTTAATCGAAGATGTTGAGGAAAATGACGATTCGATAAACGAGGATGTTGACGAAGGTGAGAAAGATGAAGAATTATTAGTTGGTGATGGTGATGATGTAATTGATAATTTGGAATCCAATGTTTCTTATATAGGATGGGATTCGGAAAGCAAAAATTATACTGATGAGATATGTGAATCTGCAATAGTGATTCAAGAAGATTCTTATTCTTTAGGAACGGAATCTGAAGAATCATGGTATGTTGTTAAAGGAAACATTGAAATTTCAGAAAGAATTGCAATTAATGGAAATGTTAATATTATTCTTTCTGATGGATGTAATTTGACTGCAAAAAAAGGTATTTCTGTTTGCGGTGAAAATTGTTTGATGATTTATTCTCAAAGCACTGGAGACGATATGGGAATTTTAACAGCAATTGGAAATGGTGGTGCCGGAATAGGTGGTGATGGTGATTCTAGTCGTTTAATTTATTGTGGAAAAATATACATTAATGGTGGAAAAATAACAGCAGAAAGTGAGAGCGGAGGAAATGCTGCTATTGGAAGTGGCATATGTCGCATCACTAATAAATATGAGTTAAATGGCGAGATAACTATAAATGGCGGAATCGTTAATGCATATGGAGAAAACGGAGTGGGAATTGGATGCGGGGAACGAAATGTAATAAATAAAATAAACATTAATGGCGGAGAAATTCATGCAGATGGAGGATATTCTGGTATAGGTATAGGTAAAGGTTGGGATATAGGTGAGATAAATATTAATGGCGGAAGTATAAAAGCAAATGAAGCATTAGACCAAGCATTAACACCGCGTAGTACAGGTATTGGAGTGGCAAAATACGGTGTTATAACAATAAATGATGGAGATGTTTGGGCTTATGGTGGTTATGCTTGTGCCGGGATTAGTCTTACGTATGGCGATATTGATGATTCTTATGGTGGTTCTTATGTTGGTACATCCTATGGAAAATTAATTATCAACGGAGGGACAATAAATGCAAATTCTTCTGGAGATAATGCTCCGGGAATAGGGGCAAGCTATAGAAATGTTTTTGCCGGAGAAATAATTATAAATGATGGAACCGTAAATGCAACAGGAACAAATAATGCTGCAGGAATAGGTTCGGGTCCTGCAAGAGCGAACAATGGGTACGATGGAAAAAAAGCATTTTCAGGTAAAATCATCATTAATGGTGGAATTGTGAAAGCGTACGGAGGAGACAAGGGAGCAGGAATAGGATGTGGATGGCAAAGTACTAGTAGTAATTATTTAGAGGAGGGTGAAATCATTATTAATGGCGGAGTAGTATTTGCTTACGCTGGAGAACAAGGAGCAGCTATCGGTGGTGGTTCGTTTGGTGCCATAAAAAAAATAACGATTAATGCTGGTGAAATAAATGCTGTAATAGCTGATGTGTTTGGAGGAAAATGTGGTTCGGGAATTGGTGCTGGATATTGTATGGTGAATGGAGAGATTAATATTTTAGGAGGTATAATTCGAATTTCTCCTAAAATTAAAAATTGTACAATCAGTCCCAAAATTAATGCTGAAATGATAGGAAATGGAGCAAATCCATCGAGTCGATATACAAAAGGTGAAGTAAATATTAAAAATTGTTTTATTAATTATGAAGAGTATTATGATAACGGAAAAACATATTATAGAGTATACTTTAACTCAAATGGAGGAACTATATCGAAAGGTTCTTATGATCCTGAAGAAACAAGTATGTGGGAAAGGAGATACAAAAAAGGCGAAATAGTAAGTTGTATTGAAGTTACAAAAAAAGGGTATGGTTTTGATGGGTGGTATACGGATGAATCTTTTACAAATAAATATGATTTTTCTCAACCAATAAACGAGGATGTTGAATTATATGCAAAATGGAATACACTTGTTCATTATAGTAAAAAAGAGCCTACATGTGAATCAACGGGAAATATAGAGTATTGGTTTTGTAAAGAAAACAATAAATATTATAGTGACGAAAATGGCTTGAATGAGATAAATAAAGAAATGATAATAAAAGGTGCTAAAGGACACAAATGGGGAGAATGGATAGTTACAAAGGCTCCAACAGAAACAGAAACGGGAGTAAGAAAAAGAACTTGCAGTAATTGCTATAAAACAGAGACAGAAATTATATCGTCCCACACAATATCAACTTCCGGAATATACTGTGCAAGCAATTATCCATCGATCCAAGCAGGCATAAATATTAAAAAGAGTGATGAGTCCGATACTGTGGAATATAGATGGGTTGCATGCAATAATAATGAGCCGGATAAGTGGTTTGAGATAAGCCCATGGACTAAAAATAATAATTGGATGAATTGGACACCTGATAAATCAGGAGGCTATGTATTTGTCTGCTATGCACGAGTTGTAGGAAATGAAGAAGCTTCGCAAATACAGGCAACATTCGGAACTGAATACCGCAAAGCAATAAAAGGTATATGTCAGATGCCTTATACAGGCGAGGGCGGCGGATATCTCATTGGTATAGAAAGCTTTGATAATCCAAATCATTCATACAAATATGAAATGCTTATCTTGGATTGTAATCTTTATGTACAAGGCAAAGATGCATGGGTATATGATACAGGTAAATGCGGAGCATCGGAAAACTGCCTGTGGACAATCTGGCAACCGCAATACGGTTATTATTGGACTTTGTTCAGAATCTATGACCAAAACGATAATCTGATAGATGAGGCATGCTACGGATTTGAGAATGTGAATTAAATATTGAGTTAGTGTATGTTTAACCGAGCGGAGGATGAAAAATCCTCCGCTTATTTTATTATTTTCGATTTTTTATATTGATAATGATTTATTATTTTTATATAATCGAATTGGAGAGGTAGAACGGAGAACTATATATATGAAAAAAAATTTAACATTTGAAGGAGAGTACCTTGAGCAAATTAGGAATCTGACACTCATGGATGATAACTTTATGACTATCTGTTTTGATGGTTTTATCGAGGGTGCAGAGCTTGTGTTAAGCACAATCCTTGAAAGAGCTGATTTGTCCGTTGTAAGTGTGAACACACAAGTGCGTATCACGAGCTTTGAAAACCGTAGTGTTTGGCTTGATATTCTTGCTGTCGATCAAGATCACAAATTGTACAATATCGAGATACAGCAGGCAGACGGCGGAGCTGACTTTAAGCGTGCAAGGTACCACTCAAGCGTATTGGATTCAAGGTATCTTATGAAGGGGGAGAGTTTTTCCGAGCTTCCGGAAACATACGTTATTTTTATTACAAAAAATGATGTCATAGGGGAAGATAAGCCGATATATTATGTCGAGAGAATTATTTTAAACTGTGATAAAGCATTTGATGATGAGGAACATATAATATATGTTAATGGTGCATATAGGGATGATACAACAGATTTTGGAAAACTAATGCATGATTTTTTTAGTGCAGATCCAAATGATATGAATTATGATGTGCTTGCAGATAAGATTAGATACTATAAGGAAAACGAGGAGGGAATCAGGAAAATGAGCAGTGTTTTTGAAGAAGTAAAAAATAAAGGTCGAGAAGAAGGAAGAGAAGAAGGAAGAGAAGAAGGCTTGATAATGGCATATCTTCAAGAAGAGATTTCCCGAGAAGCAGTTATGAGGTTGTTAAAGATTTCGGATGATGAATTTGATGATTTGGTTTCATTTTACAATCAATAAAATTAAAAACTAAGTATGTACGAGGCGGAGGATTATTATATCCTTCGCCTTTATTATTTTATATATAAACTGCAATTTATGTCGATACATTTTGAAAAATATGATATAATTTTTGTATATTTGTAGATGATAATCAGCTTATGAATAACCATATCGGTTTCATATTTTCGGCTGATTTGAACGTAGTATTTGATTTGGAAAGGAGTTTGCTATGGAAAATATAAAATGTCCGCATTGCGGTGAAATGTTTACAATCGATGAATCGGGATATGCTGCTATAGTCAGTCAGATAAAAGATAAGGAATTCGATAAGCTTGTCGAGAAGAATAAAAAAGAGTTAGAGGAAAAGCAAAAGTCTTTAATTGACAATGCTGTTTTAGTTTCAAAATCGGAAGCTGACAAAAAGATTTCCGAATTGAAATCAAAGATAGAACAACTTGAGTATAAAAATAAAGTTGATATAGAAAATAAAAATAAAGAAATCGAATCCTTGAAAGAGGAAAAAAACAGAGCTGTTTTGGATGCGGTAAGAAACGAACAGGATAAACTTAAGGAAGTTGAGACAGAACTTAAGGATCTGAAAAAAGACAGTGCGCGTGCCGTCGAAGATGCAGTGAGAACGGAAAAAGAAAGAGTAAAGGATCTTGAAAATCAAATAAAAGAAAACCGGCTTACATATTCACTTGAATTAAAAAATAAAGATGAGCTTCATGAGAAAGAGATACGATATAAGGATGAGGAAATCGCCAGAGTAAAAGAATTCAAATTACAACAATCAACTAAAATGATTGGAGAAAGCCTTGAGAAGTTCTGTGAGGATGAATTTAACAAATTAAGAGCTGCGGCTTTCCAGTCGGCATATTTCGAAAAAGATAATGATGCAAGAACCGGCAGCAAGGGTGATTATATTTTCAGGGATTCTATGGATGGCGTCGATTACATTTCAATAATGTTCGAAATGAAAAATGAAAATGATGAAACCAAAACAAAACATAAGAATGAGGATTTCTTCAAAGAGCTTGACAAGGACAGAAAAGAAAAGAATTGTGAGTACGCAGTTCTGGTTTCTATGCTTGAAAGTGATAACGAGTACTATAACACGGGTATAGTTGACGTTTCGCATAAATATCCTAAAATGTATGTTGTTAGACCTCAATTCTTCATTCCGATTATAACGCTTTTAAGAAATGCCGCAATGAATAATTGGGAAGATAAAAAAGCATTGGTTGAGATGCAAAATAAAAATATTGATGTATCGAACTTTGAGTCTTCGCTTCTTGAGTTTAAAGAAAAATTTGGACGTAATTATGAGCTGGCAAACAAAAAGTTTAATAATGCTATAGAAGAGATAGATAAAACGATTACACATTTGCAAAAGGTTAAGGACGAGCTTCTTGCTTCGGATAATAACCTTCGTCTTGCCAATAATAAACTGGATGACCTGACTATAAAAAAGCTTACCAAAAACAATTCGACAATGCAAAAAATGTTTACGGATGCAGGCGTTGATATAAAAAAGAGTTAAATATATTTTATTCATGTCACCAATCCACATCACCGGTGACGTAAAACGCGTAAATGAAAACAAGGAGCAACCATGACGATATTTGAACGATTATCAAAATCAAAATTTAGAAGCAGCTTTCATTTAAAGGAAAAAGATAAAGCGTACGTAAACGATAAGGGCATGGAGGTCATAGGTGTACATGCGGCGGACTTTATAAAAAAGAGGCTGGCACCGGCATTTATTGCAAATGACGGAAAGCAGACACCGACTAAAGGACATCCTGTTTTTATTGCACAGCATGCGACAGCTTGCTGTTGTCGTAACTGCCTTATGAAATGGCATAAAATTCCTAAGGGCAGGGAACTCACGGAGCAGGAGCAAAGATATGTTGTGGGTATACTTATGACATGGATAGAAAGGGAGATGAATATACATAATGAAAAATAACGATAAAACTAACGTAATGCGAGTACTTGACGGAAAGAAGCTTCCTTACACTGCACATACCTATGAGCCGGATGCTACCATGAGCGGTGAAGAGATTGCCGCGATACTCGGAGAGGATAAAAAGAGAGTATTCAAAACGCTTGTTACGCAAGGCAAGTCGGGACAGTATTATGTATTTGTTATCCCTGTTGCTGAGGAACTTGATCTTAAAAAAGCAGCCAAAGCCGCAAATGAAAAATCGATAAATATGATAAAGCAAAAGGAACTTCTTCCTCTTACGGGATATGTGCACGGCGGTTGTTCGCCGATAGGCATGAAAAAGCATTTTCCGACATTTATACATCATACAGCCGAGAACTTTGAAGAAATGTTTGTAAGTGCCGGAAAGGTCGGTTTTCAGATAGAACTTAAAACAAAAGATTTGGTAAGTGTTACCGGAAGCAAATTTGCGGATGTGGTGGTAGAAGAATCTGCTTAATATAAAAAAGCTGCATTGAAATTATTCAATGCAGCTTTTTGGGTAATTATGTAATGAATATTATTTATCTCTCTTCTGGTCAAGCATAGCACGAACCTGCATTGAAAGACCGAATAAGTGGATGAATCCTTCTGCATCCTTGTGGTCGTAAAGCTCACCGGTTGTAAATGAAGCAAGCTCCTCTGAGTAAAGTGAATATGGTGAAGTAGTACCTGCTTTGATGATATTTCCCTTGTAAAGCTTGAATTTAACTTCACCGGTTACGCGCTCCTGAGTGCTCTCAACAAATGCCTGAAGTGCTTCACGAAGTGGGCAGAACCACTTTCCTTCGTAAATCATATCTGCAAACTTGTCTGCGATAAGCTTCTTATATGCAAGAGTATCTCTGTCAAGTATGAGCTCCTCAAGCTGCTTATGAGCTTCCATAAGGATTGTTCCGCCCGGAGTCTCATATACGCCACGTGACTTCATACCGACAACTCTGTTTTCAACGATATCAACGATACCTACACCGTGCTTTCCACCGAGTCTGTTTAATTCACGGATTACATCTGCGACTTTCATCTCTTTGCCATTTACAGCGACAGGAGTACCTTTTTCAAATTTAAGAGTAACATATTCTGCCTCATCAGGTGCTTTCTCAGGATGAGTTCCGAGTACAAGAAGATGATCCCAATCAGGCTCCTGTGATGGATCTTCAAGCTCAAGTCCTTCGTGGCTTATATGCCATAAGTTTCTGTCACGGCTATAAGAGTGTGAAGCATCAAATGGAAGGTCGATTCCATGAGCCTTGCAATATGCAATTTCATCTTCACGTGACTGCATAGTCCATTCCGGCTGTCTCCAGGTAGCTATAACTTTTATATCAGGAGCAAGTGCCTTGATATTAATCTCAAAACGTACCTGGTCGTTACCCTTACCGGTAGCACCATGGCAGATAGTTGTTGCGCCTTCTTTTCTTGCTATTTCAACAAGCTTCTTTGCGATAAGCGGTCTTGCAAATGAAGTACCGAGAAGATACTTGTTCTCGTATACACAACCTGCCTTAACGCCCGGCATTACGAAGTCCTCGCAGAACTCATCTATTACATCAAGTATGTAAAGCTTCTCGGCTCCTGAGTACTTTGCCCTTTCCTCCAGACCTTCAAGCTCACTTTCCTGTCCAACATCGATACATACACATACAACATCAAAATCATAAGTTTCCTTCAACCAAGGAATGATTGCTGTTGTATCAAGTCCGCCTGAGTATGCAAGTATAACTTTTTCTTTCATTTTTCTTCCTCCTAAATATATTGTTTTTTGGGGATAAGTTTGTCGGTTTATACACCTATCCTGTGTCCGTTTTAGCCGCATCGGAAAATGAATAATACATAATCCGCAGTCACTAGACACAAGTATATAACAACAAAACAATAAATGCAATTATTATTTTAAAAAAATATACATAGAATAATGCATAAAATTCATAAAATATACATAAATATGCATAAAAAGTGGTATAATCGTAAAAATATTCAAAAAATACTAAAAATATATTGCATAATTATCAATGCGGTTGTATAATGAGCAAAGTTTATTCCATTATTATAGGAAATGTTTTATAAAACGTATATTGCTTACATAAGACTCAAGAACAGGAGAAAAAACTATGAAAACAAAAGTGTATATCGACGGACAGAGCGGAACCACGGGCCTGCAGATCTTCGACCGTATAGGCGCACGTGACGATTTGGAATTATTAAAGATAGCGGAAGAAAAAAGACATGATATAGAAGAAAGAAAGAAGTTTTTAAATGAGGCCGATATCGTATTTTTGTGTCTGCCGGATCAGGCGGCTATGGAATCCGTTTCGCTTATAGAAAATGACAAGGTCAAGGTAATCGATGCCTCAACGGCACACCGTACCAATGACAACTGGGTTTATGGTTTTCCCGAAATATCAAAAGAAGCAAGAGAAAAGATAGCTGACGGAAAAAGAATAGCAAATCCCGGCTGCCATGCAACAGGAGCGATTTCAATAATAACTCCGTTAATAAATATGGGAATTCTTCCAAAGGATTATCCTGTAAATGTTTATTCGCTCACAGGATATTCGGGAGGCGGTAAGGGTATGATTGCCGATTACGAAGCCGATAACAGAGATGTTAAGCTTTCTGCTCCGGGAATTTACGGACGAACACTTAAGCATAAGCATGTTCCTGAGATTATAAAGGTTACCGGACTTGAATATGCGCCATGCTTCTTACCTGTTGTAGATGATTATTACAAGGGAATGGCAACGACTGTTATGCTTCAAAGCAGACTCTTAAACGGAAAGCCTTCGGCAAAAGATGTTTGTGAGAAGATGAAAGAGTATTATAAGGACGAATTCTTTGTTAAGGTAAGAGATTTCGAGGAAGAAAAGCCGGGAACCATTTACGCAAACACGCTGGCAGGAACAAATAACCTTGAGATTGCGGTATATGGTTACGAAGATCAGATAGCACTTACGGCACTTTTCGATAACCTCGGAAAGGGTGCATCGGGTGCCGCAGTCCAGAACATGAACATAATGCTCGGACTTGATGAAAAAACAGGACTTATATAGAAATTAAGAGTAACGAGAGCGTGCCTGCGATAGAGTATGTGTACATTCTATTTGCAGGTATTGAAAGAAAGAAGAAAGGATGATTGGTATGAAGATTATAAATGGCGGAGTAACCGCAGCTAAAGGATATAAATGCGCAAGTATGCGTGTGGGAATCAAGGCATCCGGAAGCAACAGGGATTTAATGCTTCTTGTAAGTGAAGTCCCTGCAACATGTGTCGGAACATTTACAAAAAATAAGGTTAAGGCAGCACCCGTAAAGTGGGATATGAATGTGGTTTACGAGACAAAGAAGGCACAGGCGGTTGTTGTTAATACAGGCATAGCAAATGCTGCAACCGGTGAGCCGGGGCTTAATAATTGTAAGCTTACTGCGGAAGCCGTAAATGAGATTATGGGCATTCCGACTGAGTATGTAATATGCGGTTCAACAGGAGTTATCGGTCCGCAGCTTCCTATAGAAAAGATTATAAATGGAGTTAAGGAGCTTTCCGATAAGCTTTCCGATTCTCCGGAGGAAGCCGAAAATGCGGCAAAGGCTATTATGACAACGGATACACATAAGAAGGATATCGCGGTTGAGTTTGAAGCAGGAGGAAAGACCTGCCGTATCGGTGCAATGTGTAAGGGTTCGGGAATGATTCATCCGAATATGGGTACCATGCTTGGATATATTATGTCCGATGTTGCTGTGAATTATGATCTTGCATTGTCAACACTTCGTGAGATTATCGAAAAGACCTTTAACATGGTTTCGGTTGACGGGGATACGTCCACCAATGATACTGTAATATTTATGGCTAACGGACTTGCTTCGAATAATGAGATAAATGACAAAAACTCAGATGATTACAAGAGCTTTTACGAAGCACTTTATGAGGTTTGCGAATTCCTTGCCAAGAATATAGCCGAGGACGGAGAGGGTGCAACAAGACTCTTTACGGCACATGTAACGGGAGCTCCCGATTATGAAACGGCAAAGATTATTGCAAAGTCTGTTATAACATCAAGCTTAACTAAAGCAGCTATATTTGGTAAGGATGCAAACTGCGGAAGAATATTCTGTGCAATGGGATATTCGGGTGCGGAATTTGATCCTGACAAGGTTGATATAACTATGGTAAGTGAAGCAGGTTCGATTAAGCTTATAGATAAGGGTATGCTTCCTGAGTTTTCGGAAGAAGAGGCTCTCAAGATTCTCGAACCAAAGGAAATAACCGCTGAGTGTGAGCTTCATATGGGTGATGCAGAGGCTACCGCCTGGGGTTGCGACCTTACATATGATTATGTTAAGATAAATGCGGATTACCGCTCGTAATATACAGCATAAATCCGTTAGCAGGTAAACGGTTTGTAATATGTCACATAAACCGGAAACGAAATACCGGTTCGGAGTATGCCGGATGTGGCGTAATGAGAAATTATAATATAGGAAGAAATCAGAAAGAAGAGGGATAAATATGATTAACAATAATTCAATGGATGCGGTTCTTGCAAAGGCACAGACACTTATCGAGGCACTTCCTTATATACAAAAATTCAATGGCACAAAGGTTGTCGTAAAATACGGCGGAAGTGCCATGGTTGATGAAAACCTGAAATATAATGTTATAAAGGACGTTGCACTTCTTAAGCTTATAGGTATGAAGCCTATCGTTGTTCACGGCGGTGGTAAGGAAATCAGTGCATGGCTTAAGAAGATAGGTAAGGAGTCTGAATTTATAAACGGACTTCGTGTAACCGATGAGGAAACACTCGAGGTTGCCGAAATGGTTTTGTCAAAAGTAAATAAGAGCCTTGTATCGCATATGCAAAAACTCGGACTTAAGGCTGTCGGTATAAGCGGCAAGGATTCAGGTATCCTTAAGGTTAAGAAAAAATACAGTGACGGCAAGGATATAGGATATGTAGGAGAAGTCGTTGAGACAGACCATACACTTATAGATACCCTCATAGAAAACGATTTCATACCGGTTATAGCACCTATCGGCTACAGCGAGGAAGATTTCCACGGCTACAATATAAATGCAGATGATGCCGCATGTGCAATAGCTACAGCATTAAATGCAGAAAAGCTTGTATTCCTTACTGATATCGAAGGAGTATTTATGGATCCTGAGGATAAGTCGACGCTTGTATCACAGATGACGATAGATGAAGCGCAAAGCTTTATAGATAAAGGCGTTGTGGGCGGCGGTATGCTTCCTAAGCTTTCAAATTGTATCGAAGCAATGAAAAACGGAGTAGCTCGTGTCCATATGCTCGACGGTCGAGTAGAACATTGCCTCTTGCTCGAATTCTTCACCGAAAAAGGTATCGGAACCGCCATCGTAAATAACTAAACTTCTGTTTCTCGCATAATGACCGATATAAAGACTTCGACCGGCAGGTTTGAAGTCTTTTTTTATGGCGCAAACCAAAACGCAGTGGGTATCTATAACGTGTCATCAATTTGCTAAATCAGAGCACTCAATTCTTGCTATTTGCATGAAATTGATAAACTCGCTTTCGCTCAAACATATCAATTTCAAAGCAAATATCTTCGAATTTTCGTTTCTGATTTAACGCAAATCGGACAATGTTATATCTACCCACTGCATTTTTATTTACGCCATATTTAATTTTATTCCAGCCGGTCGAAGTTTTATATCAGTAGCTTGAAACAGCACATATTGTGCTGTTTTAAGCTATCGGTATTTGCTCGGGGCATATATAATGGGAATAATATAGCAGACGGTTTGCAAATACATGTGTATTTTTTTCGTTAAATCAGCAATGAGAATTTTGAAAGCTTCGCTCAGAAACCGAACTGTTTGAGCGTAGCGAGTTTTCGGTTTCGTGCGAAGATAAAAAATTCGAATGCGCTGATTTAGAAAATAATATTTGTATTGCAAACCGTCTGCTATATAGTCCCATATATGCCTAGGGCAAATATCGATTTAAATGTGAGAAACAGAATTTTTACTCTGCGTCGGTTGCCGATGCAGGAGTTGCATTTTCAAGTAAGAAGTCTGTTACCTTATCTTCAAGAGCATAGAAGATGAGATCGTCTTCGGTGTACATATCGTTGAACTTATCTTCATCGGTTATACCATAGGTTTCCATGAGCTCTTTCTTCTTGGCTTTGATATCATCCGAAGAAGCTTTGATATTTTCCGTTTTTGCTATGGCGCAGACAACAATCTTTTCTTTCATATAGTCTTCAACCATCTGGCTTATATAATCTCTGAAATCCTGTTCACTTGAAAAACCGTATTGAACCGATACATAAGATGCAAGGTCTGTATTGTAGTTCTTTGCATAGCCCTCAACAGTTTCAATTGTTGAATTAATCAAATCCTCCATATCCTTTGTAGGATACTCGTTAATGGTTGAGTTATTGATGATGTTTGTTATTATGGTCTGCTTATTTGTTGCTTCGTTATTTTTCTGGTAGGTTTCGGTCAAATTATCGCGGATGCTTTGCTCATATTCCTCGATAGTAGATGCATCTGTATATGAAGCAACGAGAGCATCAGTGTACTCAGGCATTGTGGTTTGCTTTATTGAATTTAAGGTTACCGCAAATACTGCTTCCTTGCCTGCAAGGTCAGGGTTTGGTGAATAATCATCCGGGAAAGTTGCCTTTACATCGAATTTATCACCTACTTTGTGACCGGCTATCTGATCCTCGAAGTCATCAATAAATGTTCCCGAACCGAGTGTAATGTCATATCCTTGACCATTTGAATTTCCACCCTCGAATTCTACACCGTCAATGCTTCCTACAAAGTCGATATTTACGGTGTCGCCCATCTTGGCTGTTCCGGAGGTTACATATTCTGATGTGGAGTAGGTTGACAAAAAGCTGTCTACCTGCTGCTGTACCATATCATCGGTTACTTCGGTAGAAACCTGGTTGTATTCTATTCCTTTGTATTCGCCTAAAGTACAGTAGGATGAGTATTTGTCAATCATCTTTTCCTGTTTTTTCTGGCTGCTATCCTTTCCGCAGCCGCTAAGCAATGCAAGACCCAATGTTAAGGCAAGTACACCGCTTATCTTTCTCATTTTTTTCATAATATCATTTCCTTCCATATACTAATGTGATATATTGTTCCTTAAATATATAACACATTTTATGATAAAAATAAAGTGGGATAATTTTAAAATTCATAATAAATTCATACTTTTACACATTTTTTTAATTAAAAGACCTAAAAATAACAATATATTGTAAAAAATATCAAAAAAAACACAATATTTAGTGGACAAAGTGAGACCTCAGTGCTATAATAACTTCTTGCAGGGGATTGTTTATCTCCGAGTGCTTTGAAACAGTACTGAATGATTTTATAGTTAGTTAATTTTTAGGAGATGTGCTATGAAGGTAATTAAAAGAGATGGTCATACCGTAACCTATGACCGATCGAAAATTGTTACTGCCATTCAGAAGGCAAATGCAGAGGTGGAAAGCTGCGAGAAAATTTCAGACGAAAAGATTGAAGAGATTGTACAGGGGATTGAAGCTAAAAATCGTAAAAGAATGCTGGTAGAGGATATTCAGGACATTATCGAGCAGAAGCTTATGGATGATCGTAAGTTTGTGCTTGCAAAGACCTATATTATATATAGATATACAAGAGAGCTTGTCCGTAAAGCCAACACTACAGACGATTCCATTTTGAGCCTTATCCAGAATCGAAATAAGGACGTTATGGAAGAAAATTCAAATAAAAATGCAACTGTTGCTTCTACCCAGAGAGATCTTATTGCTGGTGAAGTATCAAAGGATCTTACCAAGAGAGTTCTTCTTCCGGAGAAGATTTCAAAGGCTCATGAAGAAGGGGCAATTCATTTCCATGATGCGGATTATTTTCTTCAGCCGATATTTAACTGTTGTCTTATAAATATAAGCGATATGCTTGATAACGGTACCGTTATGAACGGAAAGCTTATCGAGAGCCCTAAGAGCTTTCAGGTTGCATGTACCGTTATGACACAGATTATTTCTTCGGTTGCAAGCTCACAATACGGCGGACAATCCGTAGATATCAAGTGTCTCGGTAAGTACCTTAGAAAGAGCTATAACAAGTATAAGGGTAAGCTTGTTGAAGAATACGGTGATAAGATTGATGAGGAAATACTTGAGAAGATGGCACAGGAAAGACTTAATGATGAGCTTCGTTCCGGTGTACAGACTATCCAGTATCAGATTAATACATTGATGACGACCAACGGACAATCTCCGTTTGTTACACTTTTCCTTAATCTTGATCCGAATGATGAGTATATAGAAGAAAATGCAATTATTATAGAAGAGATTCTTCGCCAGAGATATGAAGGAATCAAAAATGAAAAGGGTGTTTATGTTACGCCTGCGTTCCCTAAGCTGGTTTATGTTCTTGATGAGCACAACTGCTTAAAGGGCGGTAAGTATGATTACATAACCAAGATGGCTGTTAAGTGCTCAGCAAAGAGACTTTATCCTGATTATATTTCGGCTAAAAAAATGCGTGAGAATTACGAAGGAAATGTATTTTCACCTATGGGCTGTCGTTCATTCCTTTCACCATGGAAGGACGAAAACGGTAATTATAAGTGGGAAGGACGTTTCAACCAAGGTGTTGTAAGTCTTAACCTTCCTCAGATAGGTATACTTGCCAAGGGTGATGAAGAGAAGTTCTGGAGTTTACTTGATGAAAGACTTCAGCTTTGTTACGAGGCACTTATGTGCAGACACAATGCGCTTATGGGAATCACTTCGGATGTGAGTCCTGTACATTGGCAGTATGGTGCCATCGCAAGGCTTAAGAAGGGTGAAAAGATAGATCCGCTTCTTATGGACGGATACTCAACCATTTCACTCGGATATATAGGTGTTTACGAGGCTACCAAGCTTATGACAGGTGTAAGTCATACCGAACCGGAAGGCGAAGCATTTGCACTTAAGCTTATGAAGAAGCTTCGTACAACATGTGAGAAGTGGAAGGCGGAAACCGGTCTTGGATTTGGTTTATACGGAACTCCTGCAGAGAGTCTTTGCTACAGATTTGCAAGAATTGATCAGGAAAGATTCGGAACCATTCCGGATGTTACGGATAAGGGATATTATACAAACTCATATCATGTGGATGTACGTGAGAAGATAGATGCCTTTAGTAAATTCAGATTTGAAAGTCAGTTCCAGAAGATATCTTCGGGCGGTGCAATCTCTTATGTAGAGATACCAAATATGAGAAATAATCTTGAGGCTCTTGAAGAAGTAGTAAGATTTATATATGACAATATTCAGTATGCCGAGTTTAATACAAAATCCGATTATTGTCATGTATGTGGATTTGACGGTGAGATTATCATAAATGATGACAATGAGTGGGAGTGCCCACAATGCGGAAATAAGGATCATTCAAAGATGAACGTTACAAGACGTACATGCGGTTATCTCGGCGAGAATTTCTGGAATGTAGGTAAGACCAAAGAGATTAAGGCAAGAGTGCTCCATCTTTAGAAATAAAAAACCCGAATTGGTTTTTGGAGTTTATCAACCCCCAAAAGTTTAATTAAAAATTTTTGGGGGTTTTTCAATAATAAAGAAGGGCGTTTTTATGAAAAAAAGAAAAAATACTAAATCAATGAAGATAATGCTGTTGGGAAGTCTTATTGTCGCATTTGTGCTTATTCTGGGTACGTATTGGACAGGAAGAAAAGCAAGCAAGGATACAGAGTCGGCAGTACGAAATGTAAGTCTTTTTTATCTCGACGAGCTTGCGGGAAGACGTGAACAGGTAGTTGCTTCAAAGTTAGATGATTATATAAGTGATATGGATATTGCCATAGGTCTTTTGACGAAGGATGATCTTAGCAGTATTGAAAGTCTTCAGGCTTATCAGCTTCACATGAAGCAGCTTTACGGGCTTGAAAAATTTGCGTTTGTGGATGAGAACGGTTTGATATATACGTCAAGAGGTACAAAAACGGATATCGACCAATATGCTTTTGATTATAAGAATCTGCATGAGCCTGAGATTTCGGTAAAAAATATGAAGGGCAATGACAAAAAGGTAATTATCGCTATTCCCGTGGACAGACTTCCGGTTGAAGGAAAATGCCTTGTGGCTTGCTTCATAGAAATAGATATGGATTATATGCTCAGCAATATATCGCTTCAGGCTGATTCGAATAATACAACCTTTTGTAATATTTACAGTTCGGAAGGAAATTCTCTTACCGATATGGTCCTCGGTGGACTTGCAAGCGAAGACAACCTTTTGGCTGCTTTGGAAAATGCGGAGTTTGAAGAAAAATACAGCGTTGATATGATGCGAAGTGACTTTGAAACGGGAAAAAGCGGCGTAGTATCATTTACCTATAATGGTATAAAAGAAACGATGTATTATGTTCCGGTCTATAAAACGGATTGGATGCTTACTTACCTTATACGCGAAAGTGTAATAAGTGATCAGATAGAAAATATATCGGATGGAATAGTAAGAAGAAATCTTTTTATGTCTATCGTCGCAACTTTGGTTCTTGTCAGTATCTTTGGTTTGATTATAGTTCAGGCAAAGAGAAACTCGATACTTGCCATCGAACAGGAAACTTCGGAGCTTTTGCAGCAGGAACTTGAGGAAAGAATTGCATTGCAGGATGAGCTTTTGGAACAGGAAAAGAAAAGGGCTCAGCAGGATAGTATGATAACTGCACTTGCTTCCGATTATCGAAGTGTATATTATGTTGATTTGGACAGCGGTCTGGCAGTTTGTTACAGAAACGGTGATAAGAATTTTAGATTTAAGGAAGGCGAAAAGTTTTCATTTTACGAGGTCTTCAATGAATATGCCACTTCATATGTGGCAGATGAATATAAAGACAGCTTTCTTGAATTTATAAAAAAAGAAAAGATAAGAGAAGCATTGGAAAAAGAGAAAGTTATAGCTTTAAGATATCTTATAAAAAGAGATGATAAAGAAAAATATGAGATGCTTCGTATGGCAAGCGTAAGAACTGTTGATGAAAGGACTGATGGTGTAATACATGCGGTCGGTGTCGGCTTTACCGATATTGATGCTGAGATGAGAGAAACTCTTGCAAAGAACCAGGCATTAAGCGATGCACTTGATACTGCTGAGGAAGCAAGTAAGGCAAAGACAGCATTTTTATCCAATATGAGTCATGAGATACGTACACCTATGAATGCCATAATAGGCCTGGATACACTTGCTTTAAATGACCCTGAGATATCCGAATCGACAAAGGAATATCTTGAAAAAATAGGAAGCTCGGCACAACATCTGCTTGTATTAATAAATGACATATTGGATATGTCCAGAATCGAATCCGGCCGTATGACGCTTAAAAATGAAGAATTTGCCTTTTCAAAACTGATAGAGTATATAAATGTCATGTTCAGCGGTCAATGCAGGGAAAAGAATCTTGATTATGAATGCAGAGTCAACGGGAAATTAAATGATTATTATATAGGAGATTGTACAAAGCTTCGACAGGTCCTTATAAATATACTTGGAAATGCGGTTAAATTTACGCCGGAGGGCGGCAAGGTTTTATTTGTGGTTGAAAGAGCCGGAGGCTTTGACGGAAAGTCTACGCTTAGATTTATTGTGAAGGATAACGGAATAGGAATGAGCGAAGATTATCTTCCTAAGCTTTTTGATACATTTAGTCAGGAAAATGCAGGCACACATAATAAATATGGCAGCTCAGGTCTTGGAATGGCGATTACGAAGAGCATTGTGGATATGATGAACGGCAGAATCGATGTGGAAAGTAAAAAGGATGAGGGCACCACATTTACAGTGAGTTTGACATTGATGGATTCGGACAAGAAATATTCCGATGAAGCACCTGAACACGAGATAAGCTTCAGTGAGCTTAAAGTTTTGGTGGTCGATGACGATCCTATAGCATGTGATCAGGCAAAGCTTGTTCTGGGACAGTCGGGAATAAAGGCCGAAACAGTTCAATCCGGACGTGAAGCCGTAGAAATGGTTAAGCTTTGTCATGTAAGACGCGAACCTTATAATCTGATTATTGTGGATTGGCAAATGCCTGATATGGACGGTGTAGAAACAGCAAGACAAATACGTTCCGTCATAGGAAACGAGGCTGCGATTATCATACTTACCACATATAATTGGGATGATGTATTTGAAGAAGCGATTGAAGCAGGAGTGGACAGCTTCATTGCAAAGCCTATTTTCTCGGGAAATTTACTTGATGAATTAAAGACCATATGGAAGAGAAAAAACAGTTCATCTTCAAATATGAAAAAAGCCGATTTGAGAAACAGGCATGTTATCCTGGCAGAAGATATGGAAATAAATGCTCAAATCATGGTTGAAGTGTTAAAAATGAGGGATATCAAAACCGATGTTGCAAAGGACGGCAAAGAGGCTGTCGAATTGTTCGAATCCAATCCGGAAGGTTATTATGATGCCATTCTTATGGATATGCAAATGCCAAATATGGATGGACTTACCGCAACAACGGTAATAAGGGCAATGGACCGAGAGGATGCAAAAAATATTCCTATTATTGCCCTTACAGCAAATGCTTTTGATGAAGACGTTCAAAGGAGCCTTCAGGCAGGCTTGAATGCGCATTTGAGCAAACCTCTTCAGCCTGATATATTATTTGAAACACTTGAAAATTTGATAACTGATAAGGATGAAGAATAAGCTATTTTAATTTGACTTATGAAAAGCGGTTTAAAGAAAAATGGGAGGATAAATAAATGAATTATGCGGATATAAAGAGAATAGACGTAGCAAACGGACCGGGAATAAGAGTTTCGCTATTTGTGTCCGGCTGTACACATCACTGTGACGGATGTTTCAATCCGGAAACCTGGGATTTTGCATACGGAAATCTTTTTACCGAAAAAGAAATGGATGAAATAATAGAGGAGTTAAGACCTGCACATATTAAGGGATTTACCCTTTTGGGTGGTGAGCCTTTCGAATATGTTAACCAGCAGGGTGTTTTACCTTTGCTAAGAAGGATAAAGGAAGAACTTCCGGAAAAAACGGTTTGGTGTTACACAGGATATCTCTTTGATAAAGATATTAAAAGTAAAATGATGGTCAAATGGCCGGAAACAAGAGAGATGATTAAATATATAGATATACTTGTTGATGGTGAATTTAAAAAGGAGCTTAAGGATTTGAAGCTTCGATTCAGAGGATCATCAAACCAAAGAATAATAGATGTAAAAAAATCACTCGAAAGTAATGAAGTTGTTCTGTGGGATCAGCCTATGTCGCTTGAATAATGCGATTTGTAACAGTAAAAGAATACATTAAGGCGATAAAAAGAAAGGAAAAAATGATGGAAAAAGAGGTAATTAAAATAACTTATCTTTCGGATAAGATAGACAGATTGGAATATATCGAAGGAAAATCGGATTGGATAGATTTACGTGCTGCAGAAGAGGTGATAATGAAAAAGGGTGATTTTAAACTTATTAACCTTGGTGTTTCCATGTGTCTTCCGGATGGTTATGAGCTTATTATAGCACCAAGAAGCTCGACTTATAAAAATTATGGAATAATTCAGACAAATTCCATAGGCGTTGTAGATGAGTCTTACGGTAAAAATTCATCTGATGATGTACTTATGATGCCGGCACTTGCGATGAGAGATACCGAAATACATATTAATGACAGAATTTGTCAATTTCGTATTCAAAAGCATCAGCCTCAAATAGTCTTTGAAACGGTTGAAGCAAGAAGCGGAGAGGCTCGCGGAGGCTTTGGCTCAACAGGAAAGAATTAATCAGGGAGGATTGATAATGGGAAAAAATTGTATTGTAGCCCAATCGGGAGGACCTACGGCAGCAATAAATGCTTCTCTTGCGGGAGTTGTTTCGGCCGTTAAATCAAGCGATGTATATGATAAGCTTTACGGTGCGGTACATGGTATTCAGGGCGTTTTGAGAGAAAAATTTTTGGATTTATCGGAAATGGATGATGATTTTATAGAAAGAATGGCAATTACGCCGGCTATGTATCTTGGCTCATGCCGTTTCAAGCTTCCTGATTATGAACAGGATGAACAGCCGTATAAAGATATATTCGGAATATTTGAAAAATATGATATAGAAGCATTTTTCTATATCGGCGGAAATGATTCTATGGATACTGTTGCCAAGCTTTCGGCTTATGCAAAAAAAATCGGAAATAACATAAAGATAGCCGGCGTCCCGAAAACCATCGATAATGATCTGCTGGTTACTGATCATACTCCGGGCTTTGGTTCTGCAGCAAAATATATAGCATCAAGCATAAGAGAAATAGCATACGATACTTATATTTATGATTTGGAAAGTGTGACAATTGTTGAAATTATGGGACGCGATGCAGGCTGGCTTACAGCTGCCTCAGCTCTTGCGAGAAATAATTTTTCTATCGCACCGCACCTTATATATTTACCTGAGGTTGATTTTGATAAGGATACTTTTATCAGGGATTTAAAGAAAAAATTAAATAAATATAAAAATGTAATTGTGGCGGTATCCGAGGGTATACATGATAAGGATGGAAATTACATAGCTGCTTCTACAGCTAAGGATGATAAATTTGGTCATGCTCAGCTTTCGGGTGCGGGAAAGGTTCTTGAATATCTTGTTAAGGATGAGATAGGAGTTAAGGTTCGTTCCGTGGAAATTAATGTTCTTCAAAGAGCAGCCGGTCATCTGGCTTCAAAAACCGATTTGGAAGAGGCTATAAATCTTGGAAGTGCGGCTGTTGCCTTTACAGAGGCGGGTGAAACCGGATTCATGACTGTTCTAAATCGTATATCCGATGATCCGTATACTTATGAAACGAGTTTTTCAGATGTTTCAAAGATTGCAAATGAAGCAAAAAGTGTACCGCTTTCATGGATAAAGAAATCCGGTAACGATGTTACGGATGAACTTATAAAATACATAAAACCTTTGATAGAGGGAGAAATAGACGGCTACTACAAGGACGGAGTTGTTGATTATGTACCTATTCCTCATTTAATTAAATAATTTCGCTGTGATTTTTGTTTGACATTTGGTCTTATAAATGCTATTATTTCACTTGCGATTTGCAGTTGTGGCGGAATTGGCATACGCGCATGATTCAGGTTCATGTCCACTTACGTGGGTG